>JBKHYG010000017.1:0-63393 GCA_046565595.1 Actinomycetota bacterium | reverse complement strand
GACCACCGACGAGCTGATCGACCTGGCGGCGCAGATCACGCCGACGCCGCCGGGGCGAGAGATGGACATGCTCCTCACCGCCGGAGAGCGCATCTCGATGGCTCTGCTGGCGATGGCCATCAGCGATCTCGGTCACGAGGCAGCCTCGTTCACCGGCTCTCAGGCTGGGATCATCACGACCACAGAACACGGCCGCGCGAAGATCAAAGAGGTGCGCGCGACCCGGCTCCGCGAAGCCTTGGACGAGGGCAAGGTCGTCATCGTCGCCGGCTTCCAAGGGGTGTCTAGCGACACGCTAGATGTGACGACGCTCGGACGAGGCGGAAGCGACACGACCGCTGTGGCGCTCGCGGCGGCCCTCGAGGCGGATCGCTGCGACATCTTCACCGATGTCGACGGCGTCTACACGGCTGACCCGCGGATCGTTCCCGATGCGCGGCTGCTGCGGCAACTTTCCTACGAGGAGATGCTAGAGATGGCTGCCTCGGGTGCGCGCGTGTTGATGGCTCGCAGCGTCGAGTACGGACGCAACTACGGAGTGACCATCAGGGTCGCATCGAGTTTCAGTGAAGACCCGGGCACGATCGTGTCCGAGGAGGATTCCACAGTGGAGAAGGCGATCATCAGCGGTGTCACTCACGACACCAGCGAAGCGAAGGTCACGGTACATGGCGTCCCGGACCGTCCCGGCGTCGCCGCGCGACTGTTCCGTCAGGTCGCCGAAGGTGGCGTGAATGTCGACATGATCGTCCAGAACGTTTCGACCGCCGGCGTGACCGACATCTCGTTCACGGTGCCGCGGGAAGACATCGAACGCGCCCGCGCGATCATCGAGCCGTATGTGACCGATATCGGTGCGAACGGGGTTGAGTTCGATGCGTCGATCACCAAGGTCTCGCTCGTCGGCGCCGGGATGAAGACGCATCCAGGTGTGGCGGCCGACATGTTCGCGGCTCTGTCGGAAGCCGGCGTGAACATCGAGATGATCTCGACCTCTACGATCCGGATCAGCGTCGTCGTCCGCGAGACCGACACCGAGCGTGCCGTGCGGGCCATCCACGGCGCCTTCCCCGAAACACCAGAGGTAGACGCTTGAGCCAGCCGCACATCGCAGTCATAGGAGCGACCGGAGCCGTCGGACGCAATGTCCTTCGCATCCTCGAGGAACGCAACTTCCCCCTCGCTTCGCTGCGTCCCGTAGCCAGTCGCGCAGATGGCCGAACGGTCACATTCGCCGGCGAACAGATCCCGGTGGTCGCTATCGGCGACGCGGCTTTCGAGGGGATGGACATCGCGATCTGGGACACCCCCGATGAGGTTGCAGCCGAGTGGGTTCCCAAGGTGCGCGACAAGGTCCTGAACATCGACAACTCGGCGCAGTTCCGGCTGCAGGACGATGTACCGCTGGTCATCCCAGAGATCAACCCCGACGCGGCTCTGAACCACTCGGGCCTGATCGCGAACCCGAATTGCACGATGACGACGCTGATCCTGCCTCTCGCCCCGTTGCATCGGGTAGCTAACGCCAGACGGGTCATCTGCTCTTCGTATCAGTCGACCTCGGGAGCGGGCGTTGCCGGCGTCGAGGACCTGTTCGCCCAGCTCGAGAAGGCCATGCCGCAGCGCGATGCGATCGGCGACGGACAGCTCGATGTGCCAGCGGGAACGGCGTTCAAGCATCCCATCGCTTTCAACGCGATTCCCCATGTTGGTGGCTTCGACGCCGCAGGGACCACCAGCGAAGAGCGTCGGGTCTCTAGCGAGACCAACAAGATCTTGGACGCCGCGATAGACATCTTCGCGACCGCCGTACGCATACCGACCGTCGTCGGGCACGGCATCGGCGCCTGGGTCGAATTCGACCGCGAGATCGACGCCGCGGAAGCCCGAGCCATCCTGCAGGAAGCCGAAGGGGTGATCGTCGAGGACGACCCGGCGGCATTCCGCTACCCGACACCTCTAGCTTCCTCGGGCGGGGACAAGGCGATCGTCGGTCGTATCCGCGGTGACGGCAACCACACCAAGGCGATCGGCTTCTTCAGTGCCTGTGACAACCTGCGCAAAGGGGCGGCTCTGAACACGGTTCAGATCGCCGAGCTCCTGACGGCTCTCTAGGCCCCTCGCCTGGGATCGGGGGCTGTTGCTTCCACTCCTGTCAGGTCCGGCGTATATTCCGGACCAGACGTCCCGCCTTCAGCAGGAGACCATATGAGCGTTGCCGAGCACCGCTTGCCGCAGGCTTCTGGCGCCCCGTTCCTCACTGACGGTGGCATAGAGACGACGCTGATCTACAGGGATGGATTCGAGTTGCCGGAGTTCGCGGCATTCGATCTGCTGCGAACCGAACGGGGTTCGGACGCTCTGCGCCGCTACTACAGGTCTTTCGCGCAGATCGCAGCGGCACGAGGAACCGGGTTCATCTACGAGAGCCCCACCTGGCGGGCCAATCCTGATTGGGCAGCCAGGATCGGCTACGACAAGCACGCTCTCGACTCTGCTACCCGCGCCGCCATCCAACTGCTGAAGGATGTCCGCAGAGAGGTATCCATCGGAGAGCCGACCGTGCTGAGTGGCTGTGTGGGACCCCGCGGCGACGGATACCGAGCCGACCGCAAGATGAGCCGGTCCGAGGCCTCCGTCTACCACGCACACCAGATCGCGACGATGGCCGAAGAAGGCGTGGATATGGTCTGCGCGATAACCATGAACTATGTGGAAGAGGCGATCGGGATAGCGGACGCGGCGTTCGCCAACGACATGCCGGTGGCGATCTCGTTCACGGTCGAGACGGATGGGCGGCTCCCGACAGGGCATTCGCTTCAGAACGCCATCAGCTTGGTCGACGACGCGACAGACGGGCGGGTGGCGTACTACATGATCAACTGCGCCCACCCGTCGCACCTTGAAACGGCTCTAGATGGCGAGGGTTGGACCAACCGTATCCGAGGACTGCGAGCGAACGCATCCGCGTTGAGCCACGCCGAACTCGATGAGGCGACCGAACTGGATGACGGCGATCCTCACGATCTGGCTGAACGCCACGGAACCCTTCTGAGCAGGCTGCCGGAGTTGAACATCCTGGGGGGCTGTTGCGGAACCGACGAACGGCACGTCTCTATGGTTGCTGATCGATGTCTTCCGCTTCTGCGGAAGGATCAGTAGAAGTCGCTCAACCAAGGCGTAGGTCCAGCGAAGATCGCCGTTAGCTTCCGGACCGCCTCGTCGTCCGCGGAGAGCCCTCCGACCCGACGAGCGTCGGCGGGAGACAGCATCCCCGTGAACATGGACGAGAACGCCTGGATCGTGCAGAAGCCATCGGTAGAGCGGGCCGGCTCGGCCGAGCCAACACCCTTGACGACCGAGATCAGCCAAGGACCGTCGTTATCCGGGATGCGGGGATCGCTGATCGCAAGCGACACCTCCGCTTCGACCGCCTCGAAGTATCCCCTCGATGCGATCGCGCCCGGAACATCCAGGACGCGTGCCATCGCGTTGAAGCCGTGGCTCAACTCGATGGCGTGATCGTGTTGGAGCCACTGAAGCGGCTCGTTGGCCGGTCCTGTCCAGTGGATGGTCGAGCATGTCGAACGATGGAGGGCGGCGAACGCGAGGATCGCTGAGCCAGCGCTCGGTGTCAGCGCAACCATGTCCTTCACATCGATGCGCTGCCGCCAATCATCCTTTGCCGGAGCGAAGTCGAAGAAGAAGTAGCCGACCAGTTCACCTTCCTCGCGAACGACATAGCGCTGAGGAGTGGTCTTCAGGTCGAGGATCCTGTGCTCCCACCAATCGTCGTCACGGGCGACGATGCCAGCCTGAGTCGAAGCGAACCGGTCGTATGCATCGCGGACGGCAGACTCATCCGAGTCGGTGTAGGACTCCACCACCGCCGTTCCGATCGGCTTCGAGGGCAGCCGCTCCAGTCGGGCCGTGAATGCCGTTCGGTGGAAAGCGTCGCCATAGCCCAGGTTCCTGTAGATAGGCAGCGTTGCGGGATACAGGGAAGCGAACGGGATCCCGTCCCCTCGCGCCTGCTCGTGAACCCAGTTCATCATCTGGGATCCGATGCCCCGTCCGCGGATGGTCGGATCGACGGCGACCCCCGCGATGCCGATAGCCGGTACGACGCGGCCACCCAGGTGATGTCCGAACCGGTGCTCGATCGTGCGGCCGATCATGCGTCCGTCATCGAAGACTCCCGTGAACATCTCGGGGACGAACCTGTCCCGTAGGCGCTCGCGATCCGATTCGGGTTGCATCGGGAATGCGCGGCGGCCGAGCGAGAACGCTTCATCGAACTCGTCGGCCCGCAGCCGTCGTATCTCGGTCATGTCGTGAGCCTACGGCGACCCCGCTTGCCCGCGGGGTCCTATCCTCGGGGTATGGCAGAACCCATACGCATCGCTAACTGTTCGGGTTTCTACGGAGACCGGCTCTCGGCCGCGAGAGAGATGGTCGAGGGCGGCCCCATCGATGTGCTCACCGGCGACTATCTGGCCGAGCTGACGATGCTGATCCTGTTCCGCTCGAAGCTGAAGGACCCGAACCGCGGCTACGCGAGCACCTTCCTGAAGCAGTGCGAGCAGATCCTGGGAACCTGCCTGGATCGCAACATCAAGATCGTGGTGAACGCGGGCGGCCTGAACCCGTCCGGATGCGCTGAAGCAGTGCGCGAACTCGCTGCGAAGCTCGGTCTGTCAGCCAAGGTGGCTCACATCGAGGGCGACGACCTGATGCCTCGACTACCCGACCTTCAGGCCGCAGGACACGACCTCCGCAACCTCGACACCGGCCAGACCCTGAACGAGGCCGGGGTTCAGCCTGTGAGCGCGAACGCGTACCTCGGTGGCTTCGGGATCGCCAAAGCGCTCGATCTCGGAGCAGACGTCGTCGTCACGGGCCGCGTGACCGATGCCGCGCTGGTCGTTGGCCCTGGGATCTGGCGTCACGGTTGGTCGGCCGAGGACCTCGATGCTCTTGCGGGTGCGGTCGTGGCGGGACACATCATCGAGTGTGGGGCGCAGGCGACCGGCGGCAACTATCCGTTCTTCACGCAGATCGAGGGTCTGGAACATCCCGGGTTCCCGCTGGTCGAACTCGCTGGTGACGGCTCCTGCGTGGTTACCAAACATGAGGGAACCGGCGGCGAGGTCAGCGTCGGAACCGTGACCGCGCAGCTGCTTTACGAGATCGCGGGACCGCGGTATGCGAACCCAGATGTGATCGCCCGCTTCGACACGATCCGTCTCGCTCAACTTGCTCCGAACCGGGTTGGGGTCACGAGCGTTCGCGGTGAGCCGGCGCCGCCGGATGCGAAGGTGTGCATCAACTACCTGGGCGGCTTCCGTAATCGGATGGAACTCGTGCTCACCGGACTCGACATCGATGCGAAAGCTGCACTCGTCGAACGCAGCATCTTCGACAAGCTCGGCGGGCACGAGGCCTTCCGCAGCGCGGATGTGCGCCTGGTGCGTTCGGACAAGAGCGATGCTGCGCGCAACGACCAGGCGGTCGCCCTACTGCGGATCGATGTGAAGGATCACGATCCGAACAAGGTCGGTCGAGCGTTCTCTGGAGCCGTGACCGAGATGGCGTTGGCGAGCTACCCAGGCTTCACGATGACGGCCCCACCCGGCGACGGCACGCCATACGGCGTCTATTGGCCATGCCTGGTTCCGAAGTCGGAGATCCACGAGGAGGTCGTGTTCGAAGGCGAACGATCCGCCATCGACCAGGTCCCGGGCCAACCCGCTCCCGAGGAAGCGAAGCGGTCAGAAGACCGGTTGGACGAACTCGCTGCGGCGGGCAAGCGCGTCGCCGAGCTCGCAGACGGTCCGACCGAGCCGCACCCGCTGGGTACCTTCGTCGGCGCGCGCAGCGGCGACAAGGGCGGCAACGCCAACTGTGGCTTCTGGGTCGACTCGTCCGAACGCTACGAGTGGATGCGACACACGCTGACTATCGAGAGGATCAGGGAACTCATGGGTGGCGAGGCAGATGATCTGACGATCGAACGGTTCGAGTTTCCGAACCTGTTCGCGCTCAACTTCGTGTTCCACGGACTCCTCGGCGAAGGGGTCTCGTCGTCGTCGCGTCCTGATCCACAGGCCAAGGGACTCGGCGAGTATCTGCGCAGTCGCGTAGTCGAGATCCCGAAGGCACTGCTGTGAGCGGCCGGTTCCAGGTCGGCCGTCGCACCGAGGTAGACGCGAGCCTCGAGGAGGTTCTGGCGTATCACCTGCACGAGGGATGCTTCGAACGGCTAGCCCCACCCTGGCAGAAGATGCGCCTGCTGGAACGCACGGGAGGGATCGAGCCCGGCGCGCGCACCGTCTTCTACGGCTGGAAGGGACCGATCAGGTTCAAGTGGGTAGCCGAGCACATCGAACACGATGGGATCGGCTTCACCGATGTACAACGCCAGGGTCCGTTCGGATCGTGGATCCACCAGCATGACTTCGAGTCGTTGGGCGATACGCGCTCCGCGCTCAGTGACACGGTCGCTGCATCGCTTCCCGTCGGCAAGGTGGTTCCGCCGTTCGTGACGAGGCAGGTACGGACCGAGATCGAAACGCTGCTGCGCTACCGACACCTGGTGACCAAGGACGATCTGCAGGATCCGTTACCTCGCGGCAAGATGCGGATCGCGGTAACCGGGGCGAGCGGCCTAATCGGTTCGCGATTGTGCGCGCGCTTGAGGATCCGCGGACACGAGGTCGTGGAACTCGTCAGGTCCAAGCCGTCCCCGGAACAGGTGCGCTGGAACCCGAAGGGCGACTGGGATCCGAGCCCATTGGAAGGCTTCGACGCGGTGATCCACCTCGCAGGAGAGAGCATCGGTGGAGGCATCCCCCGATGGACGGAGAACAAGAAGCGACGCATCCTCGAAAGCAGAGAGGAGGGGACACGCTCACTGGCGACCGGCTTGGCGAAGCTGACGAACCCTCCACGCATACTGGTTTCAACCGCTGCCGTGGGTTACTACGGCCATCGCGGAGACGAGATACTCACCGAGGACGCCGGAAGTGGCGACGATTTCCTCGCAGAGGTGGTTCGACGCTGGGAGGCTGCGGCGCAACCCGCACGCGACGCCGGGATCAAGGTCGTGCATCCGCGCATCGGACTCGTACTGGCCGCCAAGAGCGGAGCCATGACGCCGTTGCTGCTGCTCGGACGGCTCGGACTGTTCGGACCTCTCGGTTCGGGGAAGCAGTTCTGGCCCTGGATCAGCCTGCACGATGTGACTCGGGGACTCGAGCATCTCGCCGCCAGCGATCTCGAGGGACCCGTGAACCTCACCGGCCCCGGCCCCGTGCCGCAACGCGAGTTCGCCAAGACCCTCGGTCGAGCCTTGGGACGGCCGTCTTTCCTCCCGGCGCCTCGTCTCGCGGTGGAACTCTTGCTAGGTGAGTTGGGGAAGGTGCTGCTGTTGAGCGGTCAGCGAGCTATACCCGATCGGCTGATGGAGAGCGGGTTCGCTCACTCGCACTCGAGCCTCGAGGACGCGATGCGTGACGAGTTCGGACTCTGAAGTCGCGGTCAGAGGCAGGGATGATGCTCGACGGGGCGAATCTCTGGGGATGAGAAGGACCGCAACGCTCCTCGCCATCGCCCTCGCGGCATCCATCCTCCCGGCGGTTACCGTCGCGAACGCGAGCAAGCCGTTCGAGGAACGGCTCGTCAAGATCCCGGCGTCTATGCCCGACGATGACGGGAACCCGATAATCCTCGACGCGTCGGTGTCGGTTCCGACGCACGGAACCCCGCCGTACCCGGCGATCATCCTCAACCACGGTTTCGGTGGAAGCCGCACGAGCGATGGCGGAACGCGTCACCGTCTGACGGACGCCGGCTACATCGTGCTGCGCTGGTCTCAGCGAGGCTTCGGCCAAACCGGCGGCGAGATCGATCTGATGGGCGAGAAGGAGAGGCAGGACGCCCTAGACGCGGTGAACTGGCTGAACGACCCTGCGAATGTTCCCGAGATCTGGGTCGACCACATCGGACAGGTCGGAGCCTCCTACGGCGCTTCCTATGCGATGGCGTACGCGACCTTGAACCATCCCGCCATAAAAGCGATCGCACCTCTCGCTGGTCCGAGTGACTTCTACGCCGCTATGGTCCCGAACGATGTTCCCAAGCTGACCATCCCGGCGGTCACCTGGGCCCTGGCCGTTCCGACGAACAAGATCTCTGAAGAGTTCCACCGTCTGATCCTGGCGATGATCACAGGTGTCGGGATGCCCTACGCGCGGGAACAGCTGCGCCTGCGCTCGGAGATCAATCGCCTCGACAACATCCGCACGCCCCTGTACCTGGCGAACGGATGGAACGACAGCTACTTCGATGCCGAGCAATGGCTGAACATCGCTCCGAGACTCGAAGCCAACGGTGTTCCCTTCTGGATCTACCTCGGCGGTATCGGTCACCCCGCCGCGGAGCCCGACACGGGTTCCAGGGAGGCTCTGCACATCGCGTTCGATCGCCTGATCCCCTTCTTCGACCACTTCGTCAAGGGCGAGGAGAACGGGTTCGAAGAGACCCCTCGCATCGAGGTATCGAACACGCATTGGAGCGGATCGGTCTGGGACGGCACGACGATGACGGTCGATGGGCTGTCCTTCGGCGACCCAGTGCGCCGCTATCTCTGTGTAGGTCTACCGACCGGAACCGTGCAGGAGACACCCTGCGAGGGCGCCGGTGCCGCTGCGTTGACGAACACCTGGGCGACCGCGCACCCAGGCGGCGAATACCTCGCGCGATATTTCTTCGACCCTTATGTCGAGGACGCCACCGGCCAGCGCATCCCAGAGGGTCGCACGCCTACCCCGGCGGACACGGTCACCTACCTGAGCGAACCGCTTGCCGGAGACCTGCAACTGACCGGAACGCCTCGCTTCGGCCTAGATGTGTTGGCGGCCTCCGTCGGTGCCCCGGATAGGGGACCAGGTCCGGGTCAGACCCTGCAGCTAGATCCCATCATCTGGGATCTCGCGCCTGACGGCTCACGCAAGATGGTCACGCGGGGTGCGTACTCGGAGAACCTCGATGCGCCGCTCGGACCGCACATGGCCGAGTTCGACATCTTCGGACTGAGCTACCGGTTCCCCGCGGGGCATCGGATCCAGATCGAGATCTCGACCAACGACACGCCGTACCTGCGTCCGGCGACCAATCCGTTCGAGGTCGTCATCGGCCAGGGCTCGTGGATAGACCTACCCGGCGCCGAGAACCTGAGCGAACCGATCGACTGGAACTGATCAGTTCGTCGCGCGCGCACGATCCTTCTGGTTCAGCAGACGCTTCCTGATCCGCAACCCGCTGGGAGTCACCTCGACGAGTTCGTCGGGTCCGAGCCACTCGATCGCGCTCTCGACGGTGTGGATCTTGGGCGGAGGCAACTTCGCGGCCTCGTCATGCGAGTGCGTGCGGATGTTGGTCGCCTTCTTCTCCTTGGTGGGATTGACGACCATCTCCTCTGGTCGCGCATTCTCGCCAACGACCATCCCTTCGTAGACCTTGTCGCCAACGCCGACGAAGAACATGCCTCGGTCCTGCAGGTTGTCCAACGCGTAGATGTTGGCGACACCCGCACGATCGGCGACCATAGCGCCACCCTTGCGGTGTGGAAGCTCGCCGGCCCAAGGCATCCATCCGGCTGACTCGATGTTGATGATCGCGGTTCCCTGCGTTGCGGTGAGCAGCGTGGAGCGGAACCCGAGCAACCCTCGCGAGGGAGCCTCGATGATCAGGATGCTGCGACCGGTCTCGCCGGGACGGATCTCGAGCGTCTCGCCTCGACGCGGCGCCATCACCTGGGTGACGGTTCCGACATGCTCGCTCGGAACATCGATCGTGAGGCGCTCCTGCGGCTCATGCTTGCTGCCATCGATCATCTTCGTGATGACCTCAGGCCTGGACACCTGGAACTCGTAGCCCTCTCGACGCATCGTTTCGATCAGCACCGCCAACTGTAGCTCGCCACGACCAGCGACCTGCAAGACATCGGGGGAATCCGTCGGGCTGACGCGGATGGACACATTGCCCAGAGCCTCTTTCCGCAGGCGGTCCGCGATGTGACGAGCCGTCAGGTACTTGCCGTCGCCGGCAAGCGGAGATGTGGAAGGCGCGAAAGTCATCGTGAGGACTGGCTCGTCCACCTCGATGCGAGGCAGCGGCAGCGGGTTCGCGGGATCGGTGAGCGTGTCGCCGATCTCTACATCCGGGTCGCCGGCGATGATGAACAGATCGCCAGCGTCGATGTGTCCGACCTCTTCGCGGCCGAGTCCGACGAAACGCTGGAGCGCCTGCGCCTTGATCGAGCGGACCTTGCCGTCTGCGCCGACGATCCCGATCGGCCGTTCCAGCCGCAAACGGCCAGCCTGCACGCGCCCGATCGCGAGACGCCCGAGGTAGTCGCTCGCGTCGAGGTTCGTCACGAGGGCCTGCAGCGTCGCATCAGCGTCGCCGGACGGCGGGGGAACCGTGTGCACGATCGTGTCGAAGAGAGGTTCGAGCGTGGCATCCTCGGCAGGCATGCCGATGCCCTTCATCGAGCGACCTTCGCGCGCGACCGCGGAGATGACGGGGAAATCCAGATCCTCGTGCCCGAGATCCAGGAAGAGCTCGTAGATCTCTTCGAGCACCTCGTGTGGGCGCGCATCCTTACGGTCGACCTTGTTGATGATCACGATGTGAGGAAGACCGAGGATCAATGCCTTGCGCAGGACGAAACGCGTCTGAGGCAGCGGACCTTCGGCGGCATCCACCAGCAGGCAGATGCCGTCCACCATGGTGAGGCCGCGTTCGACCTCGCCGCCGAAGTCGGCGTGGCCGGGCGTGTCCACCAGGTTCAGATGGATGCCGTGCCACTCGACGGACGCCGCCTTGGCCAGGATGGTGATCCCGCGTTCGCGTTCCAGATCGTTCGAGTCCATCACTCGGTCTTCGCTGTCGTCCTTGACCGTGTGGGTCTGGCGCAGCATGGCGTCGACGAGCGTGGTCTTCCCATGATCGACATGGGCGACGAGAGCGAGGTTGCGCAGGCGGCGCTGTTCGGGGGAGGTCATGCGGGCGCGCAGCCTAGGGGCCAGCACCCCTCAGGTCACTTCGAGGCCGGACGAAACGGGCATTCCACCGGCCACCTGGTCACAACAGGGCGTATCCGTTGCTCCTCATCAGGCCGATTCAAGGAAGGTGAGCATCTATCGATCCATGGATCGTCTACGCGCGGCGGTCCCTCGCGGCAGGGATCTGCCACCCGAGGTCTTCAGGAACCGGCACCTCGTGGTCGTCTGGATACTGGCAGCCCACATCCCCGCGGTGGCAGTCCTGGGTATCACTCGTGGCTACGGCGTCGTGCACACCGTAGCGGAGACCTCGATCATCGCCGTGCTTGCCATCGCCGCGGCGAACGCGAAGGCGTCCCGCGCTATGCGTGGAACCCTTGCAGCCCTCGGACTCGTGACTTGCTCGGCGGTCCTCGTGCATCTGAGCGGCGGATTGATCGAGATGCACTTCCACTTCTTCGTCGTCCTTGGCCTCATGACTCTTTACCAGGACTGGGCACCCTATGGAGTGGCGTTCGGTTATGTGGTCGTGCATCACGGCGTCATGGGCGCGCTGGACCCCGCAGCCGTCTACAACCACGAGGCCGCGCTCAACCAGCCTTGGGTGTGGGCGTTGATCCACGGTGGATTCGTGGCTGCGGCTTGCATAGTTCAACTGTTCTCTTGGAAGGTCAACGAGCTCGAGCACGCTCGAGCTGAGAGCTTCCGTCAACTCATGCACGACGCGAACCTCCGTCGTCGTCAAGCGCTTCAGATCAACGACGGGATCGTTCAGGGACTCGTTGTGGCACAACTGGCTCAGGCGTCGGGCCGAACGGATGAGGCTAAGGAAGCGATGGCCGATGCCCTTGAGTCAGCCAAGGGGATCATCAGCGAACTCGTAGGAGAAGGTGCCGCGCCTGGAGCGGTTGAACCCGGAGACCTGGTGCACTCCTCGTTCCTGGGGCCCAGGTGATGGGACCAACCGGGGGTGATCCGGACCGAGGCATAAGGGTGCTGCTGGTCGACGATGTTCTGGCGTTGCGGCGACTGATGCAGATCACCCTCGAATCGTCGGGGCGATTCGAGGTGGTGGGGCAAGCGGAGGACGGCATGATGGGCATCGAGGAGAGCCGCCGTCTCCAACCCGAACTCGTCCTGTTGGACATGTCCATGCCCGAGATGGACGGCCTCCAAGCGCTTCCGCGGATCCGCGAGGCGTCCCCCGATTCGACCGTGGTCGTCTTCTCTGGGTTCATCGAGGAGAAGATCGGTACGGACGCCCGACAACTCGGCGCGGCTGCGTACATCGAGAAGGGGATCGATCCAGGTGTGTTGATAGAGCAACTCGTTGCGCTGATGAGCGACCGTGGGTCAGGTTCCCGGCAGGATCGGGATCCGGAGGGTGAAGGTCGCTCCTTCGCCTAGGACACTGTCGGCAGACACCGTGCCGCCCGCCTGCTCCGCGATGTGTTTGACGATCGCCAATCCGAGGCCTGTACCGCCGGTTTCTCGTGCACGCGCACGGTCTACCCGGTAGAAGCGCTCGAAGATCCGGGGAAGATCCTTGGCCGGTATACCTTCGCCATCGTCGGCGACCTCTAAGACCGCCACCTCTCCCTCACGGCGGAGTCTGACCGTGATGCGGCCTCCACTCGGGGTGTATCGGAAGGCGTTGTCCAGCAGATTCGAGAGTGCGACGCGAACATCGTGCTCTCGGTGCGCAACCCTGAGCCCGTGCTCGATGGATGGGTCGACAGCCAGGTCGCGATCTCGGCCGAGGGTGCGATATCGAGTCACCACGTCTTGTGTCGCCTTGGAGAGATCCGCCGACTCATCACCCGGAAGCGGGTCATCAAGGCGTGCGAGGTCGAGGAGATCCTGGACCATCCGCGACAGACGCGATGCTTCGCGAACGAGGGCATGGGTGAATCGTTCGGCGGTCTCCGGGTCATCCTGGATCGCGGTGGCGAGGGTCTCAGCGGCCGCAAGGATGGTTGCTACAGGAGTCTTCAGCTCGTGAGAGGCGTTCGCGACGAAATCCTGACGCATCCGATCTACGCGCCGGCTATCCGTGACATCCCGGGCCACCACTAGCGTAGTTCGAGCATCCAGATCGGTGACCAGACATTGGATGTCTCGGTAAACGGGATGATGAACCTGGATGTCGAAGGACCCCTCTGCCGACCGCACATGCGGTAACAGTCTGACCGGATCCCCACCTAGCAATGTGATCGCAGCTGGGTTCGCGTATCTCACTCGATCGTCCGTGAAGAGCAGCACTCCATCGGGCATCGCGGAGAGTATGCGTCCGAACCTGAGAGCTTCTTGGGCTGCGATCGAGGAGGACTCGGCCGCGTCCTCGGCGGTCCGGTGTGCTCTGCTGCGGTCCTCCTCGAGTTCTCGGATGCGGCGACCCATGGTCTTCACCATGGCGAGGGCTACGATCAGCGCCGCTGCGAGCACGAGGATCGCTGCGACCAGGGCAGCACCCTCGGCACTCAAGTGTCAGACCCTCTCGGTCGTACACGGAACCGATAGCCGATCCCGCGTACGGTCTCGATGTAGGTGTAGTCGCTGGCGTCTTCGATCTTCCGTCTGATGTTCTTGACATGAGTATCGATCGTGCGTGTGTC
This sequence comes from Actinomycetota bacterium, assembly GCA_046565595.1. Lineage (GTDB taxonomy): Bacteria > Actinomycetota > AC-67 > AC-67 > AC-67 > JBKHYG01. The sequence goes on along the minus strand of JBKHYG010000017.1, from coordinate 49,709 downwards.
GCCCAGGTAGGAGTAACCCCAGACGAGCTCAGCGAGCTCGATCCTGCTGAAGAGCCGGCCTGGTTCGGAGGCGAGTGTTGCCAGCAGAGAGAGTTCCTTCGGTCGAAGCTCGACCTCTTCGTCACGAAGCCAACAGAGGAAGTCTCGAGGGTTGATCCGCAGATCGCCGAAGACCAGCTCGTCTGGCGCGACCTGCCTCACAGCCTCCACCCGGCTCCGACGGAGTAGAGCCTTCACGCGTGCGACGAGTTCGTCCATGCTGAAGGGCTTGGTCAGGTAGTCATCCACTCCCGCTGCGAAGCCGCGGAGTTTCGTCTCTTCCTCGCTCCTGGCGGTGAGCATGATGATCGGTACATCTGCTCGCTGACTCCGTATCTCGGTTGCGAGGCGGATCCCGTCTAGCCCAGGCAGCATGAGGTCGAGGACTATGCACCCGATGTCCTTCTTCCGTGCGGCCTTCAAGCCAGCCTGTCCATCCGAGTGCACCTCGGCGTCGATGCCCTGGCGCCGGAGGTTGTACGCAACCATCTCGGCCATGGTGGCATCGTCCTCGACGATCAGTACGCGCGCCATCTGACCTTGGAGTTCATGATGGTTTCACTCTGACAGGGATCGGAGCCAGATGCCAGCCCCCGGGAGGAAGTTCACAGAGGGTTCACGGCCCGTACACCGGCCTTCCGTCGCGATTCCTTATCGTCGAGCCCATCCGATAGCCAAGGAGGCTTCTAGATGAATCTCACCAAGACCGCGGGCATGATCCTCGCAACCGCCCTGGGCCTAACTGCCTGTGCGTCGAGCGGCGGGTCTAGTGGCGGCAATGAGCTTGCGGGCTCCATCCAAGCGGACGGCTCCTCAACCGTCTTCCCCGTGACCGAAGCCGTAGCAGAAGAGTTCCGCGTCGAACATCCCAATGTCCAGATCACCGTCGGGGTCTCCGGTACGGGTGGGGGCTTCGAGAAGTTCTGCGGTGGTGAAACGGACATCAGCAATGCTTCCCGTCCGATCAAGGACTCAGAGGCAGCGAATTGTGCCGCGGCGGGGATCGAGTTCACTGAGCTCACGGTGGCGTTGGACGGGCTGGCCGTTGTGGTCAATCCAGCGAACGACTGGGTGGACTGCCTGACGACCGCCGAACTGAGCCAGATCTGGGCTCCCGGCAGCAAGGTGAGCAACTGGAACCAGATTCGTCCAGGCTTCCCCGACCAGCCGCTCAAACTGTTCGGTCCCGGGACCGATTCTGGAACCTTCGACTACTTCACCGACGAGATCAACGGTGAGGAGGGGGCCAGCCGCAGCGACTACACCGCTTCCGAGGATGACAACACCCTCGTGACCGGAGTCTCGGGAGACAAGTCTGCCCTGGCGTACTTCGGCTTCGCCTACTTCGCGGAAAACTCCGACAAGCTCAAGCTGGTGGCTGTGGACGGTGGCAACGGTTGTGTCGAACCTAGCGACGAGTCCGTTCGGGACGGTTCCTACTCCCCGTTGGCCCGTCCGCTCTTCATCTATGTGAAGCACGCCGCACTGGCGAAACCCGAGGTCGAAGCCTTCGTTCGCTTCTACATCGAGCACGCCGATGACCTGGTGGGCGACGTTGGCTATACGCCCGTCGACGAGGCTACGATTGCCGAGGACATGGCCGAACTCGAAGCCGCCATCAACGCGTGAACCAGATCATCTCTCACTCCGACGGCGCCCCCGATCTGCGGGGGCGCCGTCGGCGTGGAGAAGGAGCCCTTGAGTTCCTCTTGCGACTCTGCGCGGGTGTCACTGTGCTCACGACCTTCGGGATCGTCTTCACGCTGTTCGGTGAAACCGTAGGGTTCTTCCGGGAGGTAAGTTTCGGGGAATTCTTCGGCTCAACCAGCTGGGCGCCGACCTTCGGTAGTAATGCGGCCTTCGGAGTGTGGCCGCTCATCAACGGCACGCTGATGGTCGCTGGTATCGGCATCCTCACCGCGGTACCCCTAGGCCTATTGGTGGCGGTCTACCTGTCGGAATATGCCCCGGTACGAGTCCGCAGGATCCTCAAGCCGTTCCTCGAGGTGCTCGCAGGGCTACCGACCGTCGTCCTGGGATTCTTCGCCCTGCACTTCGTAACCCAGGTGGTCCTGAAGCGGTTCATCCCTGGTATCGAGACATTCAATGCGCTTTCGGCGGGTCTTGTCGTTGGGCTGATGATCGTCCCAACGATCGCGAGTCTGTCCGAGGATGCCATGCGCGCAGTCCCCCGTGGCCTTCGTGAAGCGGCCTACGGGCTCGGGGCCCCGAGGCGAACGGTCGCTCTCAAGGTCGTCTTCCCGGCGGCGGTGTCGGGGATCGTCGCCAGCGTCGTGTTGGGTCTAGCACGCGCGATCGGTGAGACGATGATCGTCGCGATCGCGGCGGGCAACCAGCCTCAACTGAGCTTCGATCCCCTGAAGGGGATCCAAACGATGACCGCGTTCATCGTCCAGGTTTCGCTCGGTGACACACCCTACGGTTCTACGGCCTACAAGACCATCTTCGCGGTTGCCACCACGCTGTTCGTCATGACCTTCACCCTGAATGCCTTCAGCAACCGGATCGCGAATCGCTATAGGGAGCGGTACGAATGACCGTACGGGTCGAGGATCTGCGCGCGAGCAGCGACCGCGCCCGAAGGGTACGCCGAGAGAACACCTTTCTGGTGATCATGTGGCTTGCGTTGGCACTCACGCTCATCGCACTCCTCATGCTGCTGATCGATGTGTTCCGAGTCGGCCTTCCGCGCGTGTCCTCGGATTTCCTAACCGGCCTCCCCTCGCGTTTCCCCGAGAAAGCCGGAGCCAAACCTGCGATCTTCGGCAGCCTCTGGATCATCGCCATCTGCGGAGCCTTCGCGATCCCCGTCGGGATGGGAGCGGCGATATATCTCGAGGAATACGCCGGACCAGGTCGGCTGAACCGCTTCATCGAGGTCAATATCGCCAACCTGGCCGGTATCCCGAGCGTCATCTACGGTCTCCTCGGGCTTGCAGTGTTCGTGCGACTCATGGCCATGGGCCGCAGTGTGCTGGCTGGGGGCCTGACCCTCGGCTTGCTGGTCTTACCGGTCATCACGATCGCAGGGCGGGAGGCCCTCCGAGCGGTTCCACCTAGCATCAATGAGGCCGCGCTTGCCCTCGGGGCCACGAGATGGAAGGCGGTGAGCCGTCAGGTCGTTCCAGCTGCTCTTCCTGGATTCATGACGGGCATCATCCTTGCGATATCTCGAGCGCTGGGTGAAACAGCCCCGCTCATCACCATGGGTGCGCTCACCTATGTGACCTTCGTTCCCTCCGGATTCCTCGATCGGTTCACAGCCCTGCCGATCCAGGTCTTCAATTGGACGAGTCGTCCCCAGTCTGAGTTCGCCGTGACCGCGGCGGCAGGCATCGTGGTGCTACTCGTCGTGCTCCTAGCGATGAACGCCACGGCGGTCTGGCTAAGGAATCGATTCGAGCAGAGGTGGTAGAAACATGCGCACCAAGACGGAGCCGCGGCTCCGAACGACTGAACTTAGGACGCTGATGACTGAGGCCGAGCAGAGCTCGGAAGACATACAGATCCGTGAGGAACGCCAGATCATCTTCGAGGTAGAGGATCTGGAGATCGCCTACGACGGGAACCCCGCCGTACGCGATGTGAACCTTCAGATCGCGTCCAACGAGATCACCGCCCTCATCGGTCCGTCGGGTTGCGGCAAATCCACCCTTATACGCAGCTTCAACCGGATGAACGACCTCATCCCGTCGGCCTCATTGAGCGGCACCGTTCGCTATCGCGGCGCCGACCTCTATGGGGCGGGTGTGGATCCAGTTGAGGTTCGTCGTCGCATAGGCATGGTCTTCCAGAAACCGAATCCATTCCCGAAATCTATCTACGAGAACGTCGCTTTCGGACTGCGGGTGAACGGGATGACCGACTCCCTTGACGATCGGGTCGAGGAGGCGCTCAAGCGAGCGGCACTATGGGAAGAGGTCCGCAACGATCTGGATCGATCAGCTCTTGCGATGTCGGGCGGGCAACAGCAGAGGCTCTGCATCGCAAGGGCGATAGCCGTCCGGCCTGATGTCATCCTGATGGACGAACCCTGCTCTGCCCTCGATCCCATCGCCACGGCGCGGATCGAGGACCTGATGGTCGAGCTCAAGCACGAGTACACGATCATCATCGTCACCCACAACATGCAACAGGCGGCGCGCGTCAGCGATCGCACCGCGTTCCTCACAGCCCAAGTGAACGAGGATGGTTCGGCAAGGTGCGGTGTGTTGGTCGAGTTCGATGTCACACGGAAGATCTTCACCAATCCGAGCGACTCCCGGACCGAGGACTACATCACGGGGAGATTCGGGTGAGCGAGTCGCGTCACCAGTTCCACGACGAGCTGCGGCGGGTTGAGGCCCACTGTCAGGCCATGGGTGCGGCTGCCCAAGACCTGTTCGCACGATCGCTGCGAGCGGTGGTCAAGGATGATGTGGAACTCTGCGCGCGTGTCATCGATGGTGACGATGTCATCGACGAGTACTACCAGCGCAACGAACAGCGGATCACGAACCTGTTCGCCCTCCAGGCGCCGGTCGCTAGTGACCTACGGTTGCTGACCGCACTCCTGCATATCAACACCCACCTCGAGCGCATCGGGGACATGAGCGTCAATCTCGCCAAGATCGCTCGTGTGGCTTCGGGACTTCCCCAGGCACCCACGGTGCGGGATACCTTGGAGGAGATGGGCACGATCGCGCTCAAGATGATCGGGGCTGCGATGGACGCCTTCGCGCGGCGCGATGTCGAACTCGCTAGGGAACTGCCTCGGATGGACGAGCCGATCGACAAGCTCAATCGCGGGATGCTCGACGAGGTCCTGCGGGTCGGGGATGACAAGAGGATGCTCGAGTGGGGTATCCGGATGCATGTCGTCAGTAGGCAGATCGAACGGGTCGGCGATCACGCGGTCGATGTCGCCGAGCAGGTCGTGTTCCTCGTTACCGGAGAGATCGCCGACTTCGCCTGATACCCATGGGGCCGCAGGGACTTCCCGTCTCCTTACGCTCTGCAGCCGTTCATCACTCGTTCACCTCCTAGATGCCTGAGCGTCCGACAGCTCTCCTACCGTCCCTTGCGACGCGCTGAGAGACAGGGCGTCGGAAGAAGGTCCCACGCGGGACGCTAGGAGGACGAACATGCTGATACGTCGTTTCGGGGCGGTGCTAGCACTCACATCGCTGACCTTGGTCACTGGGGCAGGGAACGGTCTAGCCGAGTCCCCGCTGATGCCAGGCTTCTGCACATCGGGCGGCTTCGTCGAAGGGGTAGGCGCATCCTTCGCACAGAACCTTCACGACAAGGTAGGGATACCCGAGTTCAACAAGGCGTGTGGCAAGGGAACCTTCAAGTACCTGGGTGGCGGTTCCGGTGCGGGCAAGGCTGCTTACGCCGATCACAGCTACCTGTATGCAGGCTCCGACGAACCACTCTCCTTCGATGAACAGATGGCCGGTGCCCTAGACGCCGATTCCGGTGCGGGGCGCGTCAGTCCGTCTCACCACATCCCTATCGGCCTTGGGGCCATCACCGTCTCGGTGAATCTCGAGGACTGCGGCATCGGGGCAGGTACTAACGGTCTCGTGGAGCTCAACCTCCGTTCGCAGGTCATCGGATCGATCTTCAGTGGGATCATCACGGACTGGAATGATGGACTGATCGGTCAGGATCAGAGCGATGGCATCAGGTCGAAGCTGTCGAACTGTGGGCTTCCTATCACGGTCGCAGTCCGCGAAGATGTCTCTGGGACCACCTATGCGTTCAAGGACTTCCTGTCCAAGCGCAACCCACAGTTCCAGGTCTACAAGCAGAACCAGTTCAACACCGCCTGGCCCATCGAGGATCTCGGAGGGACGCTCGTTCGGAAGAAGAAGAACGATGGTGTCGCGAACCTGGTCGACACGATCCCCGGCGCCATCGGGTACGTCGAGCTGGCGGAGGCCTCCAGGGTCCGAGCAGCTGGGGGGAGCTCTTCTCCTCACGGGATCTTGGACTGGGCGCGCGTCGATAACCCGGCCGGTGAGTTCCTGAGTCCCAACTCGGGTCTGTCTGCTCGATGCGAGGCTGCCACGGTCGGGATGACCCACCCAGCCAGCACTCTCAGCCCCGGTTGGGATGCGGTGTCGATCACCGACGGTCTGGCTCCCGGTGCGTACCCGATCTGCACCATGACCTACGCGCTCGTCTACAACAATCTCCTGAGCGCATTCGGTGGAGGGACTGCGACGCCTGGGAAGGCCCAGACCTTGGTCGACTATCTCGATGTGTTGCTGCGAGACTCGACCCAGACCAAGCTCGGTCAGAACGGCTACGCCGCGTTGCCGGTCTCGGTTCTGCAGGTTGCACGCGCTGGTCTGCTCTCGCTGGTGTACGCCTGATCTCTGGTGCTTCTCAGTAGACAGCCTCGTCGTATCCGGTCCCGGGGGACATCCCCCGGGACCGGGTTCGGCCGTCGCCACGGGATGTTGTTCTTGATCATCCTGGCGGCCATAGGACCGGTTCAAGCCGGATCTCGGGTCGGCCAGGGTGGTCTGGAGCTCGATCCCGAAGTCGTCATGCTTCCCGAGGCTCCACCGGTCCCCGTATCCGAGATCGTTCCGGTTCCTGGTACCGGCGGGAGCATCGCCTACGCCGTCGGTCATGCCTACGGAACCGTGGCCTCTGACATCTCTTTCCTGCGTTGGGAACGCTCGAGCGGCTGGAAGGTCGAGGGGTCTCCGATCTCTGATCTAACGGGCAAGCCATTCGGTCCGTCACTGGCCGCTCTCTCGGCGGCGCCCAACGGAGAGGCCTGGGCGGCTCCGAAGTTCGGAGGGTTCATCAGGCGGACCAGTTCGGGATCGTGGGTCGAAACCTCATTCCGTACGACCTCGCCGTTGAATGGCGCATCCATCTCCTCGGATGGCTTGGGTGCGTTCGGCTATGCGGTTGGTGCGCGCGCCACGATCTATCGCCTTGACCGTGGAGCGTGGACGGCTGAAACGCCAGGACTGAGCAGCGCGGACAACGCGGCGGTGCCGACCCTCATGGATGTAGCGGTTATAGATCGCGATCGCGCGGTCGCGGTCGGATATTCGGGCAATCCCAGCCGGCTGGTGGTCATGCGTAGGGAGAACGGAACCTGGACGCTGACTCCTACCGGCCTGCCGATGTTCGATGTCCCGCCGGCTCCCACTGCCGACCCATCAACGGCAAACCGACTCGCCAGAGGGATGTCGGTAGATGTCCAGGATGGGACCATCTGGATCGCGGGCTTCATCCAGCCGGTAGACCCCCAGCGCCTGATCGGCGGTGGCGCTGAGCGACCCTTCGTGCTGCAGATCCGTGACGAAGTAGTCACCTCTCATTGTCCAGCGCAGTATCGCGCCTCTCAGCAGGATGCGGAAGCGATCGAGATCTGCGACCGGAGGATGCCTTTCACCGCTGGGTTCCTCGTAGATCTCGATGCGGTTCCTGGAGGAGTCGTTGCCGGAGGAACCGGCTTGTTCTCCTTCGATGGGGGATCCTGGAGAAGGTTGCCAAGTCCTGTCGGTTTCGTTCAGCGTGTTGGCTTCTCTTCCCTGCGCGATGGTTGGGTAACCCCGTTCGAGGGCGTGACCCCGATCCGGGATCTTCAGGCGACGGATCGACTGGTCGGCCGGTACACGGACGACCCGCCTCGACCTGTCCTGGAGAGGTGGCCTTCGGTGGTCACCGAACCGCTCACTGCGGTCGACATGGATACCGATGGGGTAGGTATCGCCGTGGGCGAGAACGGCACACTGGTTCGGCTCGATCCTCTGATCGGCGTCACCAGCTTGCCGACTCCTACCCGGGAGCATCTGAGGGATGTTGATCTCTACGGAGCAGAGGGATATGCAGTAGGGGCGGGAGGTACTGTCCTGCGGATCGATCCAGCCGGGATAGTCGTCGATCACCGAGCCTCATCCATGACCGATCGAGGCTTGTTGGCGCTCCATCTGATGGACCCTCGCAACGGTTTCGCCGTCGGTGAGGCTGGGACCATCTTGCGCCTGGACCGGGGGATCTGGCGAGTCGATAGCTCTGGGACGGAGGCGACCCTTCGTGCAGTGAGCGTCACAGCTGACGGGATGCCGGTCGCGGCCGGTAGCCAAGGCACTCTCCTAGAGCGTCGAGGAGGACGATGGCAGCAGGTGCAGGATCTCGGACCTGTTGCCGAGGAGAACTCCTTCCAGGCGCTGGCGTTGGCTCCGGATGGGCGGCTCGTTGCGGCCGGGACTGGCGGGCTCATGTTGGTCAGGGATGCGGACGGCGATTGGAGTCACAGAGGGTTAGCAGCGCTATCGGCCACGGTGACCTCGCTGGTCCCGTCGGGCGACCAGGTCATCGCGGTCACGGGGGTAGGGGAGACGTATGCGCGAGGCGGCAGGCTGGCCCAGGCTTGGGGCGGTCTGATGGCCGGAGGCCCCGACGGCTGGATGGATGTTCGTCACGATTATCGACGCAGTGTTTCGGCAGTCTTCGATGCTCCTGCGCCCGCTGACCCGATCCATGATGCGGTGCTCGATGCACGCGGAAGTGGGTGGGCGGTCGGGGGGTTTCCGGCCTCTGCGGACAACGGAGAAGGTCACCGCCGCGGTCCGCCCAGCATGAGCGTTTGGCGGGTAGATCTATCGGGCGATCCGGAGCCCTCACCCATGCATCGGACCGTCGAACTGCCGAGACTTGGTGGGACCTCGTTCGGGTTCGTCAGCGATTCTGCTTGCACCGGGATCTCGTGCGGCCCAACCTTGGGGATCGACACTCGCGCGGATGTGGTCCTCACACAAGCTCTCCGCGAGATGGACCTTGCGGCCCAGAACGGCGATATCGAGGTAGTGGTCCACGGTGGGAACCAGCGGCGGATCGGTATCCCTGACGAGCTAGCCCCGGTGCGCGATCTGTTCTCGTCCCTGTCGGTGCCGGTCTATGGAGCTCTCGGACCCCTAGATCTGCGTCCTGGTTTGGCCTCGTCGGGTCCCCTTACAGAGTCAGATCTCACAGCCTCCAACAGCTTCTTCCGCGAGGTGTATGCAAAGGCTCCTGCCCCCTGGGGAACCGGACCATTGCCAGAAGGGGTGCGCAGGGTCAGCGTGCCTGGAGCCGCTCAGCCGGAGCCTGGGGCTCGAACCCACTACGCGTTCGACATCGGAGAACCCGGCTCTACCGTGAGGGTTGCGGTACTCGACACTTCGCAGAACCTAGCCCTCGACGTTACGTCTCAGAATCCGCCCGAGAGGCAGGACGCTTGGCTGGGATCGGTGTTAGCGATATCTGGCGCCCAGGGGGTGCCCGTCGTAGTCGTCGCCCATGATCCCATCGTGTTGCCCCATTCATCTCGTGCGGATGCGGGAACGATCACGCCCATCTTGCAGGCAGGTGCTCGAGCTTTCGTCGCCGGTGGCATCGACGCACGCAACCTGGTCGGCTGGGTTGGTGGTGCTGGTGCGGGTGGGATCCCCATGGTTGCCGCAGGGACGGGGGGGTCCCCTCTGCGAGAGCGATACAGGCCGCAACACGGCGCGTACCACGCTTGGCTGAGGGTCACCGTCATGGGTGGCGCGACCAAGTTGCAGGCGATACCCATCTTGCGCGACCTCGCGATAGATCTTGCGGCGGGACGGGTCCTGAGAACGGGACAGGCGTCGGATGTGCTGGGTCTTGGACGCCTTCCGGATGTGGGAGGGGTGAACGCGCTGCAGTCACCAGATACGGATCAGGCGAACGCTCTCCATGTGCGCTTCCCGTTCAAGCGTCCTTGCGGCCTTCTCGAAACACCTGGGGTTGATGAACGGTGCAGGCCGTCGGATGTCTTGGTCCCGGACCACAGGTTCGTCTCTAGCGATCGGACGATCGCGGATTTCGTCGAGCGGGATCCGGCCGATCCGGGTAGTCCCTTGCGGCTCGAAGGCTCTTTGGTCCCTAGTACGACCAGCGGACTGCTGTGTGCCTTCCGGCCCGGCCGTGTGACGGTCGCCTTGGAGACCGGAACCCATCGGGCTGAACTCCCGGTCGAGGTTATCGGCGGAGCAGGGCCGTGCTCGCCCGAGGGGGTCCGCGTACTTCCTAGCGTGCTCGCACCGGATCCGCCGCAGCTACGAACCGGTGAACTTCAGGGTGAAGACACGAGGCCGCCGATCAAGCACGGCCGGGTCCCGGAAACGGCGGTGGTCGCGGCGGTTGCCCCTCCGCCGATCAATCCTGCCCCTGCACCTCCAGGTGGAGGAACGGGTTCCAAGCAGGAAGAACACGAGGCGGCGAGTGAGAGGGCCAACTTCACTGCGCGCCGTAGCGAAAGCTCGTCGGTCGGGCCGATGGCGTTCGTCCTAGCTCTCGCGGTTCTGGCCTGGACTGGAGGGGCAGTCATGGCTAGGCGCCGACGCTTGCACGCAGGTCCGGTGATGTCGATCCCGCGACCTCTAACGACAGAGACCAGGAGATAAACATGTCCCACGGAACCCGAGGGGATGTCCCCGATATGCGAACGCGTGTGAAGGAAGCATTGGATCCGCATCGACTCCCTGACCCGCTCAAGCGTGCGATCGGATCAGTCTTGGCCTTAGGGAGACCTATCCTGGGGTTGGTCGCGATGGTGATCGCGCTCTTCGTCCTCTATTTCGTCCTGCTGGATCGCATCCAACCCGCGGCGCCGGGTCGCCCACTCACCTACGACCAGCTTGAGAGGACGATGCGGCCTGGTGCTGTCGTCGCAGCTACCTTCTACGACGAAGACGCCAGGGTCGGTCTGGTTACCCAGGATGGGAATACCTTCTGGACCGCCTATCCGCGCTCGGATGCTGAGACCGCAAACCTGATAGACCGCATGATCTCGACAGGAGCTCGAGTCGAGATCGACCATCAATCGGGCAAGGGCCGAACGCGTTTCATCGCCCAGTTCCTGTTGCCTCTCGTGATCCTCGCCTCGATGTTCGGCTTGTTCTTCATGGTGATGAATCGTGGAGGTCAGGGCGCTGAGTTCCTAGGTTTTTCCCGATTCAGCGGGCGCAAGGAGGATCGCCCAGGCGGTATCACTTTCGACGATGTGGCGGGGAACCCTGAAGCCAAGACCGAGCTGGGCGAGGTGGTCGACTACCTCAAGGATCCAGGACGCTTCGAGGAGGTTGGTGCACTCGCCCCCAAGGGCGTCCTGCTGGCGGGCCCTCCGGGTACAGGGAAGACCCTGCTTGCGCGGGCGGTCGCTGGAGAAGCTGCCGTTCCATTCTTCAGTCTCTCCGGTTCGGAGTTCGTCGAATCACTGGTCGGAGTGGGAGCAGCTCGGGTGCGTGATCTCTTCCGCCAGGCACGCGAAGCAGCTCCCGCGATCATCTTCATCGATGAGCTGGACGCTGCCGGCCGCGCTCGCGGAGCAGGGGTGGGTCAGGGGAACGATGAGCGCGAGCAGACGCTGAATCAGATGCTCGTCGAGATGGATGGCTTCAGCGTTTCGAGCGGCATCGTGATCCTCGCGGCAACCAACCGACCTGACATCCTCGATCCGGCGCTCCTTCGACCAGGTCGTTTCGACCGGCGCGTCGTGGTGGATGTCCCCGATGTGGACGGAAGGGCTGAGATCCTTTCGCTGTACGCGACTAAGCGACCACTGGGGGTGGTCGATCTTCGCAGGATCGCCCACCAGACCCCTGGGTTCACGGGGGCAGATCTAGCTAACCTGGTGAACGAGGCAGCTCTTCTCGCGGTTCGTGAGCGGCGCTCGACGATCGAACAGCGTGACCTCGAAGAGGCCATCGATCGTGTCCTTGCGGGCCCTCAGCGGAGGAGCCACATCTTGACCGAAGTGGAACGGCATCTGGTCGCACTGCACGAAGCCGGCCATGCGGTCGCAGCTGCGGGAGTAGGTGTGCTTCCGGCGGTGAACAAGATATCCATCGTCGCCCGGGGACGATCGTTGGGGCACACGACGGCCTACCGGCTCGCTGATCGGATGATCTTGAAGCGGACCGAGATGGAACGCCAATTGGTTGCGCACCTCGGTGGCACTGCGATCGAGTTGCTCAGACTCGGAGAACTTTCGACGGGCAGTCAGCAGGATCTCCAGACAGCGACAGATCTCGCGCGCGAGATGGTTACGATCTACGGGATGAGCGATCGGGTGGGTCGTGTCTCGGTCGGCCGGAAGGGCGGCGAGGTGTTCCTGGGCAAGGAGCTCGCCCAGATGGGAAACCTTTCGGCCTCTCTGATGGAGATCGTCGACGAGGAGATCCGCGCGTTGATCGAGGGGGCAGAACGACGGGCCATGGCGATACTTGCTCGGAACTCGAAGGTCGTCGACGCCATCGTCGGATCACTGCTCGAACGGGAAACGCTGACCGGTCCTGAGTTGGATGCCCTTATCGATTCAGTCAGAGCTGAGCCAGAGAGCAAGGTAAGAGGAGACTCTTCGAGATCGCGTAACGGCAAGCCTCGGCCGGCGGTCGTCTGAATCATGGCGTAGACCAACGGGCGGCACCATCGGTGCCGCCCGTTGCCGTGAAGGGGGATTCACGGTTGGAACTTGTACCCGAGTCCTCTAACGGTGAGCAGGTGCCGGGGCTCCCGCTTGTCCTCTTCGATCTTCTCTCGCAGTCTCTTGATGTGAACATCGAGGGTTCGGGTGTCCCCGAAGTAATCGGGGCCCCATACATCTGAGATGAGGTGTTCCCTCAAGCAGAGCCTGCCAGCTCTTCGCACGAGGACCTCGAGCAGGACGAACTCCTTCAGGGGGAGGTCGAGGGGTTCGCCCCGCACCGAGGCCTCGTGTCTGTCCACATCCATGGCGATGGGGCCCGCTTCTAGCGTCGTCTCGATGGTCCTATCTCCGACGGGGTTCTGCCGTCTCAACAGTGCACGAGCCCTAGCGATCAGCTCCGCTGTACCGAAGGGTTTGGTCAGATAGTCATCAGCTCCCAGTTCAAGAGCCAGCACCTTGTCCGCTTCAGAGTCGCGGGCGCTGATGACCATGACCGCTGCGGTAGACGTCTTACGAAGTTCTCGGCAGACGTCATTGCCGTCAAGGCCGGGCAGCATGAGATCGAGGAGCACGAGGTCGGGAGACGACGCTCGCGCGCTGGCTAGAGCCGACCGGCCATCATGGACCACCTCGCATCTGAACCCATGGCGGTCCAGTGCGTAGCGGATCGCGTCCGCGATCGTCACTTCATCCTCGACGATGAGTACCCTCGGCTGCACTGGGTCCGATGTCACGCAGCAAAGGTACGGTGCTGGCCCTGGACCTCGGTGGAGTACACGTGAACCTTGTGTGAAAGACGGTGGGCGCGTGGTGCGCCCGTTATAGGCTGGCGCGATGACTCGATGCATGGTTGACCTGCCGATATGAGCACCGGGCGGCGTCTGCCGCGTCCGACCGGCGATCCGGCGATCGACGAAGCCCTCGCCGAGTTCCTGGGTGACCTGTCTCCCCTCGACAAGAGGATCGCGCTCGAAGCGGTCGGCAGCGTCCTAGGTATCGCTACCGACGGCATCCCTCGACTGGATCTCAAGATCGCGAACTCGGCACTGAAGGAACTGCGCACGGCGTTCAAGCTCTACCACTCGTTGCGGGACCGTCCGAAGCTCACGATCTTCGGGTCCGCCCGCACCCCCGCAGGTCATCCCGAGTACGAGGCCGCTAAGGAACTCGCGCACACGATGGCCCAACGCGGATGGATGATCGTGACCGGCGCCGGACCAGGGATCATGCATGCGGGTCATGAGGGAGCCGAAGCCGAGCATGCCATCGGCGTCAACATCGTGCTGCCTTTCGAGGCGGAACCGAACCCCGTGATCGCCAGCGATCCGAAGTTGTTGAACTTCCGCTATTTCTTCACCCGCAAGCTGATGTTCGTCAAGGAATCGGACGCGTTCGTGCTGCTACCAGGCGGCTTCGGGACCCTGGATGAATGCTTCGAGTTGTTGACCCTTATCCAGACCGGCAAGAGCGACATGCATCCGATCGTCATGCTCGACACTCCCGAGAACGACTACTGGGCCCGCTTCGACCGCTTCATCCGCGAGGTCGTCGCGGATCGCGGCTTCATCGACTCGAGCGATCTGGACCTCTACCGCGTCACCGACAGCATCGACGAGACGGTCGAAGAGGTCGAGCGCTTCTATCGCATCTACCACTCGGAGCGGTATGTGGGCGGTGAGCTCGTGATCCGTCTGCGCAAGGAACCCAGTGACGCTCTGCTTGCCGAACTGTCCGAGGAGTTCGCCGATGTCTTGCACGGACCGATAATGCGTTGCGATCCCTATCCGCAGGAGGTCCGAGACGAGGATGCGCTCGAGTTCCCGAGGATCGTGCTCAGTTACGACCGCGCGCGCACCGGCCGCCTACGCCGGCTGATCGATCGCCTGAACGAACGCGTCTAGCCGGTCGGCGAATCCGCGCTCTGCGTCTCGCCCTGCGATGCGTCCTGAAGTTCGTCGTCGCGCTTCTTCTTTTCGCTCTGTTTCGCGATGGCCTTCTCGACCGGGGTCGGCGCGGGCATCAGCGCCACCAGCCGCGCGCCGGGCGGAGTTGCAGGTGTCTCGTCTGCAGCGAACGGCAGGACTTCGTCATCGGGTTCGATGATCAGCAGTGGCAGCATGGTGTCGCCGTATTCCTCGACCAGCGACTGGTAGGGCGAGGCCTCGGTCAGCTTCTTGACCTTGATCTTGTGGCCGGCAGCGAGTCGTGCGGTGAGCTCGACCAGCGTCGCATCGTCGGCTGCGAACACGCGTCCCCGCATGTGCGAGGCGAGCTGTTGACGATGATGACCACTCCGAGGCGAGACCTGGAACACGCCCTTCCGATCGAACATGTGCACGAAATGCTGCGTGGCGAGCGCGTTCACCTCGTCGTTCTGAGTCAGCGCCAGCAGGATCCCCATCCCTGTCAGATCGAGTTCGCTCATCGCGGAATCCGAAAGGACGCTCCCGTAGAAGGTCTCCTTGACGCCGCGTTGCCTGGCCTTTGTTACGGCGTCCCACGCAGTGTCCGCCAGCACCACGCGAACATCCTGATCCTGCAACACCAACGCGAGATCACGGGTGAACTCGTTGCCGCCGACGATCAGCACGCCGCTGGCCGTCTTCGAGGTGATCCCGAGCTTCGACGCCAGAGGCTTGGCGGTCGTCGAGTAGATCGCGATCGTGCCCAGGATCACGGCGAAGGTCGTGGGAACCAGCCTTCCTGCACCTGACAGGAAGATCGTGCCTTCGCCTCCGCTCAGGGGCTCGAAATGGTCGGCCAGTTTGAAGGCGAACAGCGATGCGACAGCGGCGGCGACGATCCCGCGTGGTGCGACCCAGGACAGGAAGACGCGCTCCTTCTTGGAAAGCGTCGATCGCCAGGTCGATACGACAACGGCTAGTGGTCGTGCGATGAAGATCAGCACGGCCAAGAAGCCGAGGACCGGAAGCGTCGCCGCTTGCCGCAGGTCGTCCAGACCCAGGCGGGCCCCTAGGACGATGAACAATCCGCTCAACAACAGGGTTCGCAGGTTCTCCTCGAACTCGAGGATGTGACGCACATGCACGGAACGTTGGCTGGCCAACACGACGCCCATGACCGTGACCGCCAGTAGGCCGCTCTCCTCGTGTAGCGCGTTCGATCCGGCGAACGCTCCGATGACGATCGCGAGCGTCACGGCCACATGCAGGAAATCGGGCAACAGGTAACGCTTCAGGAGCTGGATCATCGCGATCGCGCCGACGCCCCCGACGACGCCGCCGATGAAGAAGGCGTTCAGCAGGTTCGAGAAGACGATCTGTCCCAGCGTGCCGCCCTCGGCGAGGATGACCTCGTAGACCAGGACCGCCATGATCGCGCCGATGGGGTCGATCAGTATCGCTTCCCACCGCAGCACGGTGGAGGTCTGTTTGTTCGGTCTGACCTGTCTCAGCAGCGGGATGATCACCGTCGGTCCGCTGACGACCACGATGGCGCCGATCAGGAAAGAGAGCGACCAGTTCTCGAACAGGAAGAAGCGGGCAGCGAGCGTCGCTGTCGCCCAGGTGACCACCGCGCCGACGGTGACCAACAGCGTCACCGCACGCCCATGAGCGCCGAGATCTCGGAGATCCAGCGTCAACCCGCCCTCGAACAGGATGATGGCGACCGCGACGGACACGAACGGAAGTAGCGCGTCTCCGAAGACCCGATCGGGCGAGAGGGCTCCGGTGACCGGACCCAGCATGATCCCGCCCGCCAAGAGCAACAGGATCGCGGGCAGGTCGAATCGCCACGCGATCCATTGGGCGGTGATGCCTAGACCGACTATGACCGCTAGCGCGGTGAGAGGTGACTCGATTACCACGCGCGCCAGGCTAGACGGAGCACGCGGCCGCGCTCATCTAAGACAGTCGGCTCAGGCTAGGTAGCCCTCGGACCTCAGATAGTCGAGTACGCGGTCGGCCGACTGCTCGGCGGTCTCGTCAACCGTCGTGAGCACGATCTGAGCGTCCGTCGGCTCCTCGTAAGGATCGTCGATACCGGTGAAGCCCTTGATCTTGCCCGCGCGTGCCTGCGCGTAGAGCCCCTTGCGGTCCCGCTTCTCGCACTCCTCGAGAGGGGTGGCGACATGAACGAGGATGAAGCCGCCGCCCTCCTCGACCATGCGACGCACCTCAGAGCGTGTCGCCTCGTAGGGAGCGATCGGTGCGCAGACAGCGATCCCGCCGTGGCGGGTCACCTCTGCGGCGACCCACCCGATCCGCAGGATGTTCGTGTCGCGGTCTTCCTTGCTGAATCCGAGGCCCTTGGACAGGTGCTTCCGGACCAGGTCGCCATCGAGCAGCGTGATCTGGCGACCGCCCTGCTCGAGCAGCTTGGCCAACAGGATGTTCGCGATCGTCGACTTTCCGGAACCCGACAGGCCGGTGAAGAAGACGGTGACGCCCTGCTCCGAGCGCGGCGGCGAGGTCTTACGCAACTCCTCGACGACTTCCGGGAAGCTGAACCACTCGGGGATCTCAGCTCCGGCCGCGAGCAGCTCGCGCTGTTCGGTACCCGAGATGTTGGCGGTCTCTTCGCCCTCTGGCACCTCATCGACCGGGTAGTACTCGTCCTTGCCCGGGACATAGACCATCAGCTTGAAAGGCACCATCTCGACGCCGAGTTCTTCTTGGCACTTGATGACCAGTTCCTGCGCGTCGTAAGGACCGTAGAAGTCGTTGCCCTGCGAGTCCTTGCCAGGGCCCGCGTGGTCGCGGCCGACGATGAAGTGCGTGACTCCATGGTTGCGGCGGATGATCGCATGCAGGATCGCTTCGCGAGGACCGCCCATGCGCATCGCGAGGTTCAACAGCGACAACTCGACGGTGCCCTCGGGATAGCGGGGGAGCAGCGCTTCGTAGCAGCGGACGCGCGTGTAGTGGTCGACATCGCCGGGCTTGGTCAACCCGACGACCGGGTGGATCAGCAGGCCGGCGCCCGTCTCCTCGGCTGCGCGGCGCGTCAGTTCGTAGTGCGCACGGTGCAGCGGGTTGCGCGTCTGGAAGGCGACGACCTTGCTCCAGCCGCGCTTCTCGAAGTGTTCGCGCAGTTCTGCCGGCGTGTTGCGCAGCTGCTTGAAGTCGTAGTGGTGGGGGAGCTCGAGACCCTCGAGCGTCCCGCCGAGGTAGACCGGGTTGGCGTTGACCATCGCCTGGGCACCCGGGTGACGAACATCCTTCGAGCCGAACACGGTCTCGGCTTCCCACTCGCGGTCCGGCGTCCAACGGTCGCTGACGGTCAGGATCGCCAGCACGACACCCTCGGGATCGCGCAGCGCGACACGCGCACCTGGCGCGGCCTTCTCGGCGAACTCCTCAGAGACGTCGAGCGTGATCGGCAGCGGCCAGAGCGTCCCGTCGGCTAGGCGCATGTTCTCGCACACGCTCTTCCAATCGGCTTCGGTCATGTAGCCGCGCAGCGGACTGAATGAGCCGTTCAGCAGCAGCTCGATGTCGCAGACCTGCCGGGGCGTCAGATCCCAAGAAGCGAGTTCGGTGGACTCGGCCTTGAGTTCGCCTGCGCGAGAGGGGTCAACGACGAGATCACAGAGCGTGCCGCCGTAGGGAGCGATGAGGGACATGGGTGCCTTTCCGATCGAGGTTGGGGGCTCGTCCGAGCCGGTAGCAGCCTATCGAGTAACGACACCTACCCCCAAGCCGCTATCTGGCCGGTATCTCGACCTCTAGGCACACCTGGATGGCGGTGGTCTGGAAGCCGAATCCGCGATAGAGCCGCATGGCAGGAGCGTTGGACTCGTCCACATAGAGCATGGCCCGGTCAGCGCCCTTCGAAACCCCCCAAGCCAGCCCGTCAGATGCGAGGGCCGGAGCCAGGCCCCGGCCTCTGGCCTGTGGTGCGACTCCCATCATGTAGATCTCCGCCACCCTCTTCGAGGTGGTGTCGCTCAGGTCATGAGCAGGATCGGAATGGTCGTGGATCTTCATCCAGCAAGATCCGAGCATCTGGCCTTGCTCGTCGTATGCGAGACGGAGTCCATCCGCATCGAACCACGGCTCCCTGGTCCGCCATTCGAAGTCGGCATCGCTCCATCCACCGGCATCGGGATGATCGCCGAACGCCAGATTGTGGGTGCGCAGCCAGGCATCCCGGTCGGGGTCAGAGAAGGGACGGATCTCGATCCCGTAAGGAGCAGGGAAGGTCGGTGCAGGAAGCGCGGCGTGCTGCTGGTGCAGTCGGCGCACCGGAACGAAGCCGAACCGTTCCGCGAGTTTGCTCGAGGTCGCATCCGACGGAACCCACAGGTGCAGCGTTCCGCCACCGTCCCATGCCACATGGTCGAAGACCTTGCGGGTCAGTTCCGATCCGACGCCTTCGTGGCGTGCGCGCGGATGGACGACCAGGTCGGTCCGCCAACCATGCCGCGTCGCCCGGAAGGACACGTGTGCGTAACCGATCAGACCTTCGGCATCTCTCGCCACGAATGCGGCATGAGGCATCTCCGGTGCGCCCGCCTTCAGTTCTGCGAGCGCTGACTCGTCTATCGGCTTACGGCCATCCGCTTCGATCGCCGCAGCGACCAACGCATCCAACCCCGGCGGTTTGCCGAGCTCGGATGAGTGCCACTCCTCGATGCGCAGGCTCACGGCAGGCTCACATCGACCAGGACCAGTTCGCACACATCTTCGGCATGAAGCGATATGGAAGACTCACCGGCGATCTTGGCGGCGTCGCCGGTGGAAAGTCGCTCGGGCCCCAAGAGCAACTCTCCAGAGATGAGATAGAGGTAACCGCCGCGTCCGGCCGCGAAACGATGCTCGAGCTCTAGTCCCGCGTTCATCCGTGAGATGAACATGGATGAGTCTCGGTGAACCTTGAGAGCGCCACCCGATCCATCGGGGTTCAGTACGCACAGCAGCCGGTCAGTGCGATCTTCGAGCGTGAAGATCTTCTGCTCGACCTCTGGCTCGAGATCCGTGCGGTCGGGCAGGATCCAGAGTTGGAGGAAGCGCATCGGCTCTGTCCTGGAGTGGTTGGACTCAGAGTGCCAGGCCCCCCGGCCCAAGGTCATCCTCTGCACCGATCCCGCCGGCAGCACTCCACCGTTGCTTAGCGAGTCCGCATGTTCGAAGGTGCCTTCGACGACATAGGTGATGCCCTCGACATCCCGATGCGGGTGCATCGGCCAAGTAGCTCCCTCGATGAGACGGTCGTCGTTGAAGACACGGAGCGCACCCCAACCCATGTTCTCCGGGTCGTGATACCGATCGAAGCTGAAGTGCCAGCGCGCGCTGAACCACCCGCCGTCCTCTCGGTGGATCTCAGCGTCACGGCGCACGATGACCATGCCCGGACGATAACCGTCCGACGCCGCCGGGAAGGATTCCGACCGTCCGACCGGGAATCCTCTCGTGGAGAGCCTCGACAGGGGCACGGGAGGAACCATGAAACGATCAACCATCATCGGGGCGGTGCTCGCGACGGCGCTGACAAGCACCCTCATCACCACCCCCACGCAAGCAACGGAGCTGACCAGCGATCGCTCCGGAGAGCCCGTCGTCGTAACCGGCGCGGACATCTTCGGGATCCTGGGCAGCAGGCTCCAAGGCGTCCCCGTCGAGGACATCACCGCACACTCGTGGAACGGCTCCGAATGGCGTCGGATCCCCAGCCAGATCGATGAGCGCCGCGACGTGCGTCTCGCCGGTTGCGGCTTCTTCAACGCGTACTCGGGTGCGGATGTTCAGAACACCTACGACTACGACGGCCAAGAGACCAACGGCTTCGACGCCGACGATGAACTCGTCTTCATGCTGGGTGACGCAGGTCAGCTGGCTCCAGAGTCTGAACTCCCGGACGGCGCCACCGCGCGCACGGATCTGCAGGTGACCGACCCGGTGACCAAGCAGCAAGCGTGGGTCAGCTTGGTCACGGGCGCGACCGCCGCCGCACCGGATCCGTATGTGACCTACCAGTCCGACGATCCGGACAACTCCGCAGACATCCCGTGTAACAAGGAAAGCGGCTACAACCGCAACGACCTGATCGCGACCACCGGCTACCAGATGCACTTCGACAGCCGCTGGGGCATCGACTCGATCCGGATCCGCACAGGCGCCAATGACGCGACCGGCACCCCCGAGGAGCGCCTGCTGGCTACCAACGGTCTGGGCCCCGATGTGATCGACCGCTGGAAGGGTCGCGCCTACGCCGGAGACGGCTCGTCCCAGACCGAGTGGTACTGGTCTCAGCACTCGACCATGCTCGGCACGATCGTCGGTCCCGTTCGAGTGATCCGCGCCACCAATGGCGCCGCTTCGGGAACGAACGTGACGCGGACGATCATCGCCTACCCGAACACCTTCCGTCAGGAGTTCGTGCTGCACCTGCACCCGATGCCTCCGGAAGGCTTCTACGGCTACTGGGATATGGACTGCAGTAAGGGCGACTGGACCTTCTACAACAGCCTGAACGAGCAGGGCGTTCCGGTCGATGGTGTGCCGGATCCGGTAGGCGACATCCGTGACGACTTCGCTCACCAGTACCCGCTCTTCTACTCGCCGCGAGCAGACCTGATCGTGCCGCCGGTGGGAACCCAGTGGGAACAGATCTCGGGTCCTAACGGCGGTTGGGTCGGCGTGTGGAGTCAGCCCAAGCCTGTCCGTGGACTGGTCAGCGGCTACTACCGCGATGACCACAGTTACAACGACCGGACCGGTTCACTGCCCGAAGGGGCGCAGGGTGCCTGCGGTTCGTTCGGTATGCACGCCCACCTCGCGGATGACAGCGACGGCCCCGGCCCGACAGGCGAAGCCGGTCTCAGCCCGCTGATCGAGAACATCATCCGCCAGGAGCACTACCTGACCGGCCCGAACACCCCGAATGTGGGAGCTGCCGTTCAGCAGCGCCACGACAACCCGGTTGAGGTATCAGCGATCGAACGCTAGAACCTCGCCCGATCCCAGAGAGCCACCGCTGCATGCGGTGGCTCTCTCGTTTCCCGGGAAAACTGACAGTCACGCTGGGTTTCAAAGGGGTGATGACCGCTCAGGATCCATGGGCAGCATCCGCGACGACACGATCGGCTCCTTCAATACCTTCGTTGACGACCTCAAGAATCAACAGGGACGGACGCTGCTGACGCTCGTCCAGTTCGACACCGAGGGGATCGAGACGATCTACGACTCGATCCCCATCCAAGAGGCCACGCCGTTGACGCGCGAGACCTACATCCCTCGCGGCGGAACGCCGCTGCTGGATGCGATCGGCCACACGCTCGCGTCGATGGAGACGAAGTTGTCCTCGACCAGGTCGACCAGCTCGGGATCGCACGGGGTTCTTCAGCGTTCTACGCGACCCGAGGCAAGAATGTCCGAGCCGCCGGTAGGTCGATGTCTTCTCAGGCGATGCGTTGGCGCAGCAAGATGGCAGGCAAGCACGAACTCATCCTCGAAGAGGATCGCCGCCAGATGACCAAAGACTGATCACCTCAGCGGTTCGAACCGAGCCGTGAAGTGCCGGAGCCAAGGGGCCTGTTCGACGATCCTGTAACCGCGTAGCTCGCTCGCCCTATCGGCGACCAAGGCAACCACTTCTGCGGTGTAGTCGACATGCGACTGCGTGTACACGCGACGAGGGATGGCGAGCCGGACCAACTCCATAGGTGCTGGGGTCTCGCTCCCGTCGGGCAGGACCTTGCCGAACATGACAGAGCCGATCTCGACGCTGCGGACCCCGCCCTCCAGGTAGAACTCGCACGACAGCGACCAGGCGGGGAACTCTGCCGGCGGGATGTGCGGCAACATCGCCTTCGCATCCAGGTAAACCGCGTGTCCGCCGGGAGGGTTGAGCGTTGGAACACCAGCGGCCCGGCAGCGTTCCCACAGGTACTCGACGCTACGGGTGCGGTACCGCAGGTAGTCGGGGTCCAAGACCTCGTGTAGTCCTACCGCGATCGCTTCCAGGTCGTATCCGGCCAAGCCACCGTAGGTGGGGAAGCCTTCGGTGAGGATCAGGTTGGCGCGACAGCGTCCTGCCAACTCGGTGTCGTTCATCGCCAGGAAGCCGCCGATGTTCGCGAGGCCGTCATTCTTCGCGCTGAAGGTCGCTCCGTCCGCGAGCGAGAACATCTCCTGCGCGATCTCCTTCGGCGAGCGATCCTGCTGGCCAGGCTCCCGTTGCTTGATGAACCAGGCGTTCTCTGCGAAGCGGCACGCGTCCAGGAAGAACGGCTTGCCGTACCTGTCACACAGTTCGCGCACGCCTCGCAGGTTCTCCAGCGAGACCGGCTGCCCTCCACCCGAGTTGTTCGTCACGGTGACCATCACAAGCGGAACCTTGTCGCCGTCCGTCTGTAGCGTCGCTTCGAGCGCCTCGAGGTCGATGTTGCCCTTGAAGTCATCGAAGGCGGCGGGGTCTCGCCCGATCGCGCGCACCAGATCCCGCGCCTCGGCTCCCTCATGTTCGACATTGGCCCGGGTCGTATCGAAGTGCGTGTTGTTGGGAACCACCGATCCGACGGAGCAGACCTCGGCGAAGAGGATGCGTTCCGCGGCGCGACCCTGGTGCGTGGGGATGATCTGATCGAAGCCTGTGATCTCCTTGACCGCCCGCTCGAAGCGGAAGTAAGAGGGGGAGCCTGCGTAAGACTCGTCGCCGCGCATCATGCCCGCCCATTGACCCGAGGACATCGCACCGGTCCCCGAGTCGGTCAACAGGTCGATCAACACATCCTCTGCGTGCAGACCGAACGGATTCCAACCGACAGCCTCTAGGGCTGCGCGACGCTGTTCGACTGTGGTGTGGCGGATCGGTTCGACGCTCTTGATCCTGAACGGCTCGATGATCGTCTTGAACCGATCGTCCATCGTCACCTTCCGACGATCAGATCAGCGAGATGGAACGACAGGTCTATCCCTTGCCTACCGTTCAACCGGGGATCGCACAGCGTCGAGTAAGCCCGAGGAAGATCATCCTCGGTGAGTGCGGTCTCGCCGCCTATGCATTCGGTGACCGCGTCGCCGGTGATCTCGAGGTGGATGCCTCCCGGGTGTGTCCCGAGCGATGAGTGCACCTCGAAGAAGCCGTCGATCTCGTTCACGATGTCGCTCAGGTTGCGGGTCTTGCGCCCGTTGGATGAGGTGAAGGTGTTCCCGTGCATCGGGTCGCACTGCCAGATAACCGGCCAGCCTTCGGCACGCGTCGCCTCGACGAGCGCGGGCAGCGAGTCTCGGACCTTGTCCTTACCCATGCGGCTGATCAAGGTCAGACGCCCTGGTTCCCTATCCGGGTCGAGTACCTCGCATAGGCGCTTCACATCCTCGGGTGTTGCCGTGGGGCCCACCTTGCAGCCGATCGGGTTGCCGACACCGGACAGGAACCGCACGTGTGCGCCATCCGGGTCGCGGGTCCGCTCGCCGATCCAGAGCATGTGTCCGGAACAGTCGTACCAGTCGCCGGTCAGTGAATCCGTGCGCGTAAGCGCTTGTTCGTACTCCAACAGCAGTGCTTCATGCGAAGTCCAAACATCCACTTGATGCAACCGCGGGTCGTCGGTCTGCACGCCGATGGCACGCATGAAATCGAGTGCGCGGTCGATCTCGGCGGCGAGCTTCTCGAAACGCTTGCCTTCCGGCGAACTCGCGATGAACTCCTGGTTCCAAGCGTGCACGCGCGTGAGATCGGCGAAACCACCGTGGGTGAACGCGCGGAGGAGGTTCAGCGTCGAGGCCGCCCGGTGGTACGCATCGAGCATGCGGCGCGGGTCTGGGATCCTCGCGGTCGCGTCCGGGTCCTCGGAGTTGACGATGTGTCCGCGGAACGACGGCAGTTCGACCCCGTCCACGGTCTCGGTCGGCGACGAGCGCGGCTTCGCGTACTGACCCGCCGTGCGCGCGATCTTGACCACAGGCGTCCCGGCCGCGTATGTGACGATCGCCGACATCTGCAGCAGCACCTTCAGCATCTCGCGAACCCGCGAGGCCGAATGGTCGTGGAACGACTCGGCGCAGTCGCCGGCCTGCAGCAGGAACGCGTTGCCGTGCGCGACCTCAGCCAGCGAAGACTTGAGGTCGCGCACCTCGCCAGCGAACACGAGCGGAGGCCACTGGGCGAGCTCCTTGGCAGCGGTGGTTACCGCCGCCTGGTCGGGCCAATCAGGTTGCTGCAGCGCGGAGAGGCCGCGCCAATCGTCTGGGGTCCAAGTCATCAGGCCTTAAAGGGTAGCGTCTACGCGGAGGGAGGATCGATCACTTCCCCGCGCTCGATCCAAGCGAGTCCAGCGTGACGGCGCGAAGGAGGGTCAACAGTCGGTTTCGGTCCTCATGTTCGAGCAGGAGACGCTGGCGTCGGGCAGCGAGTAGGCGGAGCGGTAGTAGATCGACAGGTGATCCGAGGCGAGTTCACCCTCGATCATGTTCGGCTGGTTCCCGTCCTCCGGGCTCCAGGTTCCCGCCCCGATCGAAGACGCATCCGCTGATCCATCGAAGGCCACCGCAGTCAGGCGACGGAGTCCATCGGCAGCATGCTCGGGAGACGCGATCCCCTTCAGGTACCGGTCGAACCACGCCAGCGTGTAGTACATGGCGACACGCTCACCCTTGCGAGACGCGGACAGGATGTATGGCACGAAGGTCCACTCCATATGCGTGGATCCGCGATGCACTATCTGATAGCTGGGCACCCCTGCCTCATCGAACCGCTTGAACGTCCCCAACTTCGACTCCGCATTCGGTGCGGTGAAAGCGGGCGTGGGGTTGAAGAAGTACTCAGCCGCCTGTCCCATCGTGGGAACGCGGGGCGCCGTGTTGGTCGGTAGCGAGATGTTGTCCCAGCCGACGACCGCATCGACCGGGTTCGGGACATCTGCGCCGCCCAGTTGGATGGTCGGCCTGTTCCCGACCGAGGTAACCGCGAACGCGCCAGCCGAATGGCCAGCTAGCCCGATCAGTTCCTCGTCTATCAGGCCACGCATGGGATTGGCATCCGATAGGAACCAGCCGAGCGCATCCACGGTGCCTCGATCGAAACCGGTGTTGCAGCCTGGAACCGAACCACTCGAGGACGATTCGCCTTGGCCCATCACGTCGTAGGTCATGACGATGTAGCCGGCCTCGGCGAGACCCTGCGCGGCCCACCAGTACATCTCCTCGTATCCCTGGATGGATCCGGTCGTGATGACGATGCCTGGCAGTGGGAAGGTGAAGCGATCCCCCGTGACGGTGTCGCGTGCTGTCGTCTTCGGCGCGAACACGGTTCCCTGGATGCGAGCACCGCAATCGTTGTAGTACTCGATGGGTTGCATGATCCCACGCGCACCACCCCAGTGACGCCGATACGGATCTGCAGCTTCACCCGGTAACACCCGAGACAGGGTGGGCGCGGGTTGGTCCGGATGCTGGAGTTGATCGCCGAACCCCTCGACCCACTCGGGGATGGCTTCGGTCCAGTAGACGTGGCCGAACGCGGGGTTCGTCGCCATGTCTACCTGCCGCTGCATCGCGTAGGCCTGGTTCTCCAGATCACGCTGGATCCACTCAGCAGATCCAGGGGTCGGGTCCTCATCCGCAGCATGTCCGACGGTGGGTAAGACCATGGCCGCGGAGAGTCCGGCGGCGATCAACAACCTGTGCTTCATCTTGGGCTCCCTCCCTAGAAGCGATGGTTATCTGTTCGACGCCGACCGTCATCCACCTACCCGAGCCTTTACACATCCGTAACAGGCGGGTTACGGGAGCGAAACGGGTCACTATCTAATCTCGGAACCTGGCGGGGACCACACTCCATCCCTCGCCAAGGGGGAACCGTAGAGATGGAAGACTCAGGATCGATCGCTTGGCTGATCATGGCCACGGCGCTCGTGCTCTTCATGACGCCAGGCCTGGCGTTGTTCTATGGCGGACTCGTCCGCTCCAAGAATGTTCTGTCGACCTTCATGCACTCGGTCGTATGCATGGGGGTCATCTCGATCGTGTGGCTGGCAGCCGGCTACGCGCTCGCCTTCGGGCCCGACAAGGGCGGATTCATCGGAGGCGGTGACTTCTACTTCTTCAACAATGTCGCAGGCGGCGATCTACTCTTCGCGACCTTCCAGATGACCTTCGCGATCATCACTCCGGCGCTGATCAGCGGAGCGTTCGCCGAGCGAGCGAAGTTCCGTGGGGTCGTCGTGTTCTTCGTGCTCTGGTCGTTGCTCGTCTACTCCCCGGTCGCGCACTGGGTGTGGCACGGCGACGGATGGCTGTTCACCAAGGGAGTCCTGGACTTCGCCGGAGGCACGGTCGTACACATCAACGCTGGCATCGCTGCACTGGTGTTCGCCATCTATCTGAAGCCACGCAAGGGTTTCCCAAGGGACGGCGCGCCTCCGCACGACATCCCGATGACCGTGCTCGGCGCAGGCATCCTGTGGTTCGGTTGGTTCGGCTTCAACGCAGGCAGCGCGCTAGCCGCAGACGGGGTCGCGATCAACGCGCTCGCTACGACGCACTTCGGTGCGGCAGCCGGTCTGTGCGGCTGGCTCCTGATCGAGCGGTTGCGTGCAGGTAAGGCGACCGCGGTCGGCGCGGCAACCGGTGCCGTAGGCGGGCTCGTCGCGGTGACTCCGGCTGCAGGTTTCGTCGAGCCATGGGCAGCGGCTGTGATCGGTTTCGTCGCTGCGCTGGTCTGCTACCTGGCCGTCGGACTCAAGACGCGGTTGCGTTACGACGACTCGTTGGATGTCGTCGGCGTCCACCTGGTCGGTGGTCTGATCGGCGCGATGCTGACAGGAGTCTTCGCGACGACCGCCGTGAACCCCGCTGGGGACGACGGTTGGTTGTTCGGTAACTTCAGTCAGTTCGTCGATCAAGGTGTCGGGGTCTTAGCGACCATGGCCTTCAGTGCCGTGGTGAGCTTCGTCCTGATCGTGCTCGTGGACAAGACGGTGGGGCTCCGCGTATCGGAGGAAGAGGAGATGACCGGCTGCGATCTCACCCAACATGGGGAGACCGCCTATGTGACCAGCGACGCTGGTTCTATGCGAGCCGGATGACCCAGCAAGCCGGATACGCTGCAAACTCCCCGGGTAAGAACGGGGAGAAGAGAGGAGTCGCATGAAGCTCGTGACCGCAATCGTGAAGCCGTTCAAACTCGACGAGGTGAAGGAAGCCCTGCGGGGGGTCGGAGTGCAGGGTATGACCGTCACCGAGTCCCGAGGGTTCGGTCGGCAGCGAGGCCACACAGAGGTCTACCGCGGCGCCGAGTACCAGGTGGACTTCGTGCCCAAGGTCAAGATCGAGGTCGTCTGCGATGACGCGCAGGTGACTCAGATCGTCGACGCGATCGTCGGGGCCTCTCGCACCGACAAGATCGGAGACGGGAAGGTCTGGGTTACAGCGGTCGACCAGGTCGTGAGGATCCGTACCGGCGAGGCCGGCGGGGACGCTCTGTGACCTACTGACCGTCCGAACGGAGATCTTGAGGGCTGTCCGCCGAGCGGGCAGCCCTCTCGCATGGGATGAGTTCCCGTCCGGTGGAACCGGAAGCGCTCGGCCGGTGTCTGAACGGTTAGCAGACGCGAGAGGGTCGACGATCAGCGCTGGCCCCCGCGGTTCACCAGGAGGAACGATGTCTCGTTCGAGACTCGCGGCGATCGTCGCCGCTTTCAGCATGCTCCCGGTCGTTGGAACGACGAGCGCGCAGGCTGAAGAAGCACCCACCCTTCGCCTCAGAGGAGGTTCCAAGACCGTAGACGCCTGGCGCGACTCGCAGACCGGAAAGGTCTGGATCTCGCCGACGGTCATGGTCCAGGCAGACCGAGAGAACTTCGAGATCCTCGTTCAGAGGCCCAAGTATGACGAGCCCATCGTCGCCACTTGGAGGCGTCCGAGCGGGGATGTCGTCCTGCCCGCCGGACTCATCCGCGGATGGCGGGGCGGGGCCTTCTACGGCTTCTTCCGGATGGAGGTCGTCGACGGGGCTGGCCGAACCCTGGCTAGCGTCCGAAGGTCCTTCTGTCCGTCGGGATACGACCGCTTCCCTGCCACCGCTGAGGCCTCTGACCAGGCGATATACCCGGATTCCGGCTGCTACGGCAACCCCTTCACGCAAGGTCAGGTCTGGGGCATCGAGAAAGGCTGGATCGCGAGCCCCTATCTCTCGTTGACCGCCCCGCTGCCGGCTAGGCAGTCGTATGCGGTACGGATCTGGATCACGAAGCCCTGGCGGGATGCTCTCGGCCTGCCCCCGCAGGTGATGAGCTATCCGATGACCATCAACGAGGCCAACTGGGGCGGCCCCGGACCGGGTAAGCCCCGCCCGATCGACGATCGTGGGCCCGAGGTCGTCCCGGACGGACCTGATGGCGCTCCCTCCGATCTCGACCCGGCGACGCTGCCTGACCTGCGCTCCCTGCCGGCCTGGAACATCGGCCTGCGACGCGAGTTCGGTCGGACCCTGGTCGCCTTCAACGCGACGGTGTGGAACGCCGGTCCCGCTCCTCTGGTCGTGGACGCGTTCAGGGAAGATGGCGAAGAGACCATGCGGGCCTATCAGGCGTTCTTCCGCGACGGGGTCCGCATCGGAACCCAAGAGGTCGGGGAGATGATCTTCCACGACGATCCGACCCACTACCACTGGCATTTCACCGACTTCGCCGAATACAGGCTGTTGGACGCGGACGGCGTGCACACGCTGACCTCCGGCAAGCAGTCGTTCTGCCTAGCTCCGACCGATGCTCAGGACGTCACCGTCCCTGGAGCCAACTGGCGTCCCGGTGAACTCGGCTACAGCCGCTGCGGAGGTCCTGAGAGCGTGGCGATCCGCGAGACCCTGCCCGTGGGTTGGGGAGACACCTACCACCAGGGGCAGTTCGGCCAGGCCTTCGATGTCACCGACCTGCCGAACGGCTTCTATCAGCTCGAGGTCGTCGCCAACCCGGAAGGCAACCTCCTGGAGGGAGACCTGACCAACGGCTCGAGCCGTCGGGTCTTCGCCCTGGGCGGAACCAAGGATCGCCGCACCTTGGTGGTCGCTCCCTACGAGACCATCCGGGCCTGAAGCCCGGCCGGGAGAAAGCGAGCGCAACGAAGAGGAGGGCCCCTAGGGGCCCTCCTCGCATGTTCCTATCGATCAGGCGACGGTGCTGTACGAGCGCTCGTAGGTGACATCCGCACCCTCGAGCCCCTCAGGCGAGATCACAGAGATGAGGTACTCGCCCGCGTTAACCGTTTCGACATTGCCGACGCTGAAGGAAGCGTCCCAGTGTCCAGCCAGCGGGTTGCCGTCGGCGCCGGTGGCAGGCTCGAACCGCAGGTACTTGGTGGTCTGACCGTATGTGACCTTCGAGCCGGTACCCATCTGCGAGATGCCGTCCACCGGCTTCGCGCCGTTGAAGCGGACGACCATCTGGGTTCCGCCAGGGATAACGATGGAGGTGCTACCTAGGGTCGGCTCCTGGGCATAACTGCAGTTCACAGCACCCCAGTCGAATAGCACGCCGCGGCCAGACAGCAGGCGGATGGGGGATTCGCACTCTTCCGGATAATCGGCTTGTGCCGCAACCGGAGCGAGCATGCCGAGCAGCAGGGCTGCCAGCAGGAATCGGATGGATCGCATCGGGGTTTCCTCCTTGGAAGTAAAGGTGGCGATGGGCCACGCTCGCACATGATGTTCGCCGTCTTGATGCGATTTCCCTGCCCGCGGGCGTTGGCGGTATCGCCTTTCCCTGCGCTACTCTGGCGCCTTCCCCTCGGAGTCGGGAGGCGTCTCATGCCGTCCGTGGTCAGAGGGGGACGAAGGTTGCATGGAGGTCGTGGGGCAGGACGACCCGTCCTGGTTCCCGTCCCTGGTGTGGCCTGGCATGACCAGACGCCTAGGCGTCAGCACGCGACATAGGGGAGAGGATGGCGACAACCACCAAGAAGCGGAGCTCCAGCGCCACGAGCAGCAGGGGTTCGGCTCGGCTCGATCCGAAGACCTATCAGCGGGTCTTCGAAGCGGTCATCAGCAATGTCGGCACCGTCGTCAAGGGTAAGGACGATGTCTCGCGTCTCGCTTTGGTCGCGATGCTCTCCGAGGGCCACATCCTGTTCGAGGATGTTCCGGGCGTCGGCAAGACCGTCCTCGCGCGTGCGTTAGCGCAGTCGTTGAACGCTGAAGCCGGCCGCATCCAGTGCACGCCGGACATGCTCCCCGGGGACATCACCGGAACCAGCATCTACGACCAAGAGAAGAAGAAGTTCGTCTTCCACGAAGGGCCGATCTTCGCCAACATCCTCCTGGCTGACGAGATCAACCGCGCGACCCCAAAGACCCAGTCCGCGCTGCTGGAGGCCATGGCAGAGCGTCGCGTGACCGGTGACGGAGTTATCCGCAACCTGCCGCGGCCCTTCCTCGTGCTTGCGACCCAGAACCCTGTCGAGCAGGCGGGTACCTTCCCTCTCCCTGAGGCCCAGCTCGACCGTTTCATGTTCAAGCTGAAGATGGGCTATCCCAGTCGTGACGCCGAGCGCATCATCATGTCCGCCAACGCCAAGGAACTGGCTGTCGACTCCCTGGGCGCCGTCATCGAGACCGAGGACGCGGCGGCGATGATCGCATTCGCTCAGGAGTCCATCGAATGCTCCGAGGCGGTCCAGTTCTACATCGTTGATCTGTGCCAGGCGACCCGCGAAGAGCCTGGGCTCGCGATGGGCGCATCGCCGCGTGCTCCCATCAACCTGCTGCGCGCTGCACGCGTCCTGGCTGCCAGTGATGGTCGTGGCCATGTGTACCCAGATGATGTGCGGACGATCTTGAACCCGGTGCTCGCGCACCGTCTCATCCTGTCTCCCGACGCGATCCTGCGCGGCGAGAACATCGAGGCGGTCATCGAGCGAGTCGTCGGTCGAGTCAAGGCTCCTCTCATGGGTGATGTGAAGGACGGAACCGGTAACCGCTCTGTCGTGTCCGACGAGTAGGGACCTGGACGGGACGAGGTAACAGATGGAGGGTCGGCTCAAGCGGCTCCAACGGAGCGTCAGCGACGGGATCGCTACCGCGACTTCCGCCAAGACCTGGCGTCCGTTGATGCTGCGCATCCAGCGCAAGATCGGCCTGACGCCGATCGGTCTGCTGGGAGTCGTGCTCGCCGTCATCCTCTGGCTGATCGGTTATTGGGTAGCGGGCAAGACGCTCTATCTCTTCGCCTACGGTGCGGTCGGTCTGATACTCACGGTCTACCTGACCGGACGCCGTAGCCTTCCGCTGACCGGCGAACGCTCGGATGTGCGCGCGCGTGCACGCGTCGGCGAGACGCTGGGTATCGACCTGATCCTGCATGCGAAGAAGAAGCTGTCGACGATCGTCCTCGAAGAGGAACTGCCCGACCGTCTGGGTACGACGGTGCAGTTGCCGCTGGCCACCCTTCACGCGGGCGAAGACATCCAGCACTCCTACCGCCTCTACTGCAAGCGGCGCGGCGTCTACAAGTTGGGACCACTGGTGGTCCGGTGGGGCGATCCGATCGGACTGACCCAACGCGAGCAGGTCCTCGTTCCCGAGTTCGAGTTGCTGGTCCATCCGAACATCGAACATGTCTCCAGTCGACCGCTCACGCGCCACTTCGAAGACCCGCCGATCCGTCCTCCGTTCTCCAAGCCCTGGCCGAGCGGTCTCGAGTTCTACGGGATGCGCGACTACCAGCCCGGTGACGATCTGCGGCGGATCGTCTGGCGCGCTTTCGCACGCACCGGGCGGATGCTCGTACGCGAAGCCGAGCAGGGCATCACCGACCAGATCACGATCATCTTCGACACCTTCAAGGGCACCCACTCTCGAGAAGAGCAGAGCGAATCCTTCGAGGCAGGGGTCCGTACCGCGGCCTCGCTGGCGGTTCGACACCTGCACGAGGGCTACACGGTCAATGTCGAGACCAACGATGGGCCGATGCTCGCGATGAAGGCCCGAGGAGACGCGGCGGCGATGCAGGTGCTGGACGGCTTCGCTCGACTCGAGCCATCCAAGAAGTTGTTGGACGAGGTGTTCCAGCGTCTGTTGGTCAACAACAAGCGCGACGCGCACACGATCCTCATCACGCCTCTGCTCTCCAGAGAGACCGCAGCGCGGTTGCAGTTCCTGCTTCGCAAGGGTGTCTCTGTCTTGGTGGTGGCTCTCGTGTGGGAAGAGGATCACGAGGAGACCGTCCGGGTCGCGGCGTCGCTTGGCTGTCAGGTCGTTGAACTGAGGCCCGGACAGTCCATAGCAAGTGCCCTGTACCACGAGGTCGGCGCGGGGAGCCGCGGATGAGCCAGATCATCGAAGACCCGCGCACCGAACTCGAGGATGCTCAGGCGGCTCCCACGCCGGACACCCATGCGGACTCCGGTGGCGAAGCCGAACGCAAGGTCCGCCAGGCTTCTGAACTGATCGAGGAGGAAGAGGATCGCCCGTTAACGCGGGAAGAGATCATGCGCCCCTCGTTCGGGGCGCTCTCGACCACGCTCGGTGCGGCGTTCCTGGTCGGTGGCATGTTCGTCGGTGCGCTGCCGCGCTTCTACGCGGTCTTCGGTGCCTTGGTCGGTGTGGGCGCGGCGATGTTCGCCGCACGCCCCTCGAAGCGCCCCGGGGTCAGCCAACTGATCGCCTTCGGCGCGATCCTCGCCTGCGGACTGGTTGCGCTCGCGATCACCTCCCCTGGAGCGTTGGGCTCGATCGGAGAAACGCTCGGAAAGGCAGTCTCCAACGCCAGGCAACGCCGCCCTCCTGCGGTCTTCGATGACGGTTGGAAAGCGATCCTGCCCTGGACGCTCGCGATGCTCGGTTTCGCTGCCGCCTGGGTGGGATCCGTAGGTCGCAAACCGGCCATGGGCGTTCTCGTACCGATGCCGGTGATCGCATTCGCAGCCATCGCGCAGCCTTCCGACGCTCAGATCGCATCCGGCATCGTCGCCTTCATCACCTTCGTCGTCGGCCTGGCTGTCATCTACCGAGCGGACAGGGGAGAAGGTGACGGGGTCTCGGTCGCCTACGAGATCCGTCGCGCGGTCCGTATGTTGCCTCTGCTGGCAGCACTGACAGCCGCGCTGGTCGCCGTCAGCCAGGCAGGCTTCCTGTTCCCCGACCCGATCTTCGACCCCACCGAGCGCGCGCAGCGGCCTAAGTCCATCCCACTGTCCGAGATCGAAGACCGGGTTCTGTTCACCGCCGAGACCCCGCCGGACGCTCCTTTCACCGGGCCGTGGCGCACCGGCGTCCTCGATGTCATCGATCCGGAGGGTTGGTGGAGGCTGCCGCCTTTCAACGCGGCGGGACAACGAGCTGCGCCGCGCGATGGTCTGGTCGGCCGTCCCTTCGGTCACGAGGGCCCGAGCCAGTCGATCGTGACGATCAATGTTCAGGGGCTCGACGGCACCGTTCTCCCGATGCCGGCGCGGGTGCAGGCGATCCGCGTGACCAAGGGCCCGAAACTCGATCTCGAGGTGCGTACGCAGCGCGTCCTCGTGCGTGAGGGTCAGGTCGGCGACGGGCTGGCCTACCAGGCTTCGTTCTCGTTCCTGCCGACCGAGCAGGAACTGCGTAACGCTCCTGCTCCCACCGACCCCGCCTTCTTCGAAGAATTCACCTCCACCGCTGAACTCGAACCGCCTGAGTCTGCGGCCGCGCTCATCGCCACGGCGCGACAGGATTATGACAACACCTGGGATCAGCTCGACTACATCCGTGAGGAGTACCTGGGCATGATCACGGCAGCCGGAGCCGGCCTTCCGAGCCCGGTGCCGCCAGAGAAGATCGAAGACATGTTCAGCGGCACCCGTGAGGCCACACCATTCGAGATCGTCGCAACGCAAGCGATGTTCGCGCGTTGGCTCGGTGTGCCTGCGCGTATCGGCTACGGCTTCGATGTCGGTGAGGCTTCCGCGGCCGCCCAGACGCTTCGCGAGTACCGACCCAAGCACGGCGCTTCCTGGCTCGAGGTCTACTTCGAGGGCATCGGCTGGTTCCCGGTGACCGGACTTCCAAAGAAGGCGCGCCAGAGCCTCACCGGCGACGCTTCGCAGGACTCCATCATCCTGCCGAGTGACGACATCGCGGTGAACCTGTTCGTGCCTCAGCGTGACGAGCCCACCAACTACCTGCTGCGGCAAGCGCAGGCATACATCTTGCTCGCCATGCCTTTCATCCTCGCGGCCATCCTCGCCTACTTCGCCTACCCGGTGATCCTCAAAGCGCGCCGCCGGTCCAAACGCAAGGAATGGGCGCTGCGGCAGGGACGCTCCGAGCGGATCGCCGTGGCTTATGCGGACATGCGCGACCTAGCCACCGACCTGGGCGTCGGAGACCCCTATGGGACCCCGCTGGCCTACACCCGCAAGGTCGTTCCCGACGAGGAACACCAAGAGTTGGCCTGGCTGGTCACACGCACGCTCTTCGGCGACCTGCGAGGCCGGATCACTGATGACGAGGTCCTAGCTGCCGAGGAGTTGTCGCGCTCCCTGCGTAGGAGGCTCTCGGAAGCCCAACCCTTCACCATCAGGGCGGTCGCCTATGTGTCGCGCTTGAGTCTTCGCAATCCGTACGCTCCGGAACTCCTGAGCCCGCCGGTACCCAAGTTCGAGTGGCGGAAGTTCCTCCCGAAGCGTAGGAAGAGGGGCACGAAGATCCGCTACGGAAACCGGATCCGTCTCCGTCTACCGTCGTTCCCCAGACGGAAGGGAAAGCAAGATGAAGTGGTCGCGTAACTATCTCGCTTCGGTCCTGGCTCTCGCCTTCGCGGTGAGCTCCTGCGCGAACCTCGCGCCCAAGGCCGATGTCAGCATCGGCAAGGTCGCCGTGGACCTCGCCTTCGGTGTGGATGTCGAGGAGCTCTTGGAGCCTCCGCCGCTTCCTCCCCCGCCTCCGCCGAACATCTTCATCCCGCCGGACGAGCCGCCTCCACTTCCGCCGCCGCCACCCCCGCCGCCGCCTACCCCGTTCTGCCCGGGCGTGCAGACGAACTCGCCACGCGACGGTCAGGCGCCTCCTTCGGTCAGGCCTGGTCCCTTCGACCCTGACGACCCAGAGCGGGGAGGGAACTGGCCTCGACGCGGCCAGTATCCGACCTTCTATCAGGGCAACTACGCGGGCGAGCCGTCGAAGTCTGGCTACGACTACAAGCGGGTCGGTGTCCGGCGCGACAACGAGAGCACGAACTCCTTCTTCTACACGGTGATCGACGAAGGTCACGGCGTGACGATGGAGTACACGATCATCTATCCGTCGCAGGCTTCAGAGAACGCGGAATCCTCGAACGCCGAGGTCGCTGGCATCTACCTGCGAAGCATCCGGATCCCGCTGGCCGCCGATAAGACACAGTCGCGCGTGTTCATACCTGCCAACGCCGAGACCGGTGGTCTCAAACTGGCCAGCTTCCCACTGGGTGCCGGCCAAAGGACCGACTCGACTCAGCCCAACCGTGCAGCTAACGATGTGGAAGTCGAAGGCCAGCAGCTTCCCCTTGCGCCGCCTAGCTCCACCATCTCGACGAGCGTGATCGTCGCGCAGCCACAGAATGTCTTCGTCTGTGACCAGATGGCGCAGGCCTGGCGTTTCAACACGAGCATCGAGATCACCGGTGATGTCGAGGTCTCGTTGATCGGGAGTTTCTGGATGGCGACCCAGTATGGCGGTTGGTCGATCCAGGAGGTCTTCTCGATCGACGGCGGCAACACTTTCATCAGCGGCAACTTCCTCGCGCGTCTCGCCCGGCTTGATCCCGGTGAGGTGTTGTGAGCAAGAAGCTCGAAGGTAAGACACTCACCGTCGCGCTAACGGCGGGGATCGGCCTGCTCCTTGGGATCTATGCGTTCGGTGTCGCGGGCCTAACCGCTGGCGAGTTCCTGACCGGCCTTATCCCTGCTGCCACCGTGGGCATCTCCGCGATCGGGCTGGTGATGATCTACCGCACGGTCAGGATCATCAACTTCGCGCAGTCGTCTCTGGCGCTGGTCGCGATGCAGCTCTTCTACGAGTTCTACACGCGCGGGATCCTGCCGTATCCGATCGCTTGGCCGGTCGGGATCATCGGCGGAACCTTGGTCGCGGTGATCATCGGGATCCTGGCCTCGACGCTGTTCTTCAGGCATCCGCGCCTGACCTTGACGGTTGTCACCGTGTTCATGACCGGCATCGTTGGGATCGTCAGTCAAGAGGTCGCCTCGGCCTTCCAGAAGCCCGGCGAGAGCATCCAGGTTCAGCCGATCCCAACGCCCGGCACATTCTTCGATAACCAGATCTTCCAGCTAGGGGTTACCCCCATCCGGCTGGCTCACATCGTCAGCTTCTTCGCCATCGCGCTCGCCTTGCTTGGTCTGGTGATCTTCTTCAAACGGTCCCGGATGGGGATCGCGGTCCGAGCTTCTGCCGAGAACGCCGATCGTGCATCGCTGCTCGGTATCAATGTCAAGCTGCTGAACATCGGCGTCTGGGCCATCGTCGGGTTGATCACGAGTGTTGCCGGCATCGCCAACATGGTGACCGAACCCTATGTCCCCGGACAGGTCGCCCCTCAGACCGTCCTGGTGCTACCGCTGACCGCCGCGGTGGTAGCCAAGATGATGAGCCTCCCGATCGCTTTCCTCACGGGTATGGGGCTGGTGATCCTTCGGCAGAGCATGTTCGCCCAACTGGGTGATGGTTCTCTGCTCGACATCATCACCTTCGGCATCGTCCTGGTTGCCCTGCTGTTCCAGAGGCACAAGGTTTCTCGCGTGGACGACTCGAGTTCTTGGAAGGCGACCCGAGAGGTGCGCCCCACCCCGCGCGAACTCTTGGCGCTGCCCTTCATCCGACGAACGCGCCAATCGTTGATCGCCATCGGGGCATT
Source organism: Actinomycetota bacterium (assembly GCA_046565595.1). Lineage (GTDB taxonomy): Bacteria > Actinomycetota > AC-67 > AC-67 > AC-67 > JBKHYG01. Next base: position 12,414 of record JBKHYG010000017.1, on the reverse strand, counting down.
GATCGTCTTGGCGTTCCCATGGGTGTTCGGATCCGAGAACACCGGCGCGATGAGCGCGGTTTGGACCGGGTCGATCCTGGCGGTATCTCTGGTCATCCTGACCGGCTGGACCGGCCAGATCAGCCTGGGTCACATCGCATTCCTGGGGACAGGGGCCTACATCGCAGGAAACCTGACCTCGACCGGGTTCCCGTTCCTCCTCGCGCTGCCCATCGCTGGTCTCGCTGGCGCCATACTCGCGGTTCTGGTTGGGCTTCCCGCTCTGCGGATCCGAGGCTTGTTCCTTGCGGTCTCGAGTTTCGCGCTGGCTATCGCGTTCCCGACGATCCTGTTCTCGGACAGGTTCCTGGCTAGCAGCGTTCCAACTCTCATCGAGAGTCCGAGCATCTTGGTGTTCAATCTCGACGATCCGCGGACGCAGTATTACTTCTCCCTGCTGGCGTTCCTGATCGTCGCGGTGATGGTGAGGACCCTTCGCAACAGTCGCGCAGGCCGCCTGCTGATCGCGCTTCGCGACAACGAGCAGGGTGTCCAGGCCTTCGGTGTGGACATCGTGCGAACACGCCTGATGGCCTTCGCGATCTCGGGCTTCTTGGCGGCCTTCGCTGGAGGCATCACTGTGCATCTTCAGCGAGGCATGGATCCAGCCTTCTACAACGCGCAACTCTCCTTCGGTGTGTTCCAACTGGTCATCATCGGAGGCGTGAGTTCGATCGCTGGTGCCTTCCTCGGAACCCTGTATTTCGTGGGCGGAGGCATCCTGTTCCCTGGGGTGCTTGGCATCCTGACCGGGGTCGGTGGGCTCGCCCTGATGATGGCGATCCCAGGCGGCCTCGCCCAGATCGTCTTCGGGATACGGGATGCTGTGCTGCGGGTCGTCGCGCTTAGGCGACACATCGTCGTTCCCAGTCTGTTCGCTGATTACTCTCCAGATGCTTGGGAGAAACGCCTCACGCCCTTGGCTCCTGCCGTGCCAAGCCAAGGGATCGGAGCCCTTCGGGCCGATCAGCGTTACACGCTGCCGTCCCGTCTATATGGGAAGGTGACCGTATGAGCCGGCAAGAGGACCCGAAACCGATCGAGGGTGCGCAGGTCGATTCGACGACCGTAGAGGACGACACCAAAGAGATCCCGGCGGTCAACGCTCCGGTTCCCGAAGACACCTCGCACGAGCCGCCCGCTGACGCACCCACCGAGATCGTCGAATCTCACATCCCCGGCACCACGGCCAGGCGCGACGAGAAACCTGACGGTCCGCTCTGGTTGCAGCCTTTCAAGCTGATCCGCCAAGGCTTGAGGATCAGCAACCTGCAGTCCTCTTACGGTCGCACACCCCTGATCATGCTGATGGCTCTCGGGATCGTCTCGATCTTCGGTGCGAGGGCCTTCAGCCAGGCGCTTCCCGAGATCCAGCGGTCCTTCAAGCTGAACCTGAGCGCCATCCTCGAGTTGGCCAAGTGGATCGGGCTCCTGGGAACGCTGTTGTCAGTGCCGCTGGGATACCTGGGTGACCGGTCCCGTCGCGTCACGCTGTTCGCGATCGGTTCGCTGGTCAACTCGATCGGAGTCCTCTTCACCGGTCTCTCGCCGAACAGGTTCGGCCTATATGGAGCCCGCAGTTTGGACACGGTCGGCGAGCTCGGTCCCAATGCCGTGGGATTCTCGCTGATCGCCGACTATGTCCCGCCCGAAGCGCGCGGCCAGTCATATGCCTTCCGCGCAGCGGGGCGCCAGATCGGCGCAGTCATCGCTCCTCTGTTCGTAGGCGTCATCGGGTCGATGTTCGGCTGGCGCGTTCCGTTCCTCATCGTCGGCGTCGCAGGGGTCTTGCTGTCCCTGTACTTCTTCAAGATGCCCGAGCCGATCCGCGGCTATCACGAACGCAAAGCCTTCGGTGCCAACGAAGAGATCGCGCGGCGCCAGCAGGAGCCGCCCTCCTGGGGAGAGGCCTTCCGCGCGGCGTGGGGGGTCCGGACACTCAGGCGCTACTCGTACGCCGTCCCCTTCGCCCAGCTATCGACGCTGGGCTTCGCCATCTTCATGCCGTTGTATCTGGCCACGACCCATCAGGTGGACCTGTTCGCGCGCGGCGTCATCGGCTCGCTAGCCGCACTCACCGCCTTCATGGGGGTCGCGATGGGTGGCCCGTTGGTGGACCGCATCGTTGGCCGCAACCCTGGCCGTGTAGTCATGATCTCTGGCGTGGCGGGCGCCGTAACTGCGCTCGGCTATGTAGGGATCGCGCTGGGGCCGAATGTCCCCTTCGTGGTTGCGATCATCCTGATAACGACCTTCTTCGACGCGATGATCCTTCCCGCGACCGTCGCGGTGACCTCGATGGTCATCCCGCCTCGGCTCAGGAACCTCGGTATCGCGACGCTCGACTACTGGACCATCCCGGTCTTCTTCATGTTCCCGATCATCGGCGCGATCGCTGGCGCGGGTGGCATGAGATCCGCGATCTTGACCTTCGTGCCCTTCTCGTTCATCGGTAGCCTCATCGTTATCACCGCCGGACCCTATGTCGAGTTCGACATGCGCTCGGCCGCAGCGGCAGCACTCGCAGAGGAGACCTGGCGAGAAGCCAAGCTCGCCGGCAAGGGCAAGTTGCTGGTCCTTCGCGGCGTGGATGTCCACTACGACTCCGTCCAGGTTCTGTTCGATGTGGATCTCGATGTCGAGGAGGGCGAGATCATCGCGCTGCTCGGAACCAACGGCGCGGGTAAATCGACGGTTCTACGAGCCATCAGCGGCACGCAGGAGGCCTCGGGCGGCGCCATCGTCTTCGATGGCAAGGACATCACCCATGTCCCTCCGCACGAGATCGCGGCTGAAGGCATAGCCCAGACGCCCGGTGGACGAGGCATCTTCCCGTCCTTGACCGTCAAGGAGAACCTCGAGCTCGCCGGCTGGCTCTACAGCGACGACCCCAACTACGCCAACGAGGTCGAGCAGGTCTTCTCCTACTTCCCGATCCTGCGTGAGAAGCTCGGTCAGGCGGCCGGATCGATGTCCGGTGGCGAGCAGCAGATGCTCACCCTCGCTCAGGCGTTCCTGTCTCGTCCGAAGTTGCTGATGATCGACGAGTTGTCTCTGGGACTAGCGCCGGCGATCGTCGAGCAACTGCTGAAGATCGTTCGTGCGATCCACCAGCGTGGGACGACGATCATCCTCGTCGAGCAGTCGGTGAATGTTGCCCTCACGGTCGCCGAACGCGCCGTGTTCATGGAGAAGGGCGAGATCCGCTTCGACGGTCCGACCGAGGACCTGCTCGGCCGTCCCGACATCATGCGTGCTGTATTCCTCAAGGGTGGCAAGAGCCTCGGAGGCAGCGCCGCGGTCGCTCCCAAGCTCCGCGACGAGGAGCGTGCAAACATCCTCGAGGTAGAAGGTCTGGTCAAGACCTACGGCGGCGTGCGGGCGGTCGACGGTGTCTCATTCGCCCTCCGTGAGAACGAAGCGCTCGGTCTGATCGGGCCGAACGGTGCCGGTAAGACCACGGTCCTCGAGATGATCAGCGGCTTCAACCCGATCGATGAGGGTCGCATCATGCTGCTCGGAAAGGATGTGACCAACTATTCGCCCGAGCAAAGGGCGGCCCTCGGTATGGTCCGTCGATTCCAGGACGCCAAGCTGTTCCCCTCGCTGACCGTGTTCGAGACCGTCGCGCTCTCCTTCGAACGGCACCTCGAGGTCAAGAGCATGGTGGTCCACGGCCTGGGTCTACCGCAGGCGCGCCGCAGTGAAGCCACCACGCGGCGCAAGGCGGATGCTCTCATCGAACTCTTAGAGCTCGGCGGTTACCGGGACAAGTTCGTCAGCGAACTCTCTACGGGAACCCGTCGCATCCTCGACCTGGCATGCGTATTGGCCGCAGAACCTCGAGTGCTCCTGCTGGATGAGCCTTCGAGCGGTCTTGCCCAGCGCGAGGCCGAGAACATGGGCCCGCTGCTGAACCAGATCAAGCGAGAGACCGGCTGCAGTCTTATCATCATCGAGCACGACATGCCTCTGATCAGCGCGGTCAGCGACGAGCTGATCGCGATGGTACTGGGCAAGGTCGTGATCCGTGATCGTCCCGATGTCGTCTTGAGCGATGAGCGAGTCGTCCAGGCCTATCTGGGTGGCGACGAGTCGGTCATCAAGCGCTCTGGCGCCGTAACCAAGAAGAACAAGGAGTAGCTTCCCTGATGATCCGTCGTCTATCGATCAGTCTCGCGATGCTGTTGGTGCTCGGCGCCTGCTCGAGCGGAACCTCCATCGGTGATGATCTCGACTACACGCCGCCGCCCTCCTCCAAGCCGCCGACAACGAAGAAGGCCCCTGACAAGCCGAAGCCGACCAAGAAGGCTCCGCCTCCTACCACTCAGAAGCCTCAAGGTCCGAAGGCCGAGACCTACGAGGTCAGGGCGACCTCTGGCAATGTCTACGAACCTAATGATTTCGCGGTGAGGTCCGGCGACAAGGTGAAGTTCATCAACAGCGCCAACCCCGGTCAGAAACACTCTTTCACCGTAGAAGGAACACCGATCGACTCGGGCGAGTTGGATGGCGGCCAGTCGAAGACCTTGACGATCAACCTCGCTCCTGGCAACTATCAGTTCAAGTGCACCGTGGTCCCGTACATGGTGTCTGGGAAGCTGGTCGTGTACGGATGATCAGGAAGGTCGCTTTGCTCGTGGTGTTGGCGATGGGTCTCAGCGCGTGCGCCTCGTTCGAGGCGGCCCAGTGCGGTGGTCCTGATGACGCCACTCTCGGGATGGAAGTGTCTCCACCGGATCGGATCGGCGGCTTGCGGGTTGTGCCCGAGCCCGACGCAGCAGAATCGCTGAACACCGCGTCTGAGCCTAAAGATACCTACCAGTGCGAGGGAGCCGTCTACGCGCTTCGCGATGGCGAGGAGCTGCGGGCAGTCTTCCAGGTCTCGCGGCTAGCTCCAGACGCACGGCTCGATGATCGAGAGTTCCTGCGGAACCTGCTCGGCGGGATCACGGGTGCGGTTCCCCAGCCGGTCGAGAAGGAAGGCGTCGATGTGTATCAGATCGTGTCGAACGGTCAGATCATCTCGACATGGTTCCACGACAACTTCATGTACTTCCTGACCGTCCGCGAAGACCCTACGATCGAAGGCCAGGCGGTCAATGTCGATTTCGAGCAGGTCCTCAACGAAGCCCTGGATGTCCGGCCAGCCTGACCTCTGCTGTACGACTTCCGCGAAGAGGACCTCGCCTTAGAGGTCCTCTTCTGTGTAGCTGATGTGCAGCTTCCCCTCGGCCCGGATCTCGCTCTCGGGCTTCTCCTTGGCCAGGTAGAAGGTGTAGGTCCTGCCGTCCTTGGCTTCAGATATCGAGACGATGGGAGCCTGACCCTTGGGCAGCAGCTGGTAGATGGCTAGGTCGTCTTGGACGAAGTAGTAGTCCGAGCCCGTGCTGTTCTCGATCTGGATCTTCCCGTAGGACCATGTGCCAGTGATCTCGTTGGGGGTCATCATCGGTTGACCGGTCACCGGGTCCTCGGTGAGGGTGATGGCCGGCGCCAGGAACGGCTCGCGGTCCTTCAAGGCCGCGCACGCAGGCAGCACGGCAGCGAGCAATACCAGTGCGATGATCCGTTTCCGATGCACGAAGGCTCCCTCCAAATCTCGTCAGGGCCCAATCCTAGCGACGCAACGACTCTTGCGACCTGCATGTCGCCGCTATCGTGCCACCGATGGATCGTGGCTCCTTCGCTCAACTCCTGGCCGATCGTGTCTTACTGGCCGATGGGGGCACCGGCACGAGCCTGCTGGAACGAGGAGCCGCACCTGACGCGTGCGCCGACCTACTGAACATCCAGGACCGCGACCTGGTTCGGGATGTGCACGCCTCGTTCGTCGAGGCCGGCGCCCAGATCATCGAGACCAACACCTTCGGCGCGAACCGCTACCGCTTGGGGTCCTTCGGTGCCGAGAACCTGGTCGAAGAGGTGAACCTGGCTGGCGTGGCTCGAGCCCGGGAAGCAGGAGCCGAGATCGTGGCTGGGTCGGTCGGCCCGCTGGGGGTCCGACTGGCGCCTTACGGGAGGGTGGCAGAGCCGGCGGCTGCCGAAGCCTTCGCCGAGCAGATCGGCGCCCTTGTTAGAGCGGGAGTGGATCTGCTGCTGCTCGAAACCTTCAGCGATCTGAGCGAGGCGCTGGTTGCGCTCCGGGTCGCTCGAGAGGTCGGCGGGGATCTTGCGGTCGCGGTCACGATGACATTCACGCGCGACGATCGGACGCTGCTAGGGGAGCCTCCCTGGCGCATCGCGTCCGAGCTGGCGGCTGCAGGCGCCGACGCGCTAGGGGCGAACTGCTCGGAAGGTCCCGAGCAGGTGCTGCGGGTCCTGAGCGCGATGGCCCCACATGCCCACTCGACACCCCTCATCGCGCAACCGAACGCCGGTGGGCCACAACATTCGGGCGGGAGGACCCTGTATTCCGCCGCGCCCGAATACACCGCGCGCTACATGCCGGCATTCGTCGAGGTGGGTGCACGCATCATCGGAGGGTGTTGCGGAACCCGTCCTCGGCACATCGCGATGGCAGCTGCCGCCTTGGCCTCCGCTCCGTCAGATGCCGTTCGTGTAGAGGTCTTCGAGAGCGAGGAAGGGCCCGCCGGCACAACCCCCGTCGAGCAGCCGCCCTCGCGTCTGGCTGCTGCGCTGGCGGCAGGACAGCGGGTCATCACGGTCGAGATGGAGCCACCGCACGGTCCGAGCCTGTCTCGCATGATCGCCGCAGCCGAGACCCTTCGGGACGCAGGTGCGACCACGGTCAACATCGCCGATTCCCCTCGCGCCCAACTAAGGATGGCGCCATGGGCAGCAGCTCACCTGATCCAGACCGAGGCCCGAGTCGAGACGATCCTGCACTTCCCTACCCGGGGACGCAACCTCTTGCGGATCCAGTCCGACCTGCTGGCCGCTCATGCGCTTGGCCTTCGGAACCTGTTCGCCGTCATGGGCGACCCGGTGTCTACTGACCCGGGAACGGGAGACCTCTCGGAGGTGACCCCGTCGGGTTTGATCGCGCTCATCGCTCAGCGCCTGAACGCCGGCAGCGACGGATCAGGGGCAACGATCGGAGAGCCGACCAGGTTCACCGTGGGATGCGCCGTAGACCCCAACGCGGCCGATCTGGAACGAGAGGCCCGCGTGCTCCGTCGCAAGATCGAGGCAGGAGCCGCCTTCGCGCTCACCCAGCCGGTCTACGAGCCGAAGAGCCTCGAACGGCTGGTCGAGACCTACCGGGCGGCTTACGGGGACCTGACCCTGCCCCTGATCCTTGGATCGCTACCCTTGGTCGGGGCACGCCACGCCGAATTCCTGCACAACGAGGTGCCGGGGATAGAGATCCCGGAGGCCGTCAGGGACCGCCTGACCAGGGCGAACGACCCCAGGGCCGAGGGGATGGCCATCGCCCGAGAGACGATCGAGGCTACGAGCCCCTGGGCGTCCGGGGTGTACCTCATACCTGCGTTCCGGCGCTACGATGCGGTCGCAGAACTGATCGAGCATCTCACATAGAGAGCTCTGACCGATGGAGACGACCCGACGACGCGCCGAATCGCGCGTCGTCGGCTTTAGGAGGAAGCATGCATCTGGGGATCGGGTTACCCAACGCGCTCGCGCCGGCCGTGAACAGGGGATTGTTGCTGGACTGGGCGAAGGTCTCGGACCAACTTGGTTTCCACACCTTCGGAACCGTCGATCACCCCGCGTATGAGGGCTTCGATCCCATAGTGGCTCTGGCCGCGGCGGCGGCTGTTACCGAGCGAGTGCGCTTAGCGACCACGGTGCTTCAACTGCCTCCACGGAACGAACTCCAGGTCGCCACCCAGATCGCCGCGGTTGACAGGCTCTCGGGTGGTCGGGTCGACCTCGGCGTTGCTCTCGGCGGGCGCGAGTCCGATTACGCGGCTCTGGGCACGAAGATGAAGAACCGAGGGCGCAAGATCGAGAGACAGATCCGCAAGATCAAACGAGCCTGGCGAGCAGCCAAGAAGGCGACCGAAGAGCAACCTTCGGTCAGCGGCCCCGCCCCGATCCAGAAGCCGATGCCGCCGATATGGGTGGGCGGCAGCGTCGAGGCATCCCTGGAACGCGCGATCAAACTTGGCGATGGCTACATATTCGGAGCCGGCGGCGGTCCCCAGCAGATCAAGCCGCGCATCGAGAAACTCCGGCAGATGGTCACCGACGCGAAGAAGCGTCGGTTCCAGATCGTGGGGTTGAAGTATGTGGCCGCCGGTGATGCGCAGGCATTGGATGATGCGACCCGGCTGACCGAGCGTTACTACGGTGGCCCTCTGTGGGCGCCAGCCGAAGAGGTGTTCCTCCACGGGGGCGGCGAAGAGATCCTCGCGTCCTGCAAGGAGTACGAGGAGGCGGGGCTCGATCTGCTGATCCTCATGCCGCAGGTGCCGGACATCCGCCAGGTAGAGGTCTTGGGCTCTGAGGTCCTACCGGCGTTCCGGATCCCGGGCCGCTAACCGTTCCAGGCTTCGATCTTCACTACCTCGACCGAGAACTTGCCACCCGGCGCCTGATAGGTGGTCACTTCCCCGACCGACTTGCCAAGCAGCGCCTCTCCTAACGGCGAGGCGGTCGTGACGGTGATGCAGTCGGGCGCCTTCTCCTGCTTGCTGGCAGCGAACAGGTAACGGTCCTCCTCGCCACCACCCCGAGGACGGATGGTCACGATCGTCCCAGGCACGCAACTACCGGTGTCGGTTGGTACCGCCACGATCTTCGCGTTCTCGAGGATGTGTTGGAGTTCGCGGATGCGAGCCTCCATGATCCCCTGCTGTTCGCGGACCGAGTGGTACTCCGCGTTCTCGGAGAGATCTCCGAGTTCGCGCGCACGCTGCAGCCGTTCGGCGATGTCCTTGCGCCCAGTCGTCGACTTCTCGTCCAACTCTGCCTGCAGTCGGTCGTAGGCGGCTTGGGTAAGTTCCTGCTCTGCTTTCGGCACCATAGGTTCTCCGTCTTCCCTTCGGTCTTGATGTTACCCACGAGAGTGGTCGCGTGAACCGCCGAACAGTTCCCGCAACACCGAGATCGTAGGTCCCGGCTCCACATGATGGATGGCACGCATCCCCACCGCGCGGGCGCCATCACAGTTGAGCGGAAGATCATCCACGAAGACGCATCGGTCGGTAGTGGTACCAGCGCGTTTCGCGGCCAACTCGAAGATCTCGCGATCGGGCTTGCGCACGCCGACATCTCCAGAGATGATCACCGAATCGAAGAGAGCGTCGATCACCGCTGGATCGTAAGTGGCTCCACCCCAAGAGTTCGAGACCAACACCACCGTCGTTCCGTGCGAGCGGATGTCAGCGACCGCGTCCACCATCGCTGGTTCCGTGCGAACTCCCTGGAACAGCCGAGAAACGAGCCCATCGGGCCTCACCTCGCAGCCGAGGCCCGCCGAGAGGAGTGCGGCCATCTCCCTGTCGAATCCTTCCGGATCCAGGTCGCCCACCTCTACCCGAGCGGCCGGCGAAGATGCGTCCATCAGCGCAGAGCCGAGCACCTGACGGAACAGCCGGATATCGAGTTCCTCACGCTCGCAGAAGGCCTCGAAACTGCCGTGTACGGAGGTCGTGAGGACGCCTCCGTAATCGAGCAACAGGGCCTCGTAGGGGGGTTCTGATTCGTCCAACTGTTCGCTCCGGTTCGGTTTGGGTGCTGAAGGTTGTAGGGATGAAACGGTAACTTCGAGCCTAAGCGTCGAAGCAGGAGCAGGCACAAGGGGTCTTCCTACAGAAGTTGCGCCCCGAGGCTGAAGGCGGACCATCCGCCGCAGACCCGGAGGAGGAAGACATGAACCCTGTAACGGCCCGTCGGGGCAGTGCACGCCTATTGGTAGCCGCGATGATCGCATCGGCGGTCACGGCGTTCGTCCCCGCTCAGGCGGCGGGAAAGCCGGCGCCGATCATGCTCGGCAACTCCGTCGCGATGGGTTGGAGCAACAACGCGCGCTTGGTCGCTGCCTCGTTCGATCGCGTCTTGGACGCCACAGGCTCGTCGGCCACCGTCGTGGATCGTGACGGAGCTCCCGTCGGAGGCTTCCACACCTTCAGCGCCGACACCAAGACCCTCAGCTTCGTACCGCAGCTGTCCTTCAACGAAGAGGGCGCCCCGTACACGGTGACCTTCACGGCGAAGACACTCGGCCAGGATGTGACCATCGCGCCGACCGTCGAGACGCTTGACTTCTCGATCGATGTGGTGACACCGTTCCCGCCCGATGTTCAGCTCAACGACGGCACCCAGGCTGTCACGGTGAGCCTGCTCGACGACGAACTCTCGCTCAACGGTACCGCGGCCGACGATCTGCTCGGTTCGGGTATCGCGAAGATCCAGGTTCATTACTACAACCCGGCCGCGAACCCGCAGCAAGCCACCCTAGGTGGTATCCCGCAGGCCTTCAGCAAGTCCTTCGATGTCGACTGCACCGGGGCTTGCCCGACCTCGACACCTGTCGAGATCGACCTGTCGGACCTTGGCACCGGCCTCTGGACGCTCAAGGTCTCGGTGACCGACGCCGCTGGTAACCGTTCAGCCGAGTCTGGTCCGCTGCGAGTCCTCCGCGTAGCCAGCTGATAGTTGATCCCCCTTGGAGAGGACCCGCTTCGGCGGGTCCTCTCTCATCTGGGTCATGCTCCGTGCTTGGCTATCTGCATCGCTCGCGCCGCCAAGGCCGGTACGCCCTGCTCGAGTGCCGCGAAGAACGGATCGTCGGTCGTGCCCATCAGGTGACGCGCGTAGGAACCCTCTAGGAGTATCGCGAGTTTCCACACCGCCAGCACCAGGTAGAAGGTCAGATCGGTCATGTCCCGACCTGTCTTGGACGCATAGCGGTCGATCAACCCTTGGCGGGTGTGCCAACCTTCGCCGCTGAAGACATCACCTAGCGCGCTGTGGAGAGGATCAGGTGCGTCGCCTGGCTCCCGCCAGAAACTCATCGCGTACCCGAGGTCTGCTAGCGGATCGCCGATCGTCCCCATCTCCCAGTCGAGGATCGCGACCAGACGGGCCCGGTCGCCGGGAGCGAACACGACATTGTCCAGTTTGTAGTCGCCCTGTACGACGGTGTGTTCCTGTTCGGGGGGTTCATGTTCGTGGAGCCACTGGGTCAGTTTGACGAGATCTGGCACCGGTCGGGTGAGTTTCGTGGCGCCCTCTAACTGCATGTTCCAGCGTTTCAGCTGCCTAGAGATGTAGCCGGTGGGTTTGCCGAACCCGTCCAGACCAGCCGCTCGCCAGTCGGCCATGTGGAGTTCCGCCAGAGCGTCTATCAGTTCCTCGCCGATGCGCGCGTGCTGCTCGGGAGAATCGAGTTCCGGCGGAACCTCATGCCGGATCACGGTCCCCTCTACCTTCTCCATCAGATAGAAGTGCGCTCCGATCACACTCTCGTCGGCGCAATAGACGATCGGTCGCGGAACCCGTATGCCCAACGGGTGCAGCGCGTTCAACAAGGTGTGTTCGCGCTGCACATCGTGCGCGGTGGGCAGGTAGGGGGGTCTCGGCGGCCTTCGAAGCACCATCGCGTCGTCGCCGCGGGTCACGAAGAAGGTCTCGTTGGAGTGCCCCGCTTGATGCCTGCTGATCTCCAAGTCTTCGTCGTTGCCGAACAGGTCGTCCAGGTAAGTCTTGAGTGCATCCGGATCGACGAGTGGATCGAGTCCAGGTGCGGCGCCGGTCCTGGGATCGATCTCGCTCACGCGAGCCCTCCGGTCGCCTGCGTCGTCGTTCCGTTCGAGAGCTGTGCCTTCACGACATTGCGCGCGATCACCATGCGGTGAACCTCACTAGCTCCGTCGTAGATCCGGGCTGCGCGGGCGGCCCGATAGAAGCCCTCGAGCGGGGTGTCCTTCGAATACCCGAGCGACCCGAAGATCTGCACAGCGCGATCCACGATGTCGTTCAGCGCCTCGGAGACATAGACCTTCAACATGGAGATCTCCTGCTTGGCTGAGCGCCCCTGATCGATCAGCCAAGCCGCGTGCATGACCATCAGACGCGAGTTGTAGAGCTGGATCGCCGAATCGGCGAGCCAGTTCGAGACCGTCTGATGTTCAGCCAACCTCTTTCCGAAGGCGACGCGCTCTACCGCCCGCGTCGTCGCCATGTCGAGGCTGCGCTGGGCGACTCCGATCCACCTCATAGCGTGAGCGATACGACCGTGCCCGAGGCGATGTTGGCTGAGCGCGAACCCTTCGCCTACGCCGCCTAGAAGAGCCTCGTCGCCGACCGCCAGATCTTCAAGGACCAACTCGTAGTGGCCTCCGCCGCGGGTCTCTGGGCCCATCACCTCGATCTCGCGCAGGATCTTCCAGCCCGGGTTGTCGGTGTCCACCAGGAACAGCGAGTAGCCGTTGCGGCCGCCGT
>JBKHYG010000016.1:0-2108 GCA_046565595.1 Actinomycetota bacterium | reverse complement strand
GAGAGGTCAAGGCCCGCAACCTGGCGGGAGAACGATTCGAGTTCCAGATGCTCTACGGTGTCCGCCGCAAGCTGCAGAAGCAGTTGCTGGAGCGCGGTCACCGCGTCCGGATCTATGTGCCCTTCGGAACCGAGTGGTACCCCTACCTGCTCCGGCGCTTGGCCGAACGCCCCTCTAACCTCCGCTTCTTCGCTGAAGCGGTGATCCGACGCTGAATTCCGACCTTTCGAGCGTTACTGAGGCTACGCTTGCGGCATGGCCAAGGTAGCGATCGTCGGTGGCGGCAAGATGGGTGAGGCCCTGCTGGGGGGACTCGTTCATGCGGGTTGGAACCCTTCAGACCTGACGGTCTGCGAGCAACACGAGGATCGCCGCAAGGTTCTGGCCGACGCTTACGGCATCGGATGCGTGGGCGATATCGCACAGGCGGTCGCCGACGCCCAGACCGTCGTCTTGGCGGTCAAACCTCAGGACTTCGACGGCGTGCTGAACGAGCTTGGCGCCGCGATCGGGCCCGATTGCCTGGTGTTGTCGATCGCGGCGGGCATCCCGACGAGGTTCATCGAGTCCAGGATGCCGGCGGGTGTCCCGGTGGTGCGCGCGATGCCGAACACACCGGCGCTGTTGCGTGAGGGTGTGAGCGCTATCGCTCCGGGCAGTCACGCGACGACCGAGCATCTCGCTTCGGCTGCGGAGATCCTCCGTGAGGTCGGAAGGGTCGTTCATCTCGCAGAGAAGCATCTGGATGCGGTCACCGGGGTCAGCGGAACCGGGCCGGCTTATGTCTTCTTCCTCGCAGAGTCTCTGATCGAGGCTGCCGTCGGCGTTGGATTGCCGCGCGATGTGGCCATCGAACTCAGCGTTCAAACGCTGCTCGGTGCGGCTCGCATGCTGCGCGAAACCGGGAAGCATCCCGTAGAGCTTCGTGAAGAGGTGACCTCTCCGGGTGGTACCACGGTAGCCGCAATGCGAGTCCTGGAGCGTGAAGGTGTTCGCAGCGCTTTCCTTGACGCTGTGCGGGCCGCCACCGAGCGCTCTCACGAACTGGCCAACGAACACGACTAGATGCCCAGGCGCGAGAAGCGGCGTTTCGAGTTCACCACGGGTGACGACCGCCCTGGCATCGTTCGGGAGGCTAGGCCCAGCGACGCGAAACGCTGTCTGCAGATCACCCTGGAAGTCTCGAAGGAACGCCCGCGTACGCTCGCGGTCACCGAGGGCGAGATATGGGGGGTCCGCGGATGGCGAGACCATCGCCTCCCATGGTCCCCGGCCGGCGTGACGCTGGTCGCCGAGATAGCAGACACCGTGATGGGGTCGCTGACCGTCATGCGCGGAACCCGCCGAGCCATCGAACACACCGCCGAGTTCGGGATCTATGTTTCTCCAGAAGCCCGAGGCCTTGGCTTGGCTCGAGCGTTGCTCGAAGTCGCCGAGATCTGGGCGAAGGAGCACGGCGTCGAACGGATGGTGCTGAGCGTCTTCGCGACCAACACCCGGGCGAGGGCTCTCTACGAGGCGTGTGGCTATGTGGCCGAAGGGTATGAGAAGGGCGGGATGAAACTGCCCGAAGGGCGCGTAGATGTGATCCGTATGGCCAAGGAACTGTGAGTCGTCACAGGAACCAGCCCTCGGCGTACGATGCCAACACGGCAACCAGATCTCCAGGAGGGACGAAACCGTGACGATCGCAGACGAGCGTTCGCTGTACATCGATGGCCAGTGGGTGTCCGCCACCAGCGGAGACACCTTCGAGGTCGTCAACCCCGCTGATACCAGCGAGGTCCTCGCCAACTACCCGCGCGCACGCAAGGACGATATCGACGCTGCGGTCGAGGCGGCCAAGCGCGCATGGCCCGCCTGGCGCGACACGCCAGCACCCAAGCGCGCCGACTATGTGCACCGCGTAGGGATCCTGCTCGAGCAACGCATGGAGCAGCTGGCTCCCGAGATGAGCCGCGAGATGGGCAAGACGCTCAAAGAGTGTCGCGGCGATATCCAAGAGGGGATCGATTTCGCCGTCTACATGGCGGGCGAAGGCCGACGCTTCTTCGGTGTCACCACCAAGAGCGAGTTGGCCGGCAAGTTCTCGATGACGGTGCGTCATC
>JBKHYG010000015.1:0-12357 GCA_046565595.1 Actinomycetota bacterium | reverse complement strand
CATCTGCGGAGAGCTCAGCGACCACCGCGGGTGCGCGCGTCTCTCTCAGCATCGGAGTGGTGCGAAGCACCGTCTCGCTCGCGACGCCGTTCCGTTTCAGCGCGTCGGCGATGATCTCGGCCGAGGTGCGTCCTCTGGTCGACTGGTAACGGTCATGACCGAACGAGGCGACCGTGCAGGTTCCCGGGGGCAGATCGCCGCTGGTTCTCACAGCCAGGACCAGATCCACCTCGAGGGTGTTGGCCAGATGTGCGCGCGCGGAGTCGTCGGGGAACTCGCCGTTGGCGCGAGAGCGGTCCACCTGGGCGCCTTCGGCCGCCAGCAGCCCTTCCAACATCGTGATGATCGCGAGCGTCGCGGACTCGTCGGTATCACCGGCCGCCGCCTGCTCGCCGCTGGGCCCGGGGTCGAGGAAGACGCGCGATCCGACAGCGCCGCCGGGACGGGGTTGCATCCGCTCGCGCTCGCGTAAGGGTCCGACCGGAGTGTCGCCACTCATCTTCGGGAGGCCACGCAGTGCGCGCAGCGTCGAAGGTCCGCAGATCCCGTCCGCGCGAAGACCATAGTTGGACTGGAACTCACTCAAGGCTTGCATCGTGTCGGGACCGAAGATCCCGTCGGTCTTGCCGGGATCGAACCCGAGCGTCGTCAGACGGTCCTGCAGTTCGCGCACATCATCTCCGCGCAGCATCGGTGAACGCAGGTACAGCAGCCGATCACCGATCGTCCATCCGGCGTCCACCATCTCGCGCCAGGTGACCTGCCCGACTATCCCATCGACGCCGACGCCGCGGGCATGCTGGAACGCACGCACCGCTTCGAGCGTGGTGTCGCCGAAGTAGGAGCGTTCCGACGGTGCGATGCCGTAGCCCAGACGCGCCAGGCGGGTCTGGATGTCGAGCACCTCGGGGCCTTCCTGGCCGTGGCGTATCAGTCTCACTTGCCGACCGATGGTAGTCGCCTCGAGTGCCTGTCGATGTCTGCGGCCTGCGCGAAGCAGAAGTAAGGACCCGGACCGTTGCGGCCCGGGTCCATCCTCCAGACTGACGGAAGGGGTTTGTCAGCCTAGGTAGGGCTCGAGTTCGCCGAGGATCTGCGCCTTACCGCGCGCACCGACCACTCGCGCCTTCTCGACGCCATCGACGAACAGCAGCATGCTCGGGATCGACATGACGCCGTAGCGCCGAGCCGCTTCTGGGTTCTCATCGACATTCAACTTGCCGACCTTCAGACGCGAGGCTTCCTCTGACGCGATCTCTTCGATGGTGGGCGCGACCATGTGGCACGGGCCACACCAATCGGCCCAGAAGTCGACCAGCACCGGCTTGGTGCTAGTGGCGACGATCTCTTCCCAGTTCTGATCGGTGACGGTAACGGTTGACTGACCCATTCTTCCTCCGGTTCGGACTACTACCCGATTCAACGCTCGGCCAACCCTTGGCATTCCCGGCTTCCGTGCGCGTCCGACCAGGTTACCCCTGCTTCGAGGGCCGGGTTATGCCTGGTCCGAGCCCGCTTTCGCGTCCAGTTCGCGGGCCCGTAGCGCCCGGGTCATCTGGTCGGCGAACTCGGTCAGATAGCGGGCGAAGGGTGGAGCGGTGTCCGGGTTGTCCCGCAGATACGCCTCGACCCGCTCGACCAACTCGGGCCGCAACTGCGACATCGGGAAGGTGGTTACGAAGTTGACCGCAACCTCGACCGGTCCACGCTCCCAAGCGACCGGCAGGAACTCGAAGTAGCGATCCTCGAACGGCGCCAACAACTCGGCCTGATCGAACCGCCAGAACCCGGCGCCGTAGGACGCCTTCAGTTGCATCGAGGTTTCGGTGTCGGTGATCTTCTCCCAGGCGGCTTCCTTGGCTGCCGAGGTCGGTCGGGCTGCGTAGGCGGTCGCTGCTCGACGCTGACCTTCGTCGGTCGGATCGCGCTTCAGTTCGGCCTCGATCACCCGATCATCGATCGCGCCCAATCCGGCCAGCGATCCGACGATCGACCAACGCACATCGGTATCGATCGCGAGGCCTTCGATGGTCTCGGTTCCGTCCAGCAGGGCGCGGACCAGAGCGACATGTTCACTGGTGCGCGCGTTGTTGATGAAGGTGCGCGCCCACACCAGCTGCAGATCGCTGCCCGCTTCTGCCTTCTTCGCCTCCTCGAGGGCGAGGGTCGCTAGCGCCAAGCGTGCCGGTTCGCGGTTGGCCGGGTCGCCATACATGGTGATCGCCGCTCCCAAGACGGCGAGCATCTGGGAGACCAGCCCCGAGTCCGTCTCGGCTCCTATGTTGTTGACGATCAGCGACACGAAATCGCGAGCCGCCAACTCGACCGTCGTCAGCTGGTCGATCGCTGCAGCCCAGACGATCGCTCGAGACAACGGATCGGATAGGCCGCGCAGGTTGTCCCTAGCGGTCTGCAGGGATCGGTCATCCAGACGAACCTTCGCGAAGGTCAGATCATCGTCGTTGACCAACACGAAGTCGGGTCGTGCTGCGCCGACCAGTTGCGGGACGACCGTCGAGACACCGGTCACATCCAGTTCGATCTTCTCCCGCAACTCCAGCGAGGAGCCCGAAGCGTCATATGCGCCGACGCGCAGCCTGTGTGTGCGGATCGTCGGATGGGTCTCCGCTGCGGTCTGTTCGATCTTGAAGCTCGTGATCTGGTCGTCGCCATCGATGACCGGGCGAAGCGTGTTGACCCCGGCGGTCTCCAGCCATTCAGCAGCCCAAGCTTTCAGATCGCGTCCGCTCGTCTCCTCTTGACAGCCGAGGAATTCGGCCAGCGTCGCGTTCCCGAAGGCGTGGCGTTGCATGTACAGCCGGCAGCCCTTCTTGAAGTTTTCGGCACCGACGAACGCGACCAGCTGCTTCAGCACCGAAGCGCCTTTCGCGTAGCTGATGCCGTCGAAGTTGGTCATCGCGGTTTCGGTGTCGGGACAGTCGGCGACGATGGGGTGAGTGGTCGGCAACTGGTCCTGCCGCATCGCCCATGCCTTGTAGGCGGATGCGAAACGCTCCCAGTAGCCGGTCCAACGGGTCGCCTCGACCATCGACAGCGACGCCATGTAGGTCGCGAAGGACTCGTTCAGCCAGAGGTCGTCCCACCACTTCATCGTGACCAGATCGCCGAACCACATGTGCGCCATCTCGTGCAGGATCGTCTCGGCGCGACGCTCGCGACGCTCGTCGATCACCTTGCTGCGGAATATGTATGTCTCGTTGAAGGTCACGCAGGCAGCGTTCTCCATCGCGCCGGCGTTGAACTCGGGCACCATCAGTTGGTCGTACTTGCCCCACGGGTACTCGACACCGAAGTACTCGTTGAAGAAGTCGAACCCGCGTCTGGTCACATCGACTAGCTCGGCGATGTCGGGCTCGAAGTACTTGGCGAGAGACTGCCGACAGTAGAAGCCCAGCTCTATGTCGGCGTGCTGGTCCTTCCACTCGGCGTAGGGACCTGCGACGATCGCCGTGATGTATGCGCTCATCTGTTGGGTCGCGGGGAACCCGTGGACCCGCTTGCCGCCCTCTTCGGAGACCGAAGCGACCGTGTTGCTGCGCACGAGCCAATGGTCAGGTGTGGTGACGGTGAACTGGAAGGTGCCCTTCAGATCGGGCTGGTCGAAGCACGCGTACGCGCGGTGAGCGTTGCGCGGCTCGAACTGCGAATACAGGTAGACCTCGTCGTCGGTCGGATCCTTGAACCAGTGCAAACCTTGGCCCGAGCGCGAGTAGAGACAGTCGGCGTCGATCACGAGTTCGTTCGAGGCCTTGAGACCCGCCAGGGGGATCCGATAGCCGGTCGCGATCGACGGATCCAGCGCTTCGCCGTTCAGCGTGATCTGATGCACCGACTTGGCGGTCAGATCGATGAAGGTGTCTGCACCAGGTTCGGTGCAGACGAAACGGATCGTGGTGGTCGAGCCGAAGGTGTCGTCGCCTTTGGTCAGGTCCAGGTCGATCTCGTAGACGAGATTGGTGATCAGGCGCGCGCGCACCTGCGCTTCGTCGCGCAGAAGGGCTTCGGGGGATAGGGACATGGCTGGTTCAGCTCCTCGTGAGAACTCGAGGGGCCGAGCCTACAAGTGCGCCGCGGAACGGCGCCTTCGTATGCGGGTTGGTGGCGGTTATTGCTCGGGGCAGCCGATGAACCTCATGTCACCGGTCGGGCCCGTATCAGCCGCGCGCACCGTCGCCGAACCCGGAGATCCGTCGCTGCCGCCCACATAGTCGGGAACGCTCAGCGAGCACACCGATTGGTAGTAGGGGCTGAACCGGTCGCGGGTCTCGAGGCCGGCGATCTGGTACGGCACATTGCCTGCGTACAGGTCTCCCGCTTCGATCGCTGCGTCTGGGTCGTAGAAGCCCATCGAGATGTTGTGCCGGTCAGCCGAGTCGTCGAAGAACCTCGCGGTGAGCCGGTCGAACGCGTCGTTAGCGATCGATTGACGGTATGCACGCTCGGCCGTCTCGCTGCGACCCTCCTGGGTCACCACCTCACCGTCGGCGATCACCAGCTTGCCCTTCAGATGCCGGTCTAGCCATGCGAGGTTGTAGTAGTTGAACAGCAGCTCGCCCAGACGGTTTCCGGCGAGGCCGACGCCGTAGCCGTTCCAGTCCGTGTGCACGGTCGCGCGAGCAGTGAAGTTCATGATGTCGAGCCCCTTGGACTTGGCTCGCTCGTATCCGGCGCGCGCACGGAACCTGCCCGACGGGTAGTCGTCGTGAGTGGTCGGTGTAGCGAATCCTCCGTCGGTGCGCTGGAACATCACCGGCTGAGTCGTGTTGGCCTCGCTGATCTGGTCGGCGATGTCCCAGGCGATGATCGCGTGCACGCGCGGATCGCCCTGATAGCTAAGAGACACCGATCCGCCCTGCGAATGACCGATGAAGGCGACCCGATCCAGGTCGGCGATCTGTCCGTAGACGCCGCTCGCCGGCGAATCCAGCCAGTTCAGGATGTCGTCTCCGGACTGCGCGCGCTGCACATTCGGGCCCGTCGTCACATAGCCAGGACCCGTGCCGCTGACGCCGATAGAGAGGTAGCCCTCTTCGGCGAGCAGTTGAGTGGTGTAGCGGTGATGTTCCTTCTGCGCGATCACTCCGTGGAAGGTCACGACCACCGGGTACGGAGGGTCGAAGCGCTGCAGACCGGCCGGAAGGTTCGGGCAATCACCTGGAGCGTTCGAGCACGGCGTGTATATCTCGGTGCTTGGCACGCTCGGGATCTCGAGCGCGTTGAACGACTGGTGGTGGAAGCGTGTGCCGTCATGCCTCTCGGGGGCGCGGTACATGTCGGTGCCATAGAAGGCCGTGCCCGCGTTGGCGAACGGCTGATAGCGGCGGTCGGTGTCGCGCTGATCGGTGCAGGCGCGATGGTCGGCCTCGCGCGCGTCCCACTCGGCCGTGCCGGGGACGGGATCGCCGTTGGGATCGCGGGTGCCGTCCTCACGGATCGGGTTGTAGGGGTCGGTGACGCACTCGATCGAGTAGTCCCAGGTGTCCATCGGCTCGGCCGTCGCTGCCAGCGGGGCGATCATCGCGCCCAGCGCTACGGCTGCCAGGATCGTGCGGTGTCTCATCGGTTCCTCCCGTTGTGCGCGCGCTGGCTCTCGTGTGCGCGCGCGGCTCTCCGGGTGGGATTCGACTGCTAGGTCGGATGTTCCTGCTGCGGGCGGGTCAAGGGAACCGTGGACCGAACTCGATCTCCAGGGCGGGGACCTCTCCCACCCAGACCGTCACGATGGTGCCGAGGGCGGCGGCTCGGCTCTCCTGCGGTGCGATCAGCGAGCGCCATGCCCCAAGCGGATCTTGCAGCAGGGCCTGGAGTTCACCGGGGTCCAACCCGAGCGTCCAACAATCCGCAATCACAAGGTGCGGCTCACCCTCGAGCTCTTCAGGCTTGTCGTGTAGCCAACGAACAACGGCGTCAGAATTCATGCGGTCAGCATGATCGGATCGCCTCAGAAAGTCAGATCAGCTAACTGGCCCGGAAGCGATCCCATCGAAGCTCAAGGGCTGCGGGATCGGGATGCTTGTCTGCCGACTTTGGGAGCACCATGACCGTACCGTGCATTTCTTGTAATCCGTGTCGGAGCATGGGGCCATCCACCTCCTGTAAGACCTCTTCCTTGAGCGTAACCCGGTGAGATCCGGGCTCGATGCCGAGCAGGTCGAAGTCGAACGCCGCGTGATGGATTTTGCACATTGCGATCCCCATGCTCGCTGACACTGTCGGCGTCTCCCCGTCCGGCAGGATGTGAGCAGCATCTAGAAGGGGTCGGCGCTGTAGCCGACAGATCGCACACTTTGATTCGTAGGCAGCCATTACTTCTGCTGCAAACCAAGCTTGGTGACGCCGCCTCTTGGTCAACGAGTGCCCATAGGCGGCCGGCCTCTCTTCGGCGCCGTAAGGGATCGACTCCTCCGCGGTAGCAGCCGAGATGCTTGGCGTTGATCGAAGCAGCACCTGTCGCTGGGTTGGCCGGTCATCGACGATGAACACGAGCTCGGCGTCGTAGGTGCCGTCAGGGAGCTGTTCAAAGTAGATCACCGGATGTTGGGCGACCATTGCTTCGCGCATCCAGTCGTTTGTGTATTGCTTGGATCCATCGTGGTAGGCGTAGGCCATCGTTGTCTCGTCGATCCACGCGTCCGAGTAGATGGACCCGCGGGTAGATGCGAGTGACAGCAGGCTGCTCATTTGACGTGGACGGAAGATGCCGGTCTGGCCCACCAGATGGACCTGCTCCCCCTTGAACTCAAAGCCCTTGCGGAGTTCTCGCGGCGGAATGGTCCCAAAGAGCTGCTTGAGCAGTTCGACGTGACGCCAAGCTGCCTCTCGGATTTGTGCATCTGCCCCGGACATCGCTCGAAGCTTACGCCGACCTAGGCCCGCGTCCGTCCGTCTACGCGCACTGCAGTCGCGGGCACCAGCACGGGTACTGGCGCAAGCCGAGGCCGCTCGCATCCGGCATCCCAGGGGGCGCCGCCAGGATAGGAAGCTCACCCGCGGATGAGCCGGTCCATCATCGAGGCCACCGGAACGGCCGTGCTTTCCGCTGGCAGGTCAAAGGTTTCATCGCCGGGATAGACAACCAGTCGCTGCTCGGCCTTGATGTCCTCGCACGCCGTATAGAACCCGCGCTCGAGCTTGGGGTTCAGACTGCGCTTGATCTCGACCGCCCAGGGCCGGCCTCCTCTTGGGACCAACACCAGGTCGATCTCTGCTCCTGCGTGGGTTCGGTAGGTGAAGGCTTCCCATCCGTCGGGCAACACGGATATGAGATCCTCGATCACGAATCCTTCCCAACTGGCTCCGACCACGGGGTGCGATAGCAATGTCTCGAGATCATCGATCCCCAGCAGCGAATGGACCAACCCCGAGTCGCGAACGAACACCTTCGGTGATCTCACCAGACGCTTTCCGACGTTCGCGTGCCAGACCGGCAGCCTGCGGACCAGCATCAGGTCGACCAACACATCGACATATCGGCGGACCGTTCGCTCATCGATCCCCACATTGTTGGCAAGGCGCGTCAGGTTCAAGAATGAGCCTTGGCCGTGTGCGAGCATGGTCCACAACCTGCGTAGCGTTTCGGCGGGCAGCCTTGGGCCCAACTGAGGGATCTCGCGCTCCAGGTAGGTTCGGATGAAGTCAGATCTCCAGTCCACGCTGGCTTGCTCAGTCGAGGCGAGGTAACTATCAGGGAATCCACCCCGGAGCCATAGTCGATCTGCGTCGTCAACCTCGCCGAGAGTGAACCCAGTGAGTTCCATGTAGCTGACCCGGCCGGCCAGCGATTCGCTGGAACGCTGCAGGACGTCGGGCGACCCCGAACCCAACAGCAGGTACATCCCGGCCCGGATGCCCTTCATGCGGGCTTGATCGATCAGGCCTCGGAGCACGCTGAAGAGTTCTGGTGCGCGGTGTACTTCGTCCAATATGACCAGTCGGCCGGAGAGGTTCTGCAAGTAGAGCTCCGGTTCGGCGAGCTTCGCGCGGTCCCGCTCCGACTCCAGATCCAGATAGACCGCACCTTGCGAGATCGAGGGGTCGAGCGCCAGGGTGGTCTTGCCCACCTGGCGGGGTCCTAGCAAGACGATGGCAGGAACCAGCGACAGCCGGGCTGCCAACTCGGAAGCCAATCTCCGCGGAATCATGCCTTGAAAATGTTACATCAAGATGCGGTATTTTCAAGGCTAATCTCTGACCGGATGGGCCGATCAGGTCAAGGCCCTGTGGGACCAGGACAGAGCGGTTCCTATCTGAACCGGGGCATCGGCGGCTGAGGCACCGGTGCGAGGACGAAGAAGTGACCTAGAACTCAACGGCGCTTGCCCTTGCCGCGCCCGCTCTTAGCTTTGGAAGCCTTCGACTTGTCCCGGCCAGAGGATGACTTGGCGACCTCGACATCCTGATCCGACGGACCACCAGACTCATCGACGGATGCGTCGTTGTCGCTCTCTTCGTCGTGGTCGCCGCGCTTGTCCTTGCGCTTCTCTTCGCTGCGGCCGCGCGCTCGCTCCTCGGCGCACTCGCCCTCGGAGTCGCCGTGACGCATGTGCGCATCCAAGGCTGCAGCACCAACGGTGATCGTGTGTGACTTGGCCGAGCCGGCTTTGTGGCAGACCGTCACCTTCTCGGACGCATCTTCCTCTTCGTCATCGCCCTCAGGATCTTCGGTGGGGTCCTCGACGGGATCTTCGGTGGGGTCCTCGACGGGATCTTCGGTCGGATCCTCCACAGGGTCCTCGACGGGATCCTCGACGGGGTCCTCATCGGACACCGCGAACGAGGTTTCCCCCATCGGCGCGCCAACGGACCCGATCAGTGATGGCAACGAAGCTCCCGTCACCGCAGAGGCTGCTATCGCGTAGATGAAGAGACGGTTTCGGAGTCGCGATGCGACCATGGGACTACCTCCTGATATGAATGACCGCTTCACCAGCTGCTTCGCGAACGAGCCTTGATCGGGCGTTGTCTCGATCAAGGCTCGTTCGCGATATCCGCTTGGGGTTCCCTCGCCGGGAGGAGATCGCCTGCTCTACGGCAACTCAGTCCGAGTCCCCGTCTTCGGTTTCGCCGTCATCCGCGTCGCTGTCGTCGTCGCTCTCGTTGTCGTCATCGGCGCCGTCATCCGAGTCATCGTCAGATCCATCGTCGGTGTCAAGATGGGATCCGTCATCCGCATCGGTGTCGCCGGTGTCCGTGTCGTCGCCGTCATCGTGTCCGTACTGGTGGTCGGCGGCCTCTTCGGCCGCGTCCGTGGCTTGGTCGTTGGCTTGCTCGGCCGCGTCCGTGGCTTGGTCGTTGGCTTGCTCGGTTGCGTCGATGGTCTGGTCCGTGGCGCCTTCGGTTGCGTCGATGGTCTGGTCTGTGGCTTCCTCGGTTGCGTCCGTTCCGGTTATGGCAGACGGGGGGTCCTGGACCGGGGTGGCCCCTCGAGACCCGACGAGCGTCGGCATCGCGGACCCAGTCAGGGCAGCGGCGGCCAGTGCATAGATGAAGAGGCGATTGCGTAGCTTGGTTTCCATGGGGTGTGATCCTCCTGCACTTCTGGACGGGAATCCTCTGCCGTCATCTACCTCTTCATGTCGGCCGACCCGCCCCCGTTACAACCGCCGGCCAAGATGGTCCGTCCTGACCAGCAGGAGAACCCCTCATCCAGGGCGAATCCGCCGGTATGAAGCGAACTGCATTCGGGCTTGCCGCCCTAGCGGTAACCGCCCTACCCGTGCCAGGCAGCGCTACAACATCGCCAACCATGCCGGTCGCCGCCTTGTCCTCACCCGCCCTCCAACCTTGGACCGCCGCCACCGTGCTACCTCCGCTACTTGGCGACCGTGAAGACCAAGTGCTCGTCGGCGACTTGCCTGCTGTGAGTTCGCTCGCGCTCGGAGACCTTGATGGCGATGGCATCGACGAGGTCCTGCTACTCCGACAGTCTCGGAACAGTCACCAAGCTGGCATTGCGGCGACCGTACTGGAAGCCGGAGTCGTCTATCCGGCCGACGCTGCCGAGCCGATCAAGTCGACTTTCACGCTGGATTCGCGGATCCCTGCAGGTACCGCTCCACTGACGGTCGCACGAGCGGGCATCTACGCCCGAGACGACCAACGCTGCTACCTGCTGGCGATCAATCACCTAGAGCCACTGCTCAGGTTGTCGTGCGGCATCGACGGTCCAGAGTGGGAACGCACCTCCGTCGCTTCCCGAGGACTGACGACCGCAGACGAAGCGAACGCAGCGCTCGCGGGAACCGAGATCGCGATCCCGCTCGATGTCGCAGACATCGATCGCGATGGCGTATCCGAGATCCTCGTCGGCAACTATTCAGGAGCAGGTACCCCCACCGGCGCGAGCGCATGGACGATGCGGCTCGAGATGCTCGACGCTGCCACCGGCGATGTCGAGAAGTCTTGGATCACGACCAGCATCGGCCTCGCTCCCTCCGCGAGTTTCTCTCTACTCGACCGCAACCAGGGGCCGTCGGTGTCCGTCGCGTCTGGGGCTCCAGATGGTGACGGTTTCACCGTGCAGGTGGCGAACTACTACCCCCAGTCGCCCTTCGCGGTTCAGTATCCCGTCTCGATCTGGACGACACAGATGCCTCGTCCCGCCAACCCTGTCGGGTTACGCATCGAGGCCCTGCCGGGAACCGGTTGGCCCGAGGGCGGCGTGGCCGTCAGCCTCATCGCTGACGATCGTCCGACCCGCGGACTTCGCGCCGCGCTGCAAGGGCCTTCTGCGATCGTGGGCCTTGGCCGAGGCGGACTCGAACGCTTCCGCGTCGAGCTTCCCTCCGCCAGCTCACTCGACATGCTGCGACTGGATGCCGACGGGATCATCGACATACGCACCGTGCGCGTCGACCTTGACTCACTCGTGGTGGAAACATGGTCGGGTGCCGGCACCAGCGCGAAACTCGGCGAGCATCGCATGACCTTCCTGGAGGGCGACGACTACGCCAAGACCGTGCGGGTGTTCCGCGAACGCGATCTGGACGGCGATGGCATCAGCGAGCTGTCGATCGCGGGCGGCTTCCCATGCGGGCCACGGATGCAGGTCGTCTCGGAGACATCCCTGCTGTGGGAGATTCCCGAGAGCCGCAGCCTCTTCTGCGATCACGGACTCACCACTGCCGGCCCGATAGTCGACGAACCCGGCCAGCTCGAGCGGCGTGAAGGTCTGCTCGAGTGGCGCACCCTCTGGACCTGTTGTCTGACAGGAGCGTCGCCGTTCGCCACGGAGTTCAGTCTCCGGGACGGGGTCGACGGCAACCTGGGGTGGACCACCCAGATCCCCGAGTGGAAACGGATCACCGGCGCTGAAGGCCATGTCGTCGGCGACACCAACGGCGACCGCGTTTCTGAGCCTCTGGTCGTGACCCATCGGTGGCGCGCGAGCGCGACGCTTCTGGACGGAGCCACCGGCGAACTCATCTGGCTGGCCGAACTCTAGGAACGACGAGTTCCGGCTTCCAAAGCTCTCCTCGGTGACCCCCTGACGAGGTACATCAGTCGCCTCGGCGCTTCTTCCAAGCGACGACGCTGATCGCCATCAGCACGAGGATGCCGACCCCGATCCACCCGAGCGCCGAGAGCACCCGATCCACCGCCTCTAGGTTGTTGCCGAGCAAGAACCCCGCCATGGAGACGCCGACGGCCCAAGCGGTCACCGCCAACGCATCGAAGATAAGGAAGCGTCGGAACTCCATGTTGGTCATCCCCGCCACGAACGGCACGAAGGTGCCTCCGGCGGTAGCGAACCGGCCCAGAGCGACCGCCCGACCTCCCTTGGCTTCGAAGTAGTCCTCCATGGCGTCGATCCGGTCTTCCAGACGGTTGATCAGTGGCAGTCGGCGAACCAGCCGTCGGCCGAAGCGCTTCCCGAGCGCATAGCCGGTGGACTCTCCGCCGATGCCTGCCGCGATCCCGATCACGATCACCAGAACTATCCCCAACTCGCCGCGCGCCGCGAAGATGCCGCCGACCGCAAGGGTCACATCGGCCGGGACGACCACCCCGATCAGGATCGAGCGCTCAGCGAAGATCGCTGCCGCGATGATCAGGTAGCCGAAGGTCCCGAAGACCGGTACCAGCCATTCGACCGCAGATTCGACCATAGGTGACGACCGCGCCTCAGCAGTCGGTGGCGACGCCGAGCGCTTCGCACACCGACCCCAGTTTGTCGGACCCGAGTTCGGTTATCCGCTCGACGAAGTGCGCGCGTCGGACCAGATGGATGTTGTCGAGCGAAAGCACGCAATCTCGCGGCATGCCGTCGGCCTTGCCCAGCGGAACCTCGGTTGGGATGTCGCGGATCGTCGTGGTCGCGGGCACAGCAAGGATCTG
>JBKHYG010000014.1:0-41063 GCA_046565595.1 Actinomycetota bacterium | reverse complement strand
GCTTCTTGGCCGCAGGCTTCTTGGCCGCAGGCTTCTTGGCCGCAGGCTTCTTGGCCGCAGGCTTCTTGGCCGCAGGCTTCTTCGCCGCAGGCTTCTTGGCCGCAGGCTTCTTCGCCGCAGGCTTCTTGGCCGCAGGCTTCCTGGCGGCGGCGGCCGTGCTCTTCGGCCTAGAGGTCACGGCACCGTCATCTTCTCCATCATCGCCGGCGAGGCCGATGCGCGAGGTCCTTGGGCGGCCGCTCGAACCAGCAACGGAGCGTGCGGTCGCGGCAGGCTTCGCGTCTCCATCATCGTCCTCGTCGTCGTCGTCGGCAGACAACGAGATGACAGCCGCGCCGGTGTTCGCCTCATCGGCTCCGAGCGCCAAGGTTCCAGGCATCGGAGCACGGAAGTCCGACTCACTCGACAGGAGGATCGGGCCATCGACTGCCGGCCCTTCCTCGGCCGATCGCTTGCGTCCTCGGATAACTCCGAGGATCAGCGTCGCGAAGGAGGCGAGACTGGCGGCCATGCTGGCATAGATGAAGCTGAGGCCCGTCTGCGTGACACCGATGACGAAGAACAGGATGGCGACACCGACAAGTGCTGCGGACAACAGGATCACGATCAGTTCGGCCTTTCCTATGGACGACGGCGGGGCATGCTAACGGACGGTCCTACCGCATCGGGCGGACGCTCAATCTCCGCCCCAGAAAGGTCGCTCAGAGCCAGCCGGCGGCCTCCAACGATCGCCCTCGCCTGAACTCGGACGATGCGGCTGGGTCGAGGCCGGGTCGTCGTGGGGTCTAGGAGGCGTATCCCTCTCGAGCAGGGGGTCCGATCCTTGGCTCGGTCGAGCCGGTGTCTGTGGAACAGATCCCTCCCCAGTGCGCTCCCTGGTTCCGCGACCCCCAGATCCGCTCGGTGGTGGTCGCGAAGGGCGCTCCGATGTCGGCCCGAACGGGTCCTCGGGCTTCGGCATGCTGGGCAGAGGAGGTCGGCGCTGCTGGGTCGACGGCTGCTGCTGAGCGCCGGCGTCGTCTGCCCCGTACCTGCTGGCCATCTGCTCGTCGGCACGGGCCGTGCGGGCGTCCCGGTAGCGGGCAAGCTCCTGCTGCAGTGCTGCCAGCCGGACCCTCATCTTCTGGTTGTCGTCTATGAGCCGCGTGATCTCGTCGACCACCTCATCGAGGAACAGGTCGACATCGGTCTGGCTGTATCCGCGGAACGCTTCGCGGAACTCCTTGCGAACGATATCTTGAGGGGTCAATGGCACGCCGATCGCCCTCCGGGCGGTCTAGGGACAGATGGCTGCTTGCAGCAGGCTCAACCCCACGAAGAGTAGCAAGATGCTCATGTCCAAGGCGATGTTGCCTATCCGCAGGGGCGGCAAGAGGGGTCGCGCCCATCGGAGCACCGGCTCGGTCAGCGTATAGATGACCTCGGCGACGGGCCTAGCCCCTGCCGGCAGTTGCGGGAACCAACTCAGTAGCACCCTGGCCAGCAGGATGAATGTGTAGAGGGTGATGAGGGTGCAGATCAAGCCCACGAGCGGATCAGAACTCTCCTAGACCGAACAAGCCGTGTTCGGCGAGACGGCGTTTCTCGTCGGCGGAAACCTCCATGTTGAAGGGCGAAAGCAGGAAGACCTGCTCTCCCACCTTCTGGATCTTTCCGTTCAAGCCATAGACCAGCCCTGAGGCGAACTGGAGGATCTTGGCTTGATGCTTAGGTTCGGTCATCTTCATGTTGACGATGACTGGAACACCGCTCTTGAAGCGGTCGGCGAAATCCTGGGCGTCTTCGAAGAGGCGAGGCTCGACGACATGGACCTGCCTGGGAGGAGCGGTGGGGATGCTCCTGACACCACCGCGACCTGCGGGATGGCGGTCATCTCGATGCTTCTCAGCTGCACCGAGGGTGCGAACAGGGGAAGGTTCCGGACGCCGGACGACCGGATCAAGGTCTTCGTCGAACTCGTCCTCACCGTCGGTGAGCCCAAGCGACACCATGGTCTTCTTCCAGAGGTCTCGCATCGCCATGTCAGCGGAGGCCTTTCACGCAGGTAACTGGTCGTTCACAAGGTTACGACATCCTGAGGCTCGGTTCCGGCAGGGTGGGTGGACCCCCAACAGACGCTTCCAGCTGGGTGGGCGGACCTCCAACAGATGCTCGCCAGCGGGTCTGACGAGGGCCGCCCGGACCGCTATCCCCTCGGGCCGAACAGCGCGGTTCCTGGTCTGACCAGGGTCGCGCCCTCAGCCACGGCCGCCTCGAGGTCGGCGCTCATGCCCATGGACAACTCGGGTAGTGACAACCCTCGAGAGGCCAACTCGTCCCGGATCCGCCGCAGTTCGGCGAATCTCTCGGATGCCATGTCGTCTCGGGCCGGGATAGCCATGAGGCCTCGTAAGGCAAGTCCAGGCATGGCAGCGATCTCGCCGGCGGCCTCTGCCGATGCAGCAACCTCGAAACCGTGTTTCGAGGGATCCGAACTGATGTTGACCTCGAGGAGCACGGCTTGGACGACACCCAGGCTCCGAGCGCGCTCGGCCACCTTGTTCGCCAGCGCGACCGAATCGATGGAATGGATCAGCTCGACCTTCCCGACGACCTTGGCAACCTTGTTGCTCTGGAGGGGCCCGATCAAATGCCAGGTCGCTCCAGAGACTCGGGTCCGTTTGGAGACGAGTTCCTGGACGCGATTCTCTCCGATATCGGTGATCCCCAGATCGACCACGGCCTGGACCTGCTCGGCCGATCGGGTCTTGGCCGCAGCGACGACCCGAACCTCGTCGGGATCGCGTCCGCTGGATCGACATGCCTGCTCGAGGCGTCGCCTCAGGTCTTCGACGCGTGATCTGATCTCGTCGGGGCGCGTCGCACCGCCCAGATCGTCGGGTCGTTTCGTCATCTCATGCCGATGATCGCAGCTTGCCTGCCCGTCGCTCCGGCCCGATGGCTGAAGAACCTCTCGGGTTCGCAGCGCGTGCACAAGGCAGCCAGGTCTATCGAGCGGACCCCCGCACCCATCAGCGCCAGCCTGGCTGCCGTCCACAGGTCCAGCCGATCACCCGAGCGCACCCGGTCCCCGAAGGCAGCCATCGCCGGCTCCAAGACATCGTCCCCGACCTGGTAACAGCATGGCCCTATCGACGGGCCGATGTGCGCGGTCGTTGTCGGCGTCGCACCGAATGCTGCCAGCGTCTCCTCGATCACCCCAGCGACCACACCACGCCAGCCCGCATGCACCGCGGCGATCCTGGCTCGTGCAGGATCCTTGATGAGGATCGGCACGCAATCGGCCGTCAGCACGACGAGCGACACGCCTGGGGTTTCGGTCCAGAGGGCGTCAACGCCAGGGATCGCTGAGGGATGATCTGCGCGACCGGCTCCTCGATCCTCGTCGGCGACCAGGTGCACGCCGGCCCCGTGAACCTGCTCTCCCAGCGTCCACGAGTCCTCAGGCAGGCCGAGCTGCGAACAGAGCCGATCGCGGTTGGAACGCACCTCGGCTTCGTCGGTCGTAGATCGCAGAGACAGATCTAGGTCACCCGCCACGCCACCCAGGCGCGTCGTGAAAGCCCCCACGATGTTCTGATCATGTTCGTCCACCCGAAGCAGCCCACCGGGTAGGCCTCCCACGGTATCGAGCGCACGCCAAGACAGGGTCATCGGTCCGACAGCCTAGGTTCCAACGACGACGGGGCCCCGAAGGGCCCCGTCTCGTCGCTCATGTCCCTAGCGCGCAACCAGAGGCGCGAGGGACGTGCCGGTTCTAGCGACGCAGGAACGAAGGGATGTCCTCGAGATCGTCGTCGGTGTCGAAGGTCACGGTGCGACGCGGCCCCGTGTCCTCGAGCGTCAGATCGAGCTCGTCATCCTCGTCCTCGAGGCTGATACCTCCGATGCTGACCTCCCGGCCACCCCAGCGGTCGAAGCCAGCGGCGACGACGGTCACCTTGGCGGCATCGCCGATCGAGTCGTCGGTGGCGTGACCGAAGATGATGTTCGCTTCGGGGTGCGCGTGGTCGGTCACGATGCGCATGGCCTCGTTCAGCTCGAACAAGGTCAGGTCGCTTCCGCCGGTGACATTCACGAGCAGCGAACGGGCACCATCGATGCTGGTCTCCAGCAGCGGGCTCGCCACCGCTGCGCGTGCAGCCTGGATGGCACGGTCCTCGCCTCGAGCAACGCCGACACCCAACAGAGCGGTCCCTGCGTTGGTGAGGGTCTTCTTGACATCGGCGAAGTCCAGGTTGATGACACCTGGCGTGGTGATGAGATCCGTGATGCCTTGGACACCCTGGTGAAGGACCATGTCGGCCATCTTGAAGGCGTCGTAGACGGTGGTGTTCTCGTCGCTGACCTCCATCAGACGCTCGTTCGGGATGACGATCAGCGTGTCGACCTCATCGCGGAGCCCTTGGATGCCCCGCTCGGCCTGGTCCGAACGGACCTTGCCTTCGAAACCGAAGGGCCTGGTGACGACACCGACCGTCAGTGCGCCCAAGCTCTTCGCGATCTGAGCCACGACCGGTGCACCACCGGTTCCGGTACCGCCGCCTTCGCCTGCGGTCACGAACACCATATCGGCGCCCTTCAGGACCTCTTCGATGGTCTCCCGGGCTTCCTCGACAGCTGCGGCGCCGACCTCGGGGTCTGCGCCCGCGCCGAGACCACGGGTGAGTTCACGGCCGATGTCCAACTTCAGGTCTGCGTCGGACATCAACAAGGCTTGCGCATCGGTATTGATGGCGATGAACTCGACGCCCTTGAGGCCTTCTTCGATCATCCGGTTGACGGCGTTAACGCCGCCACCGCCGATCCCGACGACCTTGATGACCGCCAGATAATTCTGCGGGGTTGCCGCCATAATCTTCCCTCCTCCTTCTGAGACTCCCCTCAGAGCCTCAGCTACCTTCCGGTGCCGGATGGCACCATCGATCGGACGGGATCAGCCGTCCGATAGTCCGCCCGCCATGGCGGTTGGAGCACATGACTCCACGGTTCAACCTCCCCTCGAGAAGGCTCATGCTTTCATCGAGGGTCTGGTCGCGCCGTGCAGACTGGGGAAGATGTGTGCACCTAGCGATATTCGATTCCCGCAGGTCAGGAGCTACATTCAAGTTCAACTTCATGATGAACTTTATGTCAACTCCCGGCTACTTGAGGTCAAGGTATCTAAGCCTCACCCTTGAGTCAAGCCCACGACCGAAAAAGTTTCAGGCGTGGTTGAGGATGAACTTCGGGGCTCTGGCTGACCGAAGCGTTACCTGAGGGCCGCAGCGGTCATCTGAGCCTCACGGTCGGGCGGCTGGGATCGCTCAGATCGACCCTCGTGAGTTCCCCCTGGCCCTTCAACCGAGCCTTCAAGGCTCTGAATGTCGTCAGTTTCTGCCGCATCGCGGCGCCGTCGCCCAGAACGACGGTGACGGACCCAAGCTGCATGATCAGGCCTCGCCCAGCGGCCCACTGGAAGGAAGCTGAGCCACGATCAGAGAAACCCAGCGCCGCCCAAGCCGCCAGCGTCGCTTTCACCTCGGCCGGTCCGACCCACTCGCCTCTAAGGACGGGCATCGGGCCGGGTTCGGCAGGCGCAGGGACCTTGGACCCGGCTCTGTCGTAGAAGTCGGTTCGAGAGCCCGATACGGCCCGGATGGCTGCGGTCCTTTCAACGACCTGGATGATGACCCCAAGAGGCCCTTCTCGAGAGACGCTCGCCTCTGCGATCAGGGGCAGTTCCTCTATGCGGGCCTCTGCCGCTTGCAGATCGAGCGTCAGTGCGTTCTGGCCTTCGCGGATCCCGCTTGCGCGGCGTATCAGTGCAGCGTCGGTCTGCTCGGTCCCTATGACCTCGACAGAACTGACCGCCACGAGCCCAGAACTCGAGACACCGAGCCATCCTGCGTAACCGGTGGCTACGGTCAGTCCCATGATCGCCAGCGTCCTCAATCTCATGATCGGTCCTCCCACGGTTGCCTGTCGAATCCGATGAGCTTGATCTCTGGTTCCAGTTCGATCCCGGTCTCTTCTGCGACCCGGTTCCGGATCTGCCCCATCAACTCGAACACATCTTGTGCCCTCGCACCCGGATGGGCCACGATGAAGTTCGCGTGCACCTGGCTGATCTCTGCTCCGCCGACCCGCTCCCCCTTGCCTACGATCTCTTCGATCAGTCTCGCGGCATGGTCTGGCAGCGGGTTCTTGAACACGCTGCCTCCGTTCGGCATGTTGAGCGGCTGTGTCTCACGGCGCCAGCTCTTTGCGACCTCCATCTCCTGCCTGATCCGTTCGGGCTCCTCTGGTCGCAACGACAGGGTCGCCGAGGTGACGATCGCGTCGTCAGGCAGGCTGGTTGCCCGGTACCTGAAGTCTGCGTCCCGGCCGGTCATGCGCTCGGTTCGAGCAGCCCCGAGACGCCAGATCTCGATCGAGGCGACGACCTCCCCGATCTCGTGATGATGCGCCCCTGCGTTCATCCGAACCGCACCACCTAAGCTCGCCGGGATCGCGGCCGCGAAGCCCAACCCGGCGAGACCCGCTTCAGCAGCCCGCTGGGCCAGAACTGGCAGGGCCGCAGCCGCCCCCGCGGACAGGGTTGCCCCATCCGCGATGTCGATCCAGCGGAACCCTTCTCCCAGCCGGATCGCTATGCCTCGGAAACCCGCATCGCTGACAAGCATGTTGGATCCGCGGCCGACGATCAGCACCGGCATCCCCGAGGCGTCTATCGCCGCGGACACCGACCTGAGGTCAGAGAGGTTGGCCGCCTCTACCCGGATGTCAGCTGGCCCGCCGAGCCGATACGAGGTCCACGGGCCGATCGGCGCGCCAACCTCAACCGCGCCCGTGAGTTCTCCCAAGGCATCCAACGCGAGATCGACTGCTCTAGGCACCGGCCAACTCCCGACGGTCAGCCAAGGCAGTGACTATCTCGGGCCCGATGCTGGTCACATCTCCCGCACCTAGGGTGAGTATCAGGTCTCCAGGTTTCGCAGATCGCACCGCCCACCGCACGGCACTTGGATGGTCTGGAAGCAATGCGGCCGGCATGCGTGGCGCCTCTTCGAGGGTCGCGATGAGTGGGAGTCTGGAGGTGACCCCCGGGATCGGATCCTCGCGAGCCCCATAGATGGGCAGCAGGCATACCGCGTCCGCGGCCGCGAGAGCCTTCCCGATCTCCACGGCGAACATCTTCGTCCGAGAGAACAGGTGTGGCTGGAAGATCGCCAGGACCCGACCCGAGGTCACCTGCCTGGCAGCCTGCAAGGTTGCCGCGAGTTCCGTCGGGTGATGGGCGTAGTCGTCGACGACGCGGATCTCGCCGACGGTACCTCTCTCTTCGAACCGTCGGCGGGTCCCGCGGAAGTTCGCGAGCGCCTCCAACGAGGCTCCGATGCTGATACCAAGATGGTCCGCCACGATGATCGCAGCAAGTGCGTTTCGAAGGTTGTGGTCGCCGGGGACGCTCAACTGCAGACGCCCGAGTTCCCGGCCCTCTCGAGCTATCACCCCATCGCCGCCGATCCGCCATGCTCCCGCATCCATCCCGTAGGTCTCGACCCGCAGGGCCGGATCTGCGACGGCTGCGAGGGACGCCGACCCCTCATCGTCGGCGCATACGACGGCCATGCCGTTCGGAGTGATCTGGGCAAGGAAAGCCGAGAAAGTCGCGAGGATCTCCTCCTTTGAGGAATAGTGGTCCAGGTGATCACCCTCGGCGTTGGTGATGACCGCGACCTCGGGAACAAGCCACAACAGTGACCCATCGCTCTCGTCCGCCTCGGCCACGAACCATTCCCCCGAACCGGAGTGCGCGTTCGTGCCCTGCTCGTTCACATCGCTTCCCACCAGGAAGGTGGGATCCACACCTGCTCGCATACAGATGGTCGCGATCATCGCGCTGGTGGTCGTCTTGCCATGGGTACCAGAGACGGCCACGGTCCTCGAGCCTCGAGCCAACGCCGCGAGCAGCTGGGCTCGGTGAAACACGATCAGGCCTTGCGATCGAGCCGCCACGAGTTCCGGGTTGTTCTCGCGTATCGCGCTGTTGAAGACCACCGTCGTCGCGTCCTCGAGGTTGGCCGCATCATGTCCGACGAAGATCCGCGCACCCAGTGCCCGCAGCGCCTCGAGCGCGGGGGTGTCCCTCTGGTCGCTTCCAGAGACCGCCACACCTCTAGTGAGCAGGATCCTGGCGATGGCACTCATGCCGACGCCCCCGATGCCTATCAGGTGCACCGGGGCAAGGGCAGCCAAGTCCTCACGCAAGGGTTACCCCTTGGAGCAGTGCGTCCGCCAACGTCGCAGCCGCTGACGAATGGGTCCGGTCGGGCTCGACCGGGCCGGCTGCCAGACGCTGCTCGGCCGCTCCGATCAGGCTCTCGCCATCGAGCCGCCTATCTTCGACGATGGTGGCCTGTCCCCGAGCGACGAGCTGCTCGGCGTTGAGCGTCTGCTCGTCTGCCCTTGCGACCGGCAGCGGAACCAACACCGCGGGCAGACCAAGCGTCGCGATCTCTGCGACGGTCACCGCCCCCGCTCGTGCAACGACGACATCGCAGGCCGCATAGGCGGTGGCCATATCGTCGATGAAGGGGTAGACCCGCGCAGCCTCGCCTAGTGCATCAGCCACGCGCTGATGATCGTCGACGCCGGTCGAAAGGATGAATCTGAACCGGTCGGATGCCCTCTGGATGGCCTCGATGGCGGCATCGTTGATCCGGCGGGCACCCAGGCTTCCCCCGACGATCAGGATGACAGGCTTCCCCGACGGCTCCAGACCCAGCGCCTCGTGAGCGGTTCGCCGAGCCGTCACCAGATCCAGCTCCGAGATGTCGGCCCGCAGGGGAACTCCGACGATCTTCGGTTTCGATCCGATCCGCGATCCGGTGGTCGGCCACCCGCCGAAGACCCGGGCTCCCATCCGTGCGGCGATGCCGTTAGCTAGCCCGAGTTTCGGTAGGGCGTTGGCTTCGTGCACGAGGGCTTGCGCCCCGATCCTGCCGGCCGCGAGGACCGCCGGCAGGCTCGGATAGCCGCCGAATCCCAATACCGCCGAGACCTCTCGCTGTGAGAGCTCGCTCTTGGCCTCGCGCACCGCCCTCCTCAACCGTAGAGCCACCTTGGGGATCTGCGCGAGGCTGCCGAACGAGATCACATCGGTGGCGACGACTTCCATGCCGACCTTCTCAGCCAGAGCCGCATCTAGGTGCCGGTGTGAACCGATCAGCACCATGCGGGCGTCTGGAACCTTGGCTCGGACCGCGTCCGCGACAGCCAGGGCGGGAAGCAGGTGTCCCCCGGTGCCCCCCGCCGCCAACGCGATCGAGATCGTCATGCCGATCGGGACTCCTTGGCGGCGTTCTCCCTGGCGATCGACATCAGGATCCCCACGGCAGCCAACGAGACGATCAGTGCCGAGTTGCCATAGGACACGAAGGGAAGAGGAACGCCAGTGATCGGCAACACGCTGGTGACCGCACCGATGTTGATCAGAGCCTGCGAAGTCAGCCACACGGTGATCCCTGCCGCGAGGCAGCGAGCGAACGGGTCCTTGGTCCCCCCTGCGATCCGAAGTCCGGCGATGGTCAGCCACACGAACAGACCCAGGATCCCCAGTGTCCCGATGAGGCCGAGTTCCTCTCCGATGACCGCGTAGATGAAATCCGTATGAGCGTTGGGGACATACAGCCACTTCTGTCGGCTCATGCCGATGCCGTTACCGAAGATGCCCCCCGAGCCGAGGGCCACGATCCCTTGTACCGCCTGATACCCGGTGTTCTCTGGATCGGCGAACGGGTCGAGGAAACTGAAGACGCGCGCGCGGCGATAGTCCGCGCTCATCGCGAAGAACGCGAACGCCGACGAACCCATGAGCGTGAATGTCGTGAGCGTCCGAGCGGGAGTCCCTGCGACGAACAGCATGACCATGAAAAGCAAGCCGAGGATCGTCGCGGTTCCCAGATCGGGCTCAGCCATGACCAGTGCTGCCAGTACCAGCAGCAGCAGGCCCATCGGTCGCATCGCGTCGCCGATCGTGATCAGACGAGATCCCTTCTTGGCGACGATCGCACCGCCTGCCAGGATGAATGCGAGCTTGGCGAGCTCGCTCGGCTGGATGGTGAACCCGCCGATCGCGATCCAGCGCTTGGAGCCATTCACATCCAGACCCAGCGGAGTAAGCACAAGGAGCAGCCCGAGTATCGCCAGGACCAGCGCCGGT
This sequence comes from Actinomycetota bacterium, assembly GCA_046565595.1. Taxonomy (GTDB): domain Bacteria; phylum Actinomycetota; class AC-67; order AC-67; family AC-67; genus JBKHYG01. The sequence continues at coordinate 30,856 of JBKHYG010000014.1, read as the reverse complement.
ATCGCCAGGTTCTTCAAACGCTGCACAGGGATGAGCGCGAAGACGAACATCGCCACGATCCCGATGATCGCTCCCAGCGACTGACGGGTCAGGAAGAAGAACGCTGACTGTCCCTTGTCCAGGGATTCGACCCATGAGGCACTCAAGACCATCAGCAGACCGAACGCGGTCAGTCCTCCCGCTGCGTACGTGACGGACCTGGCACCAGCCGGCAGATCCATCCGTGCTCGCAGGGCGCCCCTTCGACCTTGCTTGGCTATCGAGATGACCGTCATCGTGACTCCTGTATCCGTAGGACCTGTTCGGTGAATCTCTGTCCGCGTTCCTCGTACGAAGAGAACCTGTCGAAACTTGCACATGCGGGTGAGAGCAGGACCGTGTCGCCTGGCGCTGCCTGCCTGGCTGCCTCGTTGACCGCATCCTCGAGTTCGGGTCGGATCTGGATCTCGATACCGGTGGCAGCGAAGGCTTCGGCGATCTCGGATGCCGCGTCGCCCATCGCGATGACCCACCTGACCCGTCCCGACGCGTTGACCACATCCTCGAAACTCAGGCCCTTGTTAAGGCCACCGGCGATGAGGATGACCGGTCCGGGGAAGGCTTCGAGAGCCGTCGCGGTCGCGTGCGGATCGGTCGCCTTCGAGTCGTTCACGAACACGACGCCATCGATCTCGGCGATCGTCTCCAGGCGATGCGGATCGGGCTTGAATGAGGCGAGCGCATCGGCCACTCGAGCTAGGTCCGCTCCGAGCCGCAGGGCCGCTCCGGCGGCGGCCAGCGCGTCGAGGACGAACGGCTTGTAGCTGGAGTTCAGGTCTGAGACCGCGAGGATCCTTCGGTCTGCGACGACGAGTTGGCCATCTCGTACTCCTAGCGTCTGGACACCCTCGGGCTCGGTGGTGTCGAACGCCTCGACACTGGCCGGCCCGACGGAGGCATGGCTCACGCAATCGACATGAGCTATGGCTCGATCCTCCGGGGTCAGGTTCCGGAACAGACGCTGTTTGGCTGCGGCGTAGGCATCCATACTGCCGTGCCAATCGAGATGATCGGGTGCAAGGTTCAACAGCACCGCGACCGGAGCGGTGAACGCATCGATCGTGTCCAACTGGAAGCTCGACACCTCGGCGACGATGGGTTGTCCGGGACGGCAGGCGGCCAATGGCAGACCGATGTTGCCGGCAGCCGTGGCAGGCACACCCGCGGCGTTCAAGGCCTCTGCCAGCATCCTGGTAGCTGTCGTCTTGCCGTTGGTCCCCGTTATGGCAGCGAGAGGCCTGATCCCTGCGCGCCACGCGAGTTCGATCTCGCTCCAGATCGGCACACCCGCCTGCTCCGCAGCCATCCTCCAGACAGAGGAGGGCTTGATCCCCGGACTGGTGACGATCAGATCCGCCCCGCCGATGTCATCTGCCTCCGTCCGCCCGAAGACCGCCTCGACCCCCAACGAGGTTGCCAGGCTTCGACGCTGTTCGTCGTCAACACCGTCAAGGACACGGACCTGAGCTCCGCAACTCGAGAGCAACCCGATCGCGGCTTCGCCGCTGCGAGCAAGGCCAAGCACGACCACCCGGCATCCTCTCAAGGAAGTGCCGTCCTTCAGACCGAAGGAGGTCACGGTCATTGGGCCCCGCCTTTGGTCAAGAAGTCAGCGTAGAAGACACCCAGCGCGAACGCGGTCGATAGCCCGGCGATGATCCAGAACCGCACTATCACCGTGATCTCTGGCCATCCGCCCAACTCGAAGTGGTGATGGATCGGCGCCATCCGGAACACGCGCCTCTTGAAGCCTCGGAAGGCGACTATCTGGATGATGACGCTGGTCACCTCCAACACGAAGAGTCCCCCCATCAGAACGAGAAGCAGCTGCGTCGATGTCATGATCGCCAGCGTCGCGAAAGCCCCACCCAGAGCGAGGGATCCGGTGTCCCCCATGAATATCTGAGCGGGAGCCGCGTTCCACCAGAGGAACCCCGCGCAAGCCCCCAGGCCCGCGGCCGCGACGACCGCCAGATCGAGTGGATCGGGGATGTTCACATAGCAGCCTGGCCCCGGGGCGATGGCCTCGCACAGGTGTCTCGACTGCCAGAAGGTGATGAACAGGTAGCCAAGGAAGACCATCGCGCTCGACCCTGCTGCCAGCCCGTCCAGCCCATCGGTCAGGTTCACACCGTTGGTCGATGCGCTCATCATGACGAAGACCCAGAGGAGGAAGAACGGACCCAGATCGAGCGCCGTCTCACGGACGAAGGAGAGCGAGGTCGATGCTTCCGGCAGGCCTTGGATCGCCAGTCCTATGCCTAGGGCCACCGCCAGCTGCCCGATCGTCTTCCAGGTCTTGTTCAGCCCGAGGCTCCGCTGCTTGCGGATCTTAAGGTAGTCGTCCAGGAACCCCACCGCACCCATACCGATCATCGCGACGACCACGATCGCACCAGCATTCCCGAGCCGGTGGGTGATCATGTGGGTGCTGAAGTATCCGAGGGTGACCGCCACGATCATCACCACGCCGCCCATCGTCGGCGTGCCCCGCTTCTGTTCGTGCATGCCTCCGCCCAGTTCGGCGAAGTCCTCTCGGAGGAGTTGGCCCACGCCGCGTCGGCGGAAGGTGCGGATGGCGAAGGGTGTCCCCAACAACGAGACGATGAGGCTCACGGTGGCGGCTAGCAGGATCGACTTCACGCTTGGTCCCCTCGAGTGATGGCGGTCACGATCCGATCCAACCCGACGGACCTGGAGGCCTTCACCAAGATCACCGCTCCATCCGGCATCTGCTGGAGTTGACCAAGCGCATCGTCGATGTCGGCCGCTCCGGTCGCATCCTCGGGAGACATGCCTTCGTGGCGTGCAGCATGCAGGATCGGAGCGGCTGCGTCTCCCACGACGATCAGTCGGCTGATACCCAGCCTGGTCGCGAGCCGCCCGATGCGATCGTGCTCTTCGAGCGATCTGTCGCCCAGTTCGAGCATCGCTCCGAGGACTGCCCAGGTAGGGCGACGACCGTTGAAGGTCGCCAGGGTCTTCAGGCCCGCGGCCATGGACTCTGGGCTCGCGTTGTATGAGTCATCCAGGATCGATCGTCCACCGACCTCGTATATCTGCATGCGGCCGGAGGTGGTCGTCGCGGTAGCGAGCGCGTCTGCTGCCTGTTGGACATCGAGGCCGAGCTCCCAGACGACAGCCAGGGCTGCCAGCGCGTTCGAGGCCAGATGCGCACCCGGCAGCGGCAATCTGGCGTCGAACCCCGTCCCTTCGATCAGGACCGACAACTCTGCTCGCCCTGACTCGTCGATCCGCACGCCGGTCATCCGTACCTGCGCATCCGGATGCTCCCCGAAGGTGATCACCCTCTGGGCTAGTTCCCTCATGGCCGAGGTTCGAGGATCATCGAGGTTGAGGACCGCGACGCCGTCGGGACCCAGACCCCGGACGAGTTCGGACTTGGCTAGCGCGGTGCGCTCCAGGCCACCGAACTCGCCCACATGCGCGCTGCCGACATTGAGCACGACGCTGACGTCTGGACGGACCAGAGGCATCAGCTGCTCGATGTGCCCGACGCCACGCGCGCCCACCTCGACGACGAGCGCATCGGTGTCCTCCTCGACCGAGCAGATCGTCAACGGGACGCCGAACTCGTTGTTCATGTTGGCGCGCGTGGCCTTCACCAGGCACTGCGTTGCCAGCGCCGCAGCGAGCAGATCCTTGGTCAGGGTCTTGCCAGCCGATCCGGTGATGGCGATGACGGTGGCGGAGGTGCGCACGCGCTGGTCGCCAGCGATCGCCCACAGAACGTTCTCCGGCTCAGAGACCGTGATGCGGTTCGGGCCCTCATCGGTGGTGACCGCCGCCACGGCGCCTGCCTCCAGGGCAGCATCGACGAAGCGTGCGCCGTCGGACCTCTCGCCCTTGATCGCGATGAACAGGTCCCCTGGCTGAACCTGGCGCGAGTCGATCCTCACGCCTGTCACCATCGCGTCCGCGTCGAACCCTTGAGAAGAGGCTCCCAGGATCGCAGCGATCTCCGCCAAGGTGACACCGATCATGAGAGCCCCCGCAGGATCTCTCGCGCCACGATGCGATCATCGAAGTCGATCGTATGGTCAGCGAAGGTCTGACCGGTCTCGTGCCCTTTGCCCGCGATCACGATCACATCGGCGGGAGCTGCCGAGCGGATCGCTTCCGAGATCGCCTCCCGCCGATCCACGATCTGCTCGAAGGCGCGGCCGGTGGTGCGCGCGCCTGCAGCGATCTGCTCGACGATGGATGCTGGGTCTTCGGTGCGCGGATTGTCGCTGGTGATGATGCACCTGTCCGCAGACGACGCTCCCACCGCACCCATGAGAGGACGCTTGGTTCGATCTCGATCACCGCCGCAGCCGAACACCACGATCAGCCTCCCGCCCTCGGGCACGATCTCGCGTGCCGAAGCCAGGACATTCTCTAGAGAGTCGGGGGTGTGCGCGTAATCGACCAGCACCGTGAAGGGCTGACCTTCCTCGATGGATTCCAGTCGGCCAGGCACGCCCTGAAGGCTGGCGATCCCAGCTGCCACCGAATCGAGACTCCAGCCAAGGGCACGAGCGACACCGACGACCCCCAGTGCGTTCGAGACATTGAAGCGCCCCGGGAGGGGAACCTGGATCTGGATGCGTTCCTCGCCTACTCCGACGATCACGGTAGAGCCCCGTGCCCCCAGCACGACCGATTCAGACCGGACATCGGCGTCTTCAGACTCCATCCCGGTGGTGACCAACGGCATCTGCGACGCGATGCGTTCGGCCAGCCTGCGTCCCCAGGTGTCATCGATGTTGATGACCGCGTGTCGACTGCGCCGCTGCGAGAACAGCAAGGCCTTGGCCTCGAAGTAGTCCTCCATGGTCTCGTGATAATCCAGGTGATCCTGGGTCAGGTTGGTGAACACCGCAGCCTCGAAGTGCGTACCATCGACTCGACCTTGATCGAGTCCGTGACTCGAGACCTCCATCGCGACGGCATCGCAGTGAGCATCACGCATGTGAGCAAGGAGAGCTTGCAGATCGCTCGCCTCCGGCGTCGTGCGGACCCCCGGGGCCCGCTGGTCCCCGATGCGCGTCTCCACCGTTCCGATCACCGCTGGTTTCCACCCCAAGGCCCTGAAGACCTGCTCAAGGATGTAGGTCGTGGTGGTCTTGCCATTGGTTCCCGTCACGCCTACCACGGTCATCGACCTCGAAGGGTCGCCGAACAACGCGGATGCGACCGGTCCTATGGCCGCGCGCACGCTCGGGACCACCAGCTGAGGAACCTGCAGTTCGAGCTCCCGTTCGACCAAGAGCGCAGCCGCCCCGGCAGCGACCGCCGCCGGAGCGAAGGTGTGTCCATCGAACCGCTCTCCGGGTATGCAGCAGAAAAGCGACCCGGCGGAGACCTGTCGGGAATCGTGCGTGATCGTAGTGATCTCGGCGTCGCCTCGAACCCGGTGACCTTGGCTGGTCACCGTTGTTAGTTCCGACAAGCGCATCTGCGTCCCCTTCAGGCGTTCGTCGACGAGGCAGGCCTAGGCCGCCGGCTCCGGTGGCCGCGCACGCGGCGCGGTGGGGACGGTCGAAGGCTGCGGCACGGCGGTGACCGGAGCCGGCGGCGAGGTAGCGGCGCGTGGAGAGGGGTCCACGGACACCACCTTGTTGGGAAGAGCTTGGGCGCGAGCGGGTGCTGGTGGCGTCTGCCGAGACACCGAAGCCGCTACACGAGAGTTACCAAGCGCGAAGGTCATTATCTCCTGGAAGACGGGGCCGGCGGTCGTGGCGGCGTACCGCGGCCATGGGTTGTCGAGTGAGACGGTTACCACGAAGCGTGGATCGTCGGCGGGCGCGAAGCCAGCGAAGGTGGTGACGATCTCGTTGGAATACCCGCGACGATCCAGCAGCGGTTTCCGGGCCGTGCCGGTCTTTCCAGCCACCAGGTACCCGGGGATCTGGGCCCTCACGCCGGTCCCTTCCTGTACCACTCCGACGAGCATCTGACGGACCTGGGCGGCGGCCAGCGGGCTGACCGCCCGCTGGGCAGGCGCGATGGGGTTCTCGATCAGGTCCCCTTCAGCGGAGATGACGCCGCGCACCAGTCGCGGTCGCACTCGGATCCCATCGTTGGCGATGGTGGCGTAGACGCTGGCGATCTGGATGGGTGTCGCGGCGATGCCCTGACCGATCGGGATGGTCGCCATGCTGGTGCTCGACCAATCCGATGGTGGCGGAAGGACGCCGCTGGACTCTCCAGGGAAGCCGATACCGGTCGGTTCTCCCAGACCGAAGGCGCGGAGCCCCGCATTGAAGCGCGCCTTGCCAAGCCGATTGGCGACCTTGATCGTCGCCAGGTTCGATGAGCGCGCCAGCGCTTCCGCGTAGGTCATCCTGCCGTCCGCATCAGGCATCAGGTCGCGGAAGGTGTACCGACCGATACGCATCGAGGAAGGGATGCGTAGCTGTTCACCTGGCCAAGCCTTGCCTTGATCGATCGCCAACGCAGCGGTTATGACCTTGTTCACCGAACCGGGCTCGTAAGCGTCGGTGACGGCACGGTTACGACGACGATCGGCGCCCACCTTGGCGTAGTTCTTCGGATCGAACAGCGGCGCGTTAGCCATGGCCAACACATCCCCGGTCTTTGGATCCATGACGATCGCTATCCCGCTCCGTGCGCTCGTCTTGCCGAGGGCCTCTATCAGGGCGCGTTCGGCGAACCATTGCAGGTCCCGATCTATCGTTAGAACCAGATCCTTGCCGTCTTGGGGCAACTGAGAGATCAGCCGAGCGCCAGGTATCGGCCGCCCGTACCGGTCGCGCTCCATCTCTCGCAGGCCATCTTTGCCCGCGAGCATCGTGTCGTATGCACTCTCCAGCCCGGAGAGCCCTTCCTGGTCGACTCCGACGAACCCCACGATCTGCGCAGCGACACGACCTGACGGGTAGACCCGTCGGATGCTCGGATATTGACCGATCATGCTCGAGAGCTCGAGCTCGGATACCTGCCGCGCCACCGATGGAGGTGCGCTCCGTGCGAGGTAGGTGAACCTGCCCTCGCCGGTGAGGGATGGCAGCAACTTGCCGGGCGGGATGCCCAAGATCGGGGAGAGTTCCGCAGCGACCTCGGCGGGGTTCTCGATGGCCGCGGGATCGGCGAAGATGGTGCGAGCCTCGGCGCTGACCGCGATCGGTTCCAGGTCGCGGTCGTAGATCGCGCCCCTGGCTGCCGGCAAGGTCGCTCGGACCAGCCGCTTGTTCAGACCCATCTGCTCGAACCTCGGCGCTGACAGGACCTGGAGTTGCACGAGCCGGACCCCCAGTCCGGCAACCAGGATCATCAGCGCCGCGAAGATGAAGCCGAGGCGCTTGGAGGGCTGTCCCATCCGTGCGGGTGCCATCAGTTCTCCCCCTGCGATCGGGGCAGGGACCCGATCTCGTCGGGGAACACCAGCCCGAGTTCGCGTGCGCGCGAAGCGATCGCTCCAGGGGTGGTCTCGCGTTCGATCTCGAGTTGAGTCTCCGCGATGTCTGTGCGTAGCCGTGACAGTTCGCGGTCGAGACGGGTTCGCTCGATCGAGAGCTGCCCTTGGAACAGGCTGGACAGGACCAGAGAGCAAAGCATCCCGAAGGTGAGCAGGGCCACCTTCCAGGGGGCGATCCAGCGCTTGGTAAGGGGGCGCCGGCCCGGCGCCGAGCCACCGTCGACCACACGCAGGTGATCGGGTCGCTGCGGCGCCGGGACCGGACGCCTGGGGGCGGAAGCGGTACGGGGAGGCGTCATGCCGCATCCCCTCCCCACGGGGAATCGGTGCGCTCAGCTGCGCGCAACTTCGCTGCGCTCGCTCGCGGGTTCGATATCAATTCTTCCTTCGAGGGCGTCACAGGATTCTTGGTGAGGTTCCGCAGGCGGGGCGGTTCGTCGCGGGAAGCCTCGTTCACGAACCGTTTGACGACCCGGTCCTCGAGCGAGTGATAGCTGATGGCGACGAGCCGCCCACCGGGCTCCAAGACCCGGGCTGCCTGCGGCAGGGAAGACTCCAGCCTCTCCAGTTCCTTGTTGACTTCGATCCGGATCGCTGGGAAGGTGCGGCGCGCCGGGTGCTTGTCCCGGCGCGCCGCAGAGGGGACCGCGTCGGCGACGATCTCGGCCAGTTGGCCGGTCGTGCGGATCGGCTTGACGCCACGCGCGGCCACGATGGCTGCTGCGATGCGACGCCCGAACCGTTCCTCGCCGAAATGGAAGAGGATGTCGACCAGTTCCTCTTCCTCGTAGAAGTTCACGATGTCGTAGGCGGTGATCTCCTGAGAAGGATCCATCCGCATATCCAGGGGCGCGTCTGCCCTGAAGGAGAAGCCACGCTCGGCTTCGTCAAGCTGCATCGAACTGACGCCAAGGTCGTAGATCACAGCATCCACGCGTCCCCATCCGTGTTCGGCAACGACGGCCTCGAGGTCGTCATAGGGACCGCGCACGAGACGCGCGTGATCGCCGAACGGCGATAGGCGCCTCTCGGCGTGTTCGAGTGCGGCCGGATCGCGATCCAGGCCGAGCACCCGCCCAGAGGGCCCCAAGGCGCCGAGGAGCGCAGCCGCATGCCCGCCCGCGCCAACGGTCGCGTCGACGACGACCCACAGGTCGGCGCGCTCCCCGGTTGCGAACGCGACGACCTCGGTGACGAGGACGGGCTCATGCGGCAGTCCGGCTTCCACATGTCTCAGCGTGCGAAGAGGCGGACGGCGACGATGCCCACGGCGATGTAGGTTCCGACGCTGGCTGCCGCCAGGATGAGTAGTAAGACGCTCTCACGGAGCTCGCGCACCGCTGGCGTTCGTTCGATCGCGGCCTTCTTTTCCATCTGATCCCCCAGGGTTGCCTTTAGATCGGGAGTCCCGTCGTTTCAGAGAGCGTCTCGATCGAGGCGCTCAGTTCGTCCTGCATCCCGTCCCAGGTAGCCGCATCCCAGATCTCCAGGCGATCGGCCTCGCCAGAGATGACGACCTCCTTGGACAGGTTCGCGTAGGTGCGCAACGGGGAAGGGATCCGGATGCGACCCTGCCCATCGGGGGTCTCCTCGCTCGCGCTACCCAAGAAGAAGCGGCGAGCATTCCGGACCTCACGCTGCGCGGTGGATAGGGAGCGGAAGGATTCGGCGACCCGTTCCCACTCGCTGTTCGGGAAGACCCAGAGGCATCCGTCGCGGCCACGGGTGACCACGCATCCCCCTGCGAAGTGACTCCTCGAGGTAGACGGCAGCGTGACTCGACCCTTCTCGTCGAGTGAGTGCCGGACTTCCCCCAGGAACACTGCTTCCCCCTCTCTGACTCCCCCATGCCCCCGTGTTCCCCACGAGGAGCCACAGTGTGCCACTTTCCCCCACGCTCGTCAAGCATGAGGGTGGGACATCTTCGAGAGGAGATCTAGACCCTGGTCACAGGGTCCGCAGGGTCAGGCTTGGCCGGCCGCGAGAGCGGCCTTCGGCCCGGCGATGGGGGCGATGTACGGCTCCCAGACCGGATCGATCGCTCCGACCGCCACGATCAGCCACACCCGTTCCTTCGGCGCAACGGGCTTTCGCCTCAGTCTCATGCCGGCTTCACGCGGCAGACGAGCTTCCTTGCGCGTGTTACAAGGGATACACGCGGCCACGACATTCTCCCAGACATGTTTCCCGCCTCGGCTCCTGGGGACCACATGGTCGATGTTCTGGGCCGCCGCTCCGCAGTACTGGCACCGGTGGTCGTCTCGGACGAAGACACCCTTGCGGCTGAGCGAGGCCCTCGCCCTGTAGGGCACCCGGACATAGTGCTTGAGCCGGATCACGCTAGGGACAGCGACGGTCAGCCGTTCGCTGTGGATGGCCCCCGACCCGCCCTCGACCAGATCAGCCTTGTGTTTGAGGACGAGGACGACCGCCCGCCTTGTGCTGACCACACATAGCGGCTCATCGGTCGAATTGAGCACCAGAGCTCTCGCCATCGAGGACCCTCCGTGGGTTGGCGGGAGTATATGCCGGTGTCTAGGCGGTATGCCGAACTCAGGACCCTCAGCGGGCGCTTCGGCGCTTCGGCAACAGATCGCGCTCGGCTGAGCGGATGGCCCGATGCAGCGTTTCGCGATCCTTGGCGAAGTCCACCAGGTTGTCGGGGACCTCTTCTGCGACATGCTCGACGACCTCGAAGAAGACCAGTTGGCCCTGCCTCAAGGTGTCCATGACCACCCCATGCTCTGGGTCCCCGATCAGCAACATGTCGCCGTGGGCCTTCAGGCCTCGACCCAGTTCGTCCTCTAGCCCGTACTTCTTCAACTGCTCGAAGGCTCGACGGATCTTCTGAAGGCTCACTCCCTCGTCGACCAGGCACTTGATCGACCGCATCACGACCAGGTCGGTGAAGGCGTAACAGCGGCGGACGCCGGCCTTGCCCGCCGTCCCGCGGATCGAGGGTTTCACCAGCCCGATACGGTCCCAATAACGCAACTGGTTGTTGGTGCACCCTGTCAATCGACATGCGTCGGAGGAACTGAATCCCTCAGGGCAAGGTGCGGACTGTGACAACTACGGACTCCGGGTGACGAAGATGGACGGGCTGAACCTTGGGGAGGGTGGAGCCGTTTCTACCGATTCGTTCCCTCGCGCGCAAGACGGCCTTCGTCCGGTCCTGCGCGGCTCATCGATCCTCTCCGTCCATGCGCCGCTGCCATCGCTCGTCGAGTCGCTCGCGCATGCTCTTCTTGGGGCCTTGGCCCTTGCGCTTCTGACGCAGATCGGTAGCGACCGCATTGCCGAGCGATCTGGAAGCCTTGACCCCCACCATGAAACTGCCGAGCATCACCAGGAAGCCTGCGAATCCGAGCACGACCGTCAGCGGGTTGTTCTCGAGACCGACGAATAGCCCGGTGATGAAGATCGCGAGCCCTGCCACCAGACCCACCGCTGCCAAGCGGAGCCGCCGAAGCGCATGGGATCTGGGCGTGACCGTTCGCACGGACTCAGCGAAGCGCGGGTCATCCTCGGCGAGCCGCTTGGCGATCTCGTCGAGGATGCGCTGTTCGTGTTCGCTCAGGGGCATCGTGTCGATGATACAAAGACGCCTGTCCGGCGTCCACGGTTGGACCTACTCACTTCCCCTCATATCGGGGTTTCCTCTTCTCGAAGCGTGCCGCGACGGCCTCGGTGAAATCCCTAGAGGCCAGCACCCTTCGCTGGACGGCTTGTTCACGCTCGAGTCCCTGCCGCACCGTCGAATCGAAGGAGGAGTTCATCAGCCTCTTGATGCCCCCTATCGCAAGTGGAGGACCCGCGGCCAGTTCCCGGGCAAGCTCAGTCGCTGTCTTCAAGGCGCCACCCTCAGGGGTGCGGCGATCAGCTAGCCCCAGGTGGTCGGCCTCATCGGCGTCGATGATCCTGGCGGTCATGGCAAGGTCCTTGGCGCGGCTGAGACCGATGAGGCGCGGGAGCCTGGTGGTGGCCCCGAGGTCGGGGATGATGCCCCACTTCGTCTCCATGACGCTCAGTTGCGCTCCGTCGGCGATGACCCTCAGATCGCATGCGATGGCGAGTTGGAACCCCGCGCCGTAGCAGTACTTCTCGACTGCGGCGATCACCGGGCACCCGAGTTCCTCGAACACATCGAAGGCGCGCTGGAATCGCGCGACCTGAGCGAAGACCGGCTCGAACTCTCCGCCTTCACCGGCGAAGGTGGTCACATCGATCCCGCTGCAGAACACACCGTCGGCACCGGTGATCACAACCGCGCGCACATCTGGGTCGCGGGCGAGTCTGCGTCCCGCATCGGTCAGAGCATCCACCATCGCCCAGTTGATCGCGTTCTTTACCTCTGGTCGATCGAGCGTCACGGTCGCAACCGACTCGTGGATGTCTACGAGGACCTCGCTCATGTGCCTTCCTCCCTCTTGGGCTTGAGTCGTTCCACGGTACCCGGTCTAAGAGGACCGCGGGGTTCGGGCAACGGAGGCGGTTGCCTGCGGGCTGGTGGTCGCGGCTTGGCCACCGCAGCCCTGTCGACCGCATCGCGTCCGTAACGACCCCGGACCCGATCCACGGCCGCTTCGGCGGCCCGCCAGGGGTCTGGTCGTTCGTCCAGACGCAGTTGTTCGTTGACTCCTTCCCAACTGAGTCCGCTGGCTGATATCCCGAGCAGCCTGATCCGTGGCCTATGCAGACCGAGCGCGTCGTACAGATCGCCAGCGACACCGTAGAGCTTCGCGGCGGCATCGGTGTGGGTGGCGATCGTCTTGCTTCGAGTGATGGTGCGGAAGTCGTTGAAACGCACCTTCAGGGTCACCGTCTTGGCTGCTGCGCCTTGTTCCCTCATCCGGCTAGCTACCCGATCCGAGAGCGCCAACAGCACCTTGCGCACCTGTTGGCGAGAGTCGATGTCCCTCTCGAAGGTCTCCTCTGCGCTCACCTGTTTGGGAGCCTCGTGCACCACGACCGGGCGTTCGTCGATGCCTCGGGCCGCATGCCACAGATGTTGGGCGCTGGCCGGCCCGAAAGCGCGATCCAGTACCGCATCGGGCAACCTGCGCAGTTCCTCGATGGTTCGGACCCCTAACCGGTCGAGGCTGATGGCGGTCTGCTCTCCCACGCCCCAGAGCGCGCTCACCGGTAGCGGGTCCAGGAACCCTTGGGTCTGCTCGGCTGGAACATGCACGAGTCCGTCCGGCTTGGCAGCAACGCTGGCGAGTTTGGCGATGCTCTTGTTGGCAGCGACACCCACGCTCGCGATCAGGTTGCGTTCGGTCCTTATGCGCTCACGGATCCTCTCGCCGATCTGGACGGGGTCGCCGAACAGCCTCACCGCGCCGGATACATCCAGGAACGCCTCATCCAACGACAGCATCTCGACATGTGGGGTGAAGGACTCGAAGATCCGGCGGATCGCAGCGGATTCTGGCCCGTACTTTCCGAAGTCGGGACTCACGATCACCAGTTCGGGACACATACGGCGGGCGCGCATCATCGGCATCGCGCTGCGAACTCCATACTCGCGCGCTTCGTACGAGCAACTGGCGACGACGCTGCGTGGACCGGTCCCGCCTACCGCGAGCGGCTTGCCCGCCAGCGTCGGATCCTCGCGTTGCTCGACCGACGCGTAGAAGGCGTCCATGTCGACATGGAGGATCGGTTCGCTGGGCGTTTCCATCAGGCCGGGGGCTCCTCGTCGGAAGTGAGTTGCATCATCCCTCTTAGTCTCAACCCGCGCTACCGGCGGAACGATGCCACAGTTTCCTAGGAGCCTGCGCCGGCGGGGCGCCTGCTGGTCCGTTGCGGGGCAATCGCAGCACCGGTCGCGGCGCGCGCTCTCCCCTGGCGGCCAGATCGGCCCTGAGTTCTTCGCGTTTCGCTTTCGAGACGAGCCTGCGTTGCCTCTCGTTCTCCTCTATCTCGGCCACGCCTTCGGTCCACAGCGCTTCGACCTCCAGGGTTCCCTCGGCTAACTGCTTGGAGACCACCGACAGGTCGTGGATGCGTTCGGCGTTGATGGACAGACCGGACCTGCCGACCCGATGGACCGTGCCTCGCACCAGTTGCAGCCACGAATGGAACGCCGGGTATGCGCAGTGTTCCTGCACGCTCTCGAAGACCGTCACATCAACCAGACCGAACCCGTCGTCCAGCGTCAGGAAGATGATCCTCTGGCCGCTACGGATCTGCGGTGTCTGCGAGGCGACCTTCACGCCCGCAACCATCACGCGTTCACCGCTCCTGCAGCTTCGAAGGTCCTTGGCGTACGTCGCGCGCACCGCCTGCAACACCGGCGCGTAGAAACTCATCAGGTGCCTGGACGCATCCATGCCGAGGACCTCTAGTTCGGCTCGAACCTTCTCGGCATCGTTGTACTCACGCAGCCCCCAATCGACGACCGGTTCGCTCCGCATCAACTCGCCCTGAGAGGGTTCGGGACGCGGCAGGCTCCTCCCCCAGAGTTCGCCTACGGCCAACAGCAGGTCTCGGCGACCCGCGAACACATCGAAGGCGCCCGCATGGATCAAGGCTTCGACCACGGGACGCTTGACGCGGGTACGCCGAGCGAAGTCGACCAAGCCGTCGAAAGGGCGTTCCCTGCGTGCCGTCAGGATCGAGTCGATCTCTTCGTCGCTGATCTGTTCGACATGCATCAACCCGATCCGTACCCCTTCGCCCTCGGCTGTGCGTTCGAGCGTGTAGAACCGATCCGAGACCGTCACATCCAACGGCAGGATCTTTACACCCTCTTGCCGTGCATCATCCAGCAACGCTCGCCTCGGGTACATGCCGGGCTCATGCGTCAGGATCCCCGCGAAGAAGGCAGCCGGATGATGCGCTTTCAGGTAAGCCGATTGGTAGGTCGGCACGGCGAAAGCAGCGGCATGCGCCTTGCAGAACCCGAAGGAGGCGAACGAGGCGACCTCACGCCAGACCGCCGATATCTCTGCGTCCCGCCAGCCGCGTTCGCGTCCCTTCTGCGTGAACCAGGCTTCGATCCGCGGCAACGCATCCTCATCTTCGAGCGCACGCCTGACCTTGTCTGCGAACCCCAGATCCACGCCGGTCACAGCACTTATCGAGCGCATCACCTGCTCGTGATAGACGATGATCCCGTGGCTCTCGCCGAGTGCGCTTCGCAGTTCGGGATGTGCGTAGAAGGCGCGTTGCAAGCCAGCGCGCCGCATCAGGTAGGGCGTCACCATGTCGCTTCGCACCGGCCCTGGCCGGAACAGGCTGATCTCGATGATCAGATCCTTCCAGCGTTCGGGCTGCAGCTTCTGCAACAGTTCGCGTTGACCGGGTGACTCGATCTGGAAACACCCGAGCGTCCGCGAAGCGCGGATCAACTCGAAGGTCGCGGGATCCTCGCGGTCTATCGCATCTAGATCTATGCGTTGACCGGTGACGCGTTCGACCTCGTGAGCGGTGTGGGTCATCGCGCTCAACATCCGAACACCTAACACATCGAGTTTCAGCAACCCCAGGTCGGCGACATCGTGCTTGTCGAGTTGGGCCATCGGGAACCCTTGTGCGCTGCGCTCGATCGGTGTCAGACCAGATAGATCCAGAGGGCTGATCAACACACCCGAGGGATGCAACGCCAGATGCCGCGGGAACCCATCCAGCCTGGTGCACACATCGAACAGCATCGCCAACCTGTCACCATCCACCCGTGCCTGCGCGAGTTCTGGCAGCCGTTCCAGGGCACGGTTGATACCTGAGGCTCGGATATGGGGGAAGGCTTTGGCGATCAGGCCGAGTTCGGCTTCGGGCAGGCCAAGCGCCTTGCCGACCTCTCTTATCGCGCCACGCGCTTGGAATGTGTCGTACATCGCGAGGCAGCCGGCTTGAGCCTGCGGGAAACGGTCGATCAGGGCTCGATAGCAATCCTCTCGGCGCGCACTCTCGACATCCACATCGATGTCGGGGAGCTCATGGGTCCGATGTTCGTTCATGAAGCGTTCGAACACCAGGTCCTGCTCGATCGGGTCGACCTCGCTGATCGCCAACGCGTAGCAGATGAGGCTTCCTGCAGCGCTGCCTCTACACGCGCAACGCACCCCCATCTCGCGGATCGTCTGCACCAGATCGGCCACCGCCAGGAAGTAGGCGGACCATCCGAGCCGCGCGCACATGGCCAACTCGCGATCCAGGGTGTCCTTCGTCCTTCCCTTCACCTCGATACCTCGCCGCGCCAACCCTTCGTGACAGCGTCGCGCCAGCATCGAGTTCAACACCGTCTTCGGTAGAGGCCGTCCAGCGATCGGGTAGGGCGGCACCAGGACGCGTCCGAGCGGAAGCGTGAACCCACACTGGGCAGCGATCTCGACGCTCTCACGCAACAGGTCTGGCCGTTCGGAGAACGCTCGAGCCATCTCGGCTGGCGATTTGAGCGTCGCTTCGCGTGTCGGGTCCTCGCGGTGATGTTTGGCCAGCGGCACGAGTTTGCGGACCGCGTCCAGCACATCGCACAGGAACGCGTCGGCACGGGTCGCGGCGCGCACCTCGTTGGTCGCGACCGCGCGCACCCCGGTCTCGGCAGATAGAGCCAAGGTGCGCGCGGCCAGCGCATCGTCACCGTCTCGGAGCAGATGGCTGACGGCCAACCTCAGACGAGGGAACCCGACACCTTCAAGGTGCGCGCGCAGTCCGGCCATCGCTTCATCTCGTCGGTTCTGCGCCAACAGTTGACCGACATCCGAGTCACGGCCGAGCAGCACGAAACACCGCTGCGAGGCTTCTGCGATATCTGCGAGCGTCACGCACGGATCGCCGCGCTCGCCTCGAGCATGCGCGGCTGATACGAGCCGACACATGTCGCCATAGCCACGCTCATCCTGGGCTAACACGGTGACCGAGAAGCGTTCCCCCGCAGCGGCCGCTATCTCGTCTCGAGCCGTGGTGATACGGACCCCGTAGATAGGTTGAACCGAAGCTTCCGCGCAAGCCTTGGTGAAGCGCACGGCGCCTGCCAGCGAGTCTCGATCGGTGATAGCGACCGCGCCCATCCCTGCTTGGCGAACGACATGGGGCAACGCTTGGGGCAGGATCGCGCCCTCCTTCAGCGAGAACGCCGACCGCACCGAGAGATGGACGAACGGCTCAGCCATCCGACCCCTGACGCTGTATACAGTCGTCAGCGCAACCATCGCTAGAGCGCAACGCTGAGCCTCTAGTCGTAGACACGGAACAGCCTCCAGGTCCCGCTGCCAAGATCACAGGTCAACTCGTAGATCCCCGGCGCCAGACCGTTGGTCATGGGGATGGCTTCCAGCCTCACGATCTCGTGCTCGCCCGAGGCCTGCCAAGGCTTGGCCCTGTGCCCAGAGGCTTCCCACCAAGCGTCGCTCTCGCGCCACCGGCACAGCACCTCGCGCACCTGATAGCGCTTCCCACGCCACCAGAACGCTTCTATGGGTCCCTCTGGTGCCTCTACCTCGACGGGTTCGGCATACAACTTCGTCACGATCGTCATCCCCTCTGACACCTGAACACCACAGCGTCCCTTCCGTGGAATCGAACAGGTGTTCGAGTAGAGTACGATGCCCTCCTCGCCACCGTCAAGACCTTCTTCTAGGAGCGAGAACTGCAGGTCCAAGACCCATACACTCCGGCTGTCTTGGGACGGTCGCGGGGGCTCTTGCTGGCTGTCGCCCTGGTGGCGACGAGCCTCGGTTGGCCTGCTCCAAGCTCGGCTGGGCCGCCGCCGCTTTCACCCCAATGTGTCAGGACCGAACGCTGGACCGGCGACCGGGAACTCGCCGACGAACTGATGCGTGGTGTCTATCGCTTGCCGGGCTTCGCTCCGGTCGAACTCGGTCTCGACCCCGACTGGACCGAGGATCCTTTCCGAGACGCGAACTGGGTGATCCGCTTCCAAGGGTTGCGATGGACCCGCCATCTGATCGCCGCTTGGGAACAGACCGGTGACCCGAGGTATCTGTTGCGCTGGCGGGACCTGCTGGCCGATTGGGTCGCTGACAATCCGCGCAACGCACCCGCGTCCCCTCACTCTTGGGATGACCATGCCACGGCGTTCAGGGGGATGGTGTTGTCGTGCGCGTCGCAGGATTGGGTCCGCGAACCGTGGCTGCTCGCCGCGATGACCGAACACGGCCGGACGCTCGCAGACCAGCGCTTCTATGTGAAGCGCGGCAACCATGCGGTGGATCAGACGCTCGGGTTGCTCGCCCTCGGCTGCGTAACACCTCGGCCTTCTTGGATCGCCCTATCAGAGAAGCGCATGCTCAAACTGGTCGGTCAGGGGATCGATGAACAGGGGGCTACCGATGAGGGTGCTCCCGGCTACGCGCTCTACAACCATGATCGTTACTCCGAGGCTCTGCTGCGCTTCGCCGCCTGCGACAGACCAGCTCCTCAACTCCTCAGGCATCGCACTGCGCTCCTCGAAGCATTCATATCGAGAGCCCTGCTTCCCGATGGCTCACTGGCTCCGATCGGAGATACGAGGCGGCGAGCCAAGGTTCAACCCAAGGGACCGGCCACCTCGTTCGCGCTGAACAGGCAGGGCGAGCGCCCCAACCAGGACTTCGCCATCTATAGAGCGGGCTGGGCGTTCGGACGCTCCTCGTGGTCGAACTCGGCATTCATGTACTCGCTGCGCTTCGGACGTCAGTACGCGATCCACGGCCACGCAGACATCGGCTCCTTGACGATGACGGTTGGTGCGCGCGACATCGTCACAGACGGCGGGATCGGTACCTATCGGCATCCCGGATCCGATCCCAAGTGGCGTGACCATTTCGTCGGACCCGAGGCCCACAACCTGCTGATCCCCGGTGGCTCGAAGTGGTACCGCAGCGCCAAGGCACGCCTGGTGGCTCAGGAACACATCAAGGGAGTAGACCTGTATGTGTTGAGCATCCCTTCTTGGTCAGGCGTCAAGTGGAGACGCACGATATTGATATCGAGGATGGATCGAACCGCTCTCGTCCTAGACGAGGCCTCGAGCAAGGTGCGTCGGTCTTGGCGCCAGGTCTGGCATCTGGCTCCCAGCACCCAGACCGCGATCCAGCGTTCCTCCGCGTCGCTTCGACTGTACGACGATCGTCTCGCTCACCTGAGGGTCAGCGGCGCGAGACGGATCCGTATGGTCAAGGGCTGGACGGATCCTGTCCGAGGTTGGCTATCACTGGACTACGGGCACCGTCAGCCCGCGCCCCAGTTAGAGGCCGTCGCCTTTGGCAGCAGGGTGAGGATGCTGACCAGTATCGGCATGAACGAACCAAGGCGGTTGGTGGCTTCCCGCGACGGATTCCGCGCGATGCTGCCGTCGGCAGGCTTGGTCAGCGTCTCCGGAACCAGGCTGAGCGTGTCCTGAGCGGCTACCATCGCCACATGCTTTCCAGACGGGACTTCCTCAAGACTTCTGGCGTCGTGGCGCTGGGCGCTGCTGCAACCGCGTGCTCGAGCGGAGGTTCGAACGGGGAACCGAGCGGCTCGAAGACCTTCGACGAGATCATCGCGGGCCGCACCCAGACGCTCCAATACATCGGGGTCGGCACGGAACTCCTCAGCCGCCAACCTGAACGGTTGACCTTCGGGATCGCCCAGAGCACCGGATTGGTGGTCGGCGCGGAGGGCGAACTGTGGATCGCTGCCGATCGGAACGCCGCAGCCCAAGGGCCCTTCCCCATCGTCGAACGGGGAGACGGCTTGCCGCCGGACCGGTCCTTCTACGCAGCCGAGGTGACCTTCCCGACCGACGGAACCTTCCAGGTGCTAGTGGATGTGAAGGTCGATGGCGAAGAGCGATTCGCGGCTGGCATGGTCCAGATCGGGCGCACGATGCAGATGCCTATGCCTGGCGACCAGGCGATCGTGACGCCCACACCGACGCCAGAGGCGACGATGGGCGTCGACCCGATCTGCACTCGTCGGCCGCCCTGCGGCATGCACGAGGTGTCCCTAGACGACGCTCTGGAGCGAGGAGACAAGGTCTTCCTGTCGATCGCAACGCCCGCCTTCTGCACCAGCAAACTATGCGGACCCGAGATCGACATGATCGAGGAGACCCGCAAGGGATTCGAGGACCTCACCTTCATCCATATAGAGGTACTCGCCAACGACGACACCGAGACGGTCCAGCGGTTCGGTCCTCTATCGCCTGCGGCGCTCGCCTGGAAACTCGAGCAGGAGCCCGCGATCTACGCGATCGGAAGCGACGGCAAGATCGACGAGCGTTGGCTCGGCCCCGTCGATCGGACCGAGATCACCGGCATAGCCGAGCGACTCTCGCAGGCCTAAAAACCCCTTGACACCAGTTGTCGGGTTTGTGATACTCGACGGCGATGGTGCCATATGAGCGCCACACGGATGGAAGGGGCAAGACATGCGGAGATCTCTCTCTCTTAGCGCAGCCCTGCTGCTGCTAGGCCCACTCGGATCGAACAGCATCCAGGCGGCACCCGAATCCGGAAAGCCGAAGCCGATAGCTATCGGCCTGTACCTCGATACCGACACCAACCAGTACGGAACCATCACCTGTTCCCTAAGCACCTTCGCCGACTTCCAGCCAGTCAACCCGGCGATGAAATGGGGCAACCTCACCGGCCAGGCACTCGCCGAATGTGACCACTACACCTGGAGGATGGAAAGCACCCTCGCCTTCAGCCGTCCTCTAGGCCATATCACAGGCCGCAAGGAAACCTGCGACGACGAGTTCCTCGATACGGGTCACTGCGGCCCTATGGGATATTCCTACGAGACGCAACTTGGAGCCTGCGGCGGGGATGACCCAGCGTGCGCCGGCACCTGGATCGCATACGGAACCCACACGATCGATCTAGCCCCTACTGGCACCTGGCTCGTCTACGACGAAGACTCGTGCACGGCCACCGGCACGAGGCTTCAGTGCAGCGAAGAGGTGATCATCACATCGCCCTACTGAAACCACGCGCAGCCATAGCGGCCTTAGCGCTGCTTGGTGCCGGGATGACACCGGCAGGGGCGACCACGCCCCTGCCGGTAGCAACCCACGAGATGATCATCACAGCCGCCGAATCGGCCTTCGCGTTCATCGAGATCCCCGAAGGTGGCGCATCTATCAGTTACGACCCACAGACCTTCGATGACCTACGCGACTGGCCACACCGGACCGACGGCGCATACCTTGGACTGATAATGCGGTCCCTAGAGGACCGATCGAAGACGATGGCGTGGTCGACCTTCTTCTCTCCCCAACGTTGTCCTCCCCCACTTGATCCTCTCGGAGCTAGCAGGCTCGTGATCGAGGGATGCAACGAGGACCGACAGGCAACCATCTCACTGCCAACCAATCGGGGCGAGTACTTCCAGATGGATTTCCCCCCCGGCCCCGCCATGATCCTCCTGATCGCAGACAGCCAGGCCACTTACGCCTCAGCCACGATCAACCTCACCAATCTGGCTGAACCTGGAACCACCAAGAAACTCACGCCAACCCCTGTCGGCGACTACGGGGAGTTGTGGGATGAACGAAGCAACAAGACCATCGATCCCGTCCGCACCCCAGACGAGCCCGAAGCCATCGAGATCACACGCGACTTCCCCAACATCGACCCCACCATGCTGTTCACATCGAACTATGAACATGATCGAGCGCGACTCCACCCCGAGGCGTACAAGGTCTACTCCGAGTACTGCCTCGAGAACCTGACCAACGGAGCCTGGCTCTGCTTCGCGGGAGCCAGTCCAAGACCCGGGCTCGGCGTCGGGTACGCATTGGGCATCCTCGGCTGCAACACCCAACCTGGGTACGACGACTGGCTCTGCGGAGGAGACATGAGGCTCCGTTACCGGGTCGAAGACCGAGGACCAAGCGAAAGTTGGATCCTGTACGGTCAAACATTCGACTGGCAACGAGCCGCACGCGACCGCAGCATCCCGATACCTAGCGCCTAGTCCTCGAGTTCGACGCCCTCGTTCTCTAACAGCTTCTTCTTCATCTCGGGTCCGCCCATCGAGTAGTTGCCGATCTTGCCCGAACTGGGCAGCACACGGTGACACGGGACCAGCAGAGGCAACGGGTTGTTGGCCATGATGTTGCCGACCGCTCGAGACGCCTTGGGGTTCTTGACCTTCTTGGCGATGTCGGCGTATGTGACCGTCTGGCCGTGGCGGACCTCTGCGACCGCTTGCAAGACCTCCAACTCGAAACCATCGAACCTCGAGAAGTCCACACCGGTTCCGTCACCACGAGCCATGCCGCGAGCCAGAGCCTGAGCCTGAGGTTTCGGCAAGGGTGCCGGTTCTGGCTCGTAACCCAAGGCTTCGCGGCACTGTTCCAGGAACGCCCTCTCGCTGATGCCGGCAGCCATCCGAGCGGCCCCCTTGCTGCTGAACGCGACCCAACCCGGACCAAGCGGCGTATGCACCTGAGCGTAGGTCAGCACCGAGACCGAGATCGCGCCCATCAGATCCTTCGCCGCTGCGGCGGGATCCTTGGCTTCGGTGAGCGCGCGCACGACGACGAACCTGCGTGCCCCTGCGGCGGCGATCTCGGGGATCGTCTTGGGATTCATCCCGCCGGTGATGAAGAACGGATGCTCGCTGGTCTCCGACGCTTCCCCGACCAGCTCCATCCCCACCGGCTTGCGCTTGGGATGGGTCGGCGTCTTGTGAACAGGCCCAACGCCCAGGTAGTCGACGGGCTCTTGGTTCGCGCGTTTCAACTCGGCGGATGAATGCACCGATCGTCCGATCAGCAATTCTTTGCCGAGCATCTTGCGGGCGATCTCCGGCGGCAGGTCCTCCTGCCCCAGATGCACGCCGTCGGCCTTCAATGCCATCGCCAGATCGACACGATCGTTGACGATGAACAACGCGTTGTACTGCTTGCACAGCCTCGCCATCAGGTTCCCGGCTTCCATGATCTCGGGAACGCCAGCTACCTTCTCGCGTAGCTGAACGACATCCACGCCGTTCTTCAGCACGGCCTGCAGGAAGCCGGCGAGTTTCTTGCCGCCGTCCATGATGCCTGTGCATAGGTAGAGGGTCGACTGGTCTAGCCGTTCGCGTCGCGCATCGACCGTACGCTTGCTGCGGCTGCTGGTCGCCCTCGCCCTTGCCGTCCTAGATGTCGTCAAACTGCACCTCCTGCGACCGCGCGCACCACTTCGATCCGATCCCCTTCATCGAGGGTCGTCTGGGCGTAGCGTCCGCGCGGCAACGCTTCGCCGTTGTGTTCAACCACGACCCATTCGGGTCGGAGACCGTGCCTTTCCAGAAGCTGCGTGATGGTCATGCCGTGTACGCCGGTCTCGGGACGACCATTGACGATCAGCTCTACCTCGCTAGCACTCACGCGGAGACCCCTCCACGCATGCTTCGATCCCAGTCCTTCCAGACCAGGTCGTACCCCATGTCACGCATAGCGTTCGCAACCTCTCGGACGCTGCGGGTGTCGTTGACCTCGAACTGGCCGTCAGAGCTCCCAGGTTCGGAGTACCCGCCGGGCTCGGTGTGACTACCCGCACTCGTGTGCGTGACGCCCAGCGGTACGAGTTTGTCGCGGAAAACTGCAGGTTCACGGCTGCTCAGCACGATCCCAGCATCGGGCAGCATCAGACGGATCGCGCAGATGATCTGAGCAAGGTCTCGATCAGCGACATCGACCGCGGGCTGGAAGCCGCTGGCGCTCGGCCGGATGCGAGGCACGCTAACGGCGAGCTCGCTTCGCCATGCCACCTTCTGAAGGTGTAGAGCGTGTGCGACCGTCGAGATGACCTCGCTGCGGTGATCAGGATGCAGACCCAGAAGGGCGCCTATCCCCAGCCTTCTGACGCCAGCTGCGGCGGCACGCTCGGGTCCCTCTAGGCGGAACCCGAAACGACGCTTCGAGCCTGCGAGATGGAACCGCGAGTAGGAATCCTCGTCGTAGGTCTCTTGGTAGATGACCACGCCGTCACAGCCGGCCTCGACCAATCGCCGGTATCCGTCGGTCTCCCAGACCTGAACCTCTAGCGAGAGTTGCGGAACGAACTCCGTGAGAGCGCTCAGGTGCTCGCACAGGTACTCGACCCCGGTGTGCGCCTTGTGTTCACCCGTTAGCAACAGCAGATGGCGGAAGCCCTGCGAGGTAAGGAGACGGGCTTCGCGCTCGGTCTGCTCGACAGAGAGCGTGCGGCGGCGGATCTGCAGGTCCTTCGCGAAACCGCAGTAGGTACAGGTCGTCAGGCACTCGTTGCTGAGGTAGATGGGTGCGTACAGGTGCAAGGTGCGCCCGAATCGCTGTTGCGTCAAGGCGTTGGATGCACGCGCCAGATCCTCGAGCCGCTGCTGCGCTCGCGGCGACAGCAGATGTGCGAGGTCCTCGAGGTCGCGCTGGCCGGCAGGCTTGCTCAGAGCCCTGTCTACGGCGGCGTCCGTGGAGGTGAGCGAAGCTCGAGAGAGTTCAGCGATCGGCAGGCCCGCGAGCACGCGCGTGAACGGCTCATGCCCGGTGCGCGGCAAGGTTGCGTTCGTCATCGCCCGACCGGGTCTAGGAATCCTGTCAGAGGGCTGGAAGCATCTGCGGTCACGAGGGTCGCACCCAATCCCGATAGGAACCCTCGACGCCCGGCGCGCACCCCTTCGGCGAAGGCAGCGGCCATGCCGATCGGATCTCGAGCAACGGCGATCGCGGTGTTCACCAGCACCGCATCCGCGCCCATCTCCATCGCTTCGGACGCATGACTCGGCGCTCCGAGGCCCGCATCCACCACCACCGGCACGCCCGCCTGCTCGATGATCACACCGAGAGCGTCCCTGGTCCTCAAACCCTGGTTGCTTCCGATCCATGACCCCAAAGGCATCACCGTCGCACAACCGGCTTCCTCGAGGCGCTTGCACAGGACCGGATCGGCGCCGCAGTACGGAAGCACCGTGAACCCGTCCCCGACCAGCTCCTCCGCCGCCTTCAGCGTCTCGACCGGGTCTGGCAACAGGTACCGAGGGTCGGGAGTCACCTCGAGTTTCACCCAGGTGGGCAGACCCATCGCTCGCGCCAACCTGGCCAGACGGACCGCCTCGTCAGCATCGACCGCCCCAGATGTGTTCGGCAACAGCAGGTAACGGTCACGGTCGATGAAGGCAAGGATGTCGTCAGCGACCGGTCCGGCATCGAGGTCAACTCGGCGAAGGGCCACGGTGACGATCTCGGAGCCGCTGGCCTCTAGCGCCGCCGCCATGGTCTGACCATCGGGGAACTTGCCGGTTCCGGTCAGCAGACGCGAAGCGAAGGATGACCCTGAGATTTCCAGAGCATCGGGCGGGTTCTGACTGATATCCGGCACTAGCCGCACATCCTAGCCGGTCACGCTAGGACGGTTCATCCGGATGCGGTTCAGTCAGCCAAGAGGTTCAGGTTCGCGAGCTTGCCTTCGATCCGCTCCATCTCGGAGACGATGAAGTCGGCGGTCGCGGGACCTCGCGTATCGTGTTTGGGAAACATGTACTGGTTCAACGGCTCGTTGGCACCCAGTTGCATGTCCTGATCGTCGAGCAGTTCTCCGATCGCGAGTTCCCATGTGAACAAGACCGTGCCCGCACTCGGATCGTGGTGTGCCCAGAAGGTCAGATAGTGGCTCCTCCGAGAGGAATATTGCAGCACCCCGCCACGACCCTCCTGGACCAGGCGGAAGCCGAGGTCGGTCAGGTCGGTGTGGAATCCTGGATCGGGGTTGGCGAGCATGTTCCTTCTCTCCACGCGTGACCGGTGAGTGGAATCTACACTTGTCGCCGTTGACCAACACCCCCGAACCTCCTACGCAGGCCAGCGTGGTCGTCGCGGATCGCTACCGGCTGATCGAGCCGCTGGCTCGCGGCGGCGTCGCTTGGGTATGGCGCGCGCACGACGAGACCTTGGATCGTGCGGTCGCCATAAAGATCGTCCGCGCCGATGCGGATCCGGTCCTCAGCGAACGCCTGCGTGCAGAAGCGCAAGCTGCCGCCAAGGTTCGCCACACGGGAGTGATCGCCGTCTACGACTCTGGCACGCACGACGGGGTCCCGTTCATCGCGATGGAACTGGTCGAGGGCGAAACGCTTCGATCGTTACTTCAGCGAGAGGGCAAGCTTCCCCATGGCGAGGTATCCAGGATCGGTCACGAGGTAGCCGCGGCGCTCGATGCTCTGCACCGAGCGGGACTGATGCATGGGGATCTCAAGCCAGAGAACATCATGGCGACACCAGACGGCGCCATGAAGATCACAGACCTCGGCCTGGCTCGAGCGGTTTGGCAGAAGGGCGCCGACACCAGTGAGCAGGTCTTCGGGACACCCGGCTACCTCGCACCCGAGCGCCGACACGGCTCGCCTGGCGATGCTCGTAGCGACATCTACGCGCTAGGAGCGATCCTGTTCGAGCTGGCGACCGGCGTTCGGCCTCCAGATGGCGACATCCCTTGGACGCAGACCGTGGACCCCTCCGTACCCGAGGAACTTGCCTCGGTGATCGCGCGTGCCACCGATCACGATCCGCAGATCCGGTATGAGTCTGCGGCCGCGATGGCCTTGCAGCTCGGGCACGGCGGCCCGACAGGCGGGACCGACACCCAGATGTTGGACGCCGCTGAACGCGAGACCGTCGCCTTGCGGCCTCCTGCCACCGCTCCCGCGCCAGCAAGGACCCGGCGGACCGGGATCCCCCCGATCTTCCGGAGCCGGTGGATGATGATCGCTGGCCTGTTGGCACTGATACTCGGCTTCATATGGTTCGGTCCGATCAACCAGACCGAGGTTCCCCGAGTCGTAGGGCTGACCCAAGAGGCTGCCGAGGCCCGACTTGACGCGCAGAACCTGGGCGCGAACATCGATCCTGTCTACGACGATGAGATCCTCTCGGGCAAGGTCATCGCGCAGGATCCCGCAGAGGGAGCGACGGTCAGGAAAGGCAGTGCCGTGACGCTCAAGGTCTCGCTGGGACCTCGGGTCGAAGAGGTTCCCGATCTGGCCGGAAAGAGCCCCGAGGAAGCTAGAGCCGCATTGGAGGAGTTGGGCTTCGAACAGATATCCGAGACGAGCGGATTCAGCGACGCCGTTGAGACCGGAGAGGTGATCGGTACTCGCCCGCCTGCTGGAGAGACCGCGCGCACCGGCGAACCCATCGTCCTCATCATCTCGTCAGGACCAAAGACCATCAAGGTCCCTGTCGTCGACGGTAAGGGACGCGCCGAGGCTCAGAACCGGCTCGAAGACGCCGGGTTCAAGGTCAGGGTGGAACTGCAAGAGTCACGCTCGGTACCAGACGGCGAAGTCATAGGGACCGAACCCAAGGGGGGCACGAGCGCACAGCGCGGCTCAACCATCACCATGATCGTCTCCGATGGACCGCCGCGGGTGACCGTCCCTGATCTTGGCTGCATGTCGAAAGGTCAAGCCAAGGACGCCCTGGAGGAACGGAACCTCAAGGGTGATTTCGAGGGCAAGGGCAAGCGCGTGGTCGATCAGGATCCAGGACCCGGCACCAGGGTCCGGGAAGGCACCGAGATCACCGTCTTCATGGGCTTCGGTGCCTTCTGCCGCGGCAACGACAACGACGAGGACTGATGTTCTCTCGGATCCGCTGGCAGCTGGCCCTGCTGTCGATAACCGTCGTATGGGGCGGCACCTTCGTCATCGTCCAAGATGCCGTCGAACGGATCCCACCCTTCACCTACCTGGCCCTGCGCTTCGGCCTGGCGGTCGTGGTCATGGCAGCCGCTGGCGGCTTCACAGGGTTGCGGCGACCAGACCTCGTGCTCGGAGGGCTCGCCGGCCTTGCGTTGCTAGCTGGCTACGGCTTCCAGACGACCGGCCTGCAGTACACCACTCCGAGCAATGCGGGCTTCATCACCGGCATGTTCCTGGTGTTCACTCCCTTGTTCGTCGCGATCTCGCACCGCAGGTTGCCGCCAGCGTCATCCCTGGCGGGTGTAGCGATCGCGACCATCGGATTGTTCCTGCTGGCGGCCCCAGGACGACTGGTGCTCGGTTACGGCGACACGCTCGTGCTGGTCTGTGCTGCGGCCTTCGCTGCCCACATCCTCGCTCTCGACCGGTGGGGTGAAGCGATGCCAACCAAACGGTTCGCGAGCCTGCAGTTGACGGTGGTGACCATCGGTGCGGCAGCGATCGCTCTGGTTGCCGAACGAGGCGAACCGATGTCGTTCGACGCGACCGTCTGGGGTGCCATAGCACTGACAGGGGTAGTGGCCAGTGCGTTGGCCTTCTTCGTCCAATCGCGCGCGCAACGCGAACTTCCTCCGGTCCGAACAGCGATCATCTTGACCAGCGAACCGGTCTTCGCCGGGTTGTTCGGCTATATCGACGGTGACCGTCTAGGCCTAGCCGGGTTGGCGGGAGCTGGCCTCATATTCCTCGGGATCGTTCTTGCAGAACTGATCCCCATGGTTCGTCGCGCATACAGCGACCCTCGGACATCGCCAGTCTGACCCAGCGACTCCGCGGATCCACGCGCTCGCTCACAGCGCCGCGAACGCCGAGATCGCGCGATCTATGTCTTCACCCGAGACATCCCGGTGCGTCACCGCCCGGATCCGGCCTCCCGGCATGGCCGCAACCTTGATCCCCGCTTCGGCCAGTCTGCCAACGACCACCTCCGGGGAGCGATCACCAACCTCGATGTAGACGATGTTGGTCTGGACCAGGGAAGGATCCACCGCCTCCAGCCCCCAGGCGTCCGCGATCCCCGACGCAAGACGGTGGGCATTCGCGTGATCCTCGGCGAGAGGCTCGATCCCCTCATCGAGTGCAACCATCGCAGCCGCACACAGCACCCCGATCTGCCTCATCCCTCCGCCGAACATCTTGCGTACCCGCCTGCCCTCATCTATCACCGCGCGAGGACCTACCAGCATCGAACCGACAGGCGCACCGAGCCCCTTGGAGAAGCAGAACATGACAGTATCCACGCACGCGGCGAGATCCCTGACCGGGGTTCCCGAGGCGACCGACGCGTTGAAGATCCGAGCACCATCCAGGTGGGTCGCGACGCCCTGCTCTCGAGGGATCGCGGCCTGAGCGCTCAAGGTCTCTAGGTCAACCACCGCGCCCGAACCGCCCTGATGGGTGTTCTCGAAACAGACCAGAGCCGTGTGCGTGAAGTAGGTCGACGCAGGCCGGATGGCTCTCTTGAGAGCATCCTCGTCGAAGACGCCACGGGTCCATGCGAGCGGCCGCAGCACGACCTGTGAGAGCGTCGCAGGCGCGCCCAACTCGGCCTCGATGACATGCGCGTCCTCACCGCACACCACCTCCTCTCCGGGGTTGGAGCGCACATGGATCGCGATCTCGTTCCCCATCGAGCCGGTGGGCACGAACAGGCCAGCTTCCTTGCCCAGTAGGTCAGCGCAGCGCTCTTCCAGAGCGTGAGCGGTCGGATCTTCGCCCCAAACATCATCGCCAACCTCGGCTTCAGCCATCGCCTTACGCATCTGGTCAGAGGGCTTGGTGAAGGTGTCGCTTCGTAGTTCGACCGGTCGCTCCATCCCTTGCGAGCCTACCGGCCCTATCCTGCCCGCCCGTGGCCCACCACCCTCGCATCTACTCCACGCTCGCTGCGTTGGCGCTGGTCTGGGGCGTCGCCTTCGTCGGGATCAAGTGGGCCTTGCGTGACCTATCTCCGACGGAGTTGCTCGTGGCTCGCTTCCTTCTGACCAGCGCGATCCTCAGCGTCCTCATGGTCTTCTACCCCAAGGCCAGGCCTCGGTTCCCGCGCGGCAGTCGGATCCGGATCGTCATCCTCGCCGTCTGCGGCGTCCCGCTGTATCACCTCCCTCTCAACTGGGGCGAGCAACACACGACCGCGCAGATCGCGAGCCTCATCATCGCGACCGCTCCAATCCTCGTCGCCGTCGGTGGCGTCAAGGTGCTCGGGGAGCGCTTGACCCTCACGCGGATCGTCGGTCTCGGCTGCTCCTTCCTAGGAGTGGTCGTGCTGACGCTCGGGACCCGGAGCGAACCTGGCGTGGAGGTGACGATCCCCGGCGTGTTGGCCGTCGCGATAGCGACGATCACCTGGGCGGTCTACACCATCGTGGCGAAGCCTCTGATGGACCGCATGTCTGCGATGACCGTCACCTCGACCACGCTGCTGCTCGGTTCTCTCAGCCTCATCCCGTTCCTGACGCCGGCGACCTTCCGGTCGATAGCAGATGCGAGCGCAGGGACACTCGCTTGGGTCGCGGTGCTCGGAGCCGGGTCGAGCGTCCTTGGGTATCTGCTGTTCGTGTGGCTGGTGCGGCACCTGGACGCCTCGCAGAGCGGCATGATCCTCTACCTCGTGCCGGTGGTCGGGGTGGCGGCCGGAGCGCTCATACTGGACGAGCCCTTGGGCTGGCCTGTGGCAGCAGCAGCTGCGCTGGTGCTGTTAGGGATCCGCCTGACCGAACGACCGGCGCCACCCGCACCCGCTCCTCCCGCACCGAGCTCCGAGGCGCGTGCATAGCGAGCCAGCACCTGCCTACCCGAAGAAGACCTCTGCGACTCCGAAGAGTTTGTCATCGACCAGTTTCGGCTCGCCGACAGCTTCCTTCAACGGGACCGCCTCTATCTCGCGAGCCTTGATCGCCGCCATCATCCCCCACTGTTCGGCGTGAGCCATGTCGATCGCGGCCACCCCGAACATCGACGCGAGGACCCGGTCGGCAGCTATCGGAGTGCCTCCGCGTTGAACATGTCCCAATATCGTCACGCGACTCTCGATGCCGATCCGCTCCTCGATCTCCCACGCGACGACATTGCCGATACCACCCAGCCGGTCACGACCGAACGCATCCTTGGGGTACTCGGGCATCTCCAGCGTCCCCGGCTTCGGCGTCGCGCCCTCGGCGACGACGACGATCGAGAAGTTCTTGCCTGTGCCGTGGCGATGCTTCAGGTGTCTGCAGACCTCCTCGATATCGAATGGGTACTCCGGGATCAAGATCGCATCGGCTCCGCCGGCGATCCCCGCGTAGGTCGCGATCCACCCGGCGTTACGACCCATCACCTCTACGACCATCACGCGGCTATGACTCTCCGCTGTCGAGTGCAGCCGGTCGACCGCTTCGGTAGCGATCTGCACGGCGGTCAGGAAGCCGAAGGTGAAATCGGTGTACGCCAGATCGTTGTCGATGGTCTTTGGCACACCGACGATCGGGATCCCCTCTTCGTAGTGCAGTCGAGCGGCCGCCGAGAGGGTGCCATTGCCCCCGCACACGATCAGCCCATCGATCCGGTGGATCTCCAAGCATTCCTTGATCCTGGCAACGCCGTCGTCCTCTTGGAAAGGATCGGTCCTGGAGGTTCCAAGGATGGTGCCGCCCCTGTGGAGGATGCCTCGCGTGGCGTCCAAGGAAAGTTGCTCGGCCTGTTGCGACAAGACCCCTTGCCATCCTCCCCGGA
>JBKHYG010000013.1:0-4351 GCA_046565595.1 Actinomycetota bacterium | reverse complement strand
AGCGTGGGCATCTCGCTGGTCCTAACCGACCAGCCTTGGGTCGCCGATCTTACGATCCTCGGCCTCGCTGCGGTTGCTGGTGTCGTGGCTGCAGGCGTCGTCGCCTCGGTGATGGTCGGCCCTTTCGAGCGTGAACGCCACGCTCTCCGCGCTGCCGCCAGGGGCGAACTGCGAGCGTCTGTGCGTCGTTTCGGCGAAGCCTTGCGTTCCACATCACTCGAGCATGACAACGACGAGGAACCGGACCTCACCCCACTGTTCCGAAGCGTTCTCGAGACCGCGATCGCTGCGGTGGACGGGGCAGCCGGGGTCGTGTTCCGGTACGACCGCACGCACGCGAGGCTGACACCCTTCGTGCAGTACCAGGCCGAGATCCCTCGCGACATCGCAGTCGACGAGGGCCTCTCTGGATGGGTCGCCGCGCACCGGGCCGGCCGCCGACTGCCCTCGCATTCAGCCGATGCGCCCGATTACGCGCCGCCGGAACCCAAGGCCCCTAGTTCGCTCGCGGTCCCGCTCGAATCACCGAGCGGGCTGCTTGGCGTGTTGGCGATCTACGGTCGACACGATGGTGGCATCTTCGATGAAGAGGACCTCGAGACGCTCACATCGCTTGCTCGCCAAGCCAGCGTCGGGGCCGAGAATGTCTTGCTGCACCATCAAGCCAAACGGTTGAGTTCGACCGATCCCATGACCGGGATCGCCAACTATCGCGCCTTCCAGCAACGGCTATCCATCGAGTTCGAGCGTGCGATCAGGTTCAAGCGGCCTCTCGCGCTGGTGATCGTCGACATCGATCACTTCAAGCTGATCAACGATCAGTACGGCCACGAACGCGGCAACCTGGTGCTCTCGGAGTTGGCTGCACGCATGGTCGGATCCACACGCTCGAGCATCGATCTGGTCGCTCGCTACGGCGGTGAAGAGTTCGTGCTGCTGCTACCCGAGACCGATTCGGAGGGGGCCGAAGCGGTCGCAGAGAAGGTCCGTATGGCTGCCGCCAGCACGCCGTTCGCCGGGGGAGAACAGCACCTTCACTGCACCGTTTCCGCTGGCTACGCGAGTTTCCCCGATGATGCCGCCGATCCGGCCAGGCTGATCCAGGCAGCCGACCTGGCCATGTATGAGGCCAAGAGGGCTGGACGCAACCGCGTCTGTGGTGCGCCTCCGCTGGATCAGGTCGATGCGAACCTTGGAGGTCCGTAGACTCGGGCCTCGATGAAGGTCACCAAAGCCGTCATTCCCGCAGCGGGACTGGGTACCAGGTTCCTGCCCGCGACCAAGGCGCAACCCAAAGAGATGTTGCCGATGGTCGACACTCCCACGATCCAATGGGTCGTCGAGGAGGCGGTAGCGGCAGGCCTGACCGACATCTTGATCATCACCGGTCGCGGCAAGCGTTCCATCGAGGATCACTTCGACCGTTCCTTCGAACTCGAGTCGGTGCTGGAAGCCAAGGGTGATACCGAACGCCTGGAGCAGGTGCGTCGGATCACCGAACTGGCCGACATCCACTACATCCGGCAGAAGGAAGCCAGGGGACTGGGTCATGCGGTCAGCCTCGCCGAGCGTCATGTCGCAGGCGAACCCTTCGTGGTGTTGCTGGGCGATGTCATCACGCAGGGTCCGTTGCTGACGCCGATGATCGAGACCTTCGATCACTATCAGCGAAGCGTCATCGCGTTGCAGACGGTTCCCGATGAGACGGTCGGTTCGGTCGGCATCGCAGACACCGAAGATGTGCAAGAGGGTCTGGTGTTGGTCAAAGACCTGATCGAGAAGCCGCCGCTGGATCAGGCGCCGAGCCGCCTGGGGATCATCGGCCGCTATCTGCTGACACCCGAGGTCTTCGACACCCTCCGCGATCAGGAGACCGGATGGGGTGGTGAGATCCAACTCACCGACGCGTTGAAGGTGCTCGCCAAGAACCAGGCGGTCTACGGACACCTCTTCACCGGCGATCTGTTCGACATGGGTCGCAAACTGGACTATCTGGCGGCGCAGTTGGAACTCGCGGTTAGGCGAGATGACCTGCGAGAGGGAACTTTGCAGGTCGTACGCGAGTTCGCAGCGCGCCACGGCCTGGTCTAACCTGCCCGGCAGGTCCCCGTTGTCCGGGGGCGGGCCGTGGCGGTGTTAGCCTCGTGTCAGGCCTTGGACAAGGGGGATCGAACTGGGCGCCGTCGTAATCGTCGTGCTGCTGGTCGCGTGGGCGGCCGTGCTAGCGCCGTCCTTCCTTGGAAGGCGGGGCAACGACGGGCGGGCCGGATTCGAAGAGACCATGGGGACGCTCGCAACCACCGCGCGCGCCGAGGCCAAGTTGCCTGGGCGCTGGGTCATGGTTCCCAAGGGTCCTCGCGACAAGGTCGCCACGCGGCGCCAGCGGGTCGTCGCCCGGCGTAGGGCCGCCTTCGAGAGGCTGCTCGTCGTGGCCGCCGCTACCTTCGTGATCGCCCTGGTTCCCGGGTTGCGTGCCTTCTTCTTCGCTCACCTGGCTGCCGACCTCGCTCTGATCGGCTACGCGATGTGGCTGAAGCGAGAGCGCCAGAAGGAGAGAGCCGCGGCGCGCGCGCGTGTGATCGCGGCACGCGAAGAGGAGCGGCGTCGTCGTCTGGAACGCCAAGCGATGTTGGATGCTCAGGACGAGCACATCTCTGCTGCGCTGGCATCCAACGCGCCGCAAGCCGAAGAGTCCGAGCCGCTGCGACGCGCCTCGGGTGAACTGTGAGCGACCTCCAAGACATCGCCGAGCAGATCCGCGAGCGCTTCGACGCGCGGATGGCCGGACGAGAGATCGGACTGACCAGCAGCCGCGCAGCGATCCGTTTCTGCGCCAACTCGATCCGGGCTGTTCATCGCGAGGACTGGGATCTTGCGCGCGAGCTCCAAGGGAAGGCACGCGCCGAACTCGATAAGGCGCAGGAGGCCATGCGGCCCTTCCCCGAGATCTATCACGCGGGTTTCCTGCACGACGCCGAGAAGGAATACGCCGAGGCGCTGACGACCTTCGCGACCATCCGCGGCGAACAGATCCCGACGCCTGAGCAGTGTGGCGTCGGGGACGCGGCCTACCTGAACGGTTTGAGCGAAGTCATCGGCGAGATCCGCCGCCATCTGTTGGATGTGATCCGGCGTGGCGATCTGGAACGCGGGGAGCGCCTACTTGAATCCATGGACGACATCTACAACATCCTGGTGATCATGGACTACCCGGATGCGGTGACCAGCGGATTGCGCCGGTCAACCGATGTTGCGCGCTCGATCATGGAGCGCAGCCGGGGAGACCTGTCGATCACCATCGCTCAGGAACGCATCCGCCGCGCGATCGAAGACTCGGTCAGCTAGGCGGCCGCCGTGGCGGGTTTGCCAGCCGTCAGGCCGCGTGGCGTGAGGTCGCCACGATCATCGCGTCATCCTGCTTGGTGACCGCGACCCCTTGGCCTCCAGATGGAAGGTTCGATGGGGCGGGGGCCAGAGAGACGAACAGCGCCCGGTCGGCAGCGATCACGCGAACCAGCACCTCGGTGTCTGGACCGAGATCTGCGATCGCTTCGTCCATGGTTCGTGACAGCGCATGCAGTTGGCCCGGAGTGAGTTGATGGACCTCGGCGACGCCGTGGAAGAACGCGTGCAAGGCGTCACCTGTGCGAGGTCCGACGCGCAGACCGATGCGACTGGATAGGTCCATCCGTTCACCGTACGACTATCGTCGGTCGTGAGCAAGCATGTCGGAGCGTTTGGTAACGATGCATGTCCCCGCAGATGTTCCATATCGGACCGTCGTGGGGGCGGTTGCTGGGTCCCTTGGGGGCGAACCGGCGCAGCGCGCCACCGAAGCGGCGTTCGATCATGCGCTCGCGTTGGTGGTTTCAGCGCACTGCATAGACGCATCCTTCGAGTCCGAGCCGGAGGGGCTGCGCGTCGAACTCGCCGTCGATGGCCGTAAGGATCGCGAGGACCGAGCCGTCGATGCGAAGGCCTGGAAAGCCATCCGAGAAGCCAGCATCCACGCCGAGGTGAAGGACGGCGAGCGCGGTCCGGTGATCCGGTTCTTGATGCCTCGAACCGACCGTTCCGAGGGCTGAGCGCCGGTTCCAGAGCAGGTTGCGCGTGCTACCATCCCGCTCCTCCGGGGCTGTAGCTCAGTTGGTAGAGCGCTGCGTTCGCAATGCAGAGGTCAGGGGTTCGAATCCCCTCAGCTCCACGATTCCGAACTTCGAAACATTGTGAGAGTTCGGCACCTGTGCCACACGATGGCTCCGCCACCTGTGCTGCACGCTGCGACCCGGCTTCGGTTCCTGGGCGACGGTGGCTTCGGTACCTGTGCCACACCGGCGCCACTGCTGTGAAC
>JBKHYG010000012.1:0-6944 GCA_046565595.1 Actinomycetota bacterium | reverse complement strand
GATCCTCCCGCTGGTGTTCGTGTCGGTGACCCTGGCCGTGATCGACCTCGAGACAACCCGGCTACCGGATGCTCTGACCATCCCGCTTGCGGTGCTGATGCCAGCAGCAGGTGGCCTCGCGGTGCTGTTGGGAACGCCAGGCTCCGCCTGGATCAGAGCCATCGCCACCGCCGGCATAGCCGCAGTGGTCTTCCTGCTGATAGCGCTGATCACCCCGGCCGGTATCGGCCTTGGCGATGTGAAACTCGTACCTTCTCTGGCTTTCGGGATGGGCCTGCTGGATAGGGGAGAAGCACGGGCTTTCATCGGCCTGCTGTTGGCCTTCATGCTTGGAGCGCTGGTGAGCCTCGGGTTGATCCTCGCGAAACGGGCGGGGCGCAAGACCAAGATCCCGTTCGGGCCCTTCCTGGTCGTCGGCACCCTCATCGCGCTCTGGTGGGGAGATCCCCTCGTGGAGCTCTGGCTCGGGCCATGAACAGCCGCCCGATATAGATACTCAAGGACCGGTTGCCCCCCGCCGATACCACCTGTGGAGGAAAGCGGCATGGGAACCCACCTGGTCGGATTGGATATAGGCACGAGCGCGATACGCGCCGCCGAGATCAAGCACTCCCGCGGTAAGGGAGACAGCTTCCAACGCTTCGCTGAACGCATACTGCCGCCAGGCGTCTTGGATCACGGCGAGTTGCGCGAACCGGAGACGCTGACCGCCGAGTTGAAACGGATGTGGAAGCAGGCCAGGTTCCACACCAAGCATGTCGCCCTAGCGGTCAACGGTCCCGGCATCACCGTCCGTACCGTCGAGTTGGAGCAAGCCGATACCTCCGATGGTCTCGAAGAGGTCATCCAAGACATGATCCCGATGTCTTCAGACGAGGCGATCGTCGACTACCTGGCACTTGAAGATTTCATCGGCGCCGACGGCGTCGGCATGACACGCTTCCTGGTCGTAGCGGCTCCGGCCCCGGAGGTCGAACAGATCGTCGAGGCTGTGCTGGCCGCCGGCCTGATCCCCGATCGTGTCGATCTGGCACCGATCGCTGCAGCACGCGCGGTAGCGGTAGAGACGGCCTCGGTCGATGAGCGCGGATCCGAAGTGATCGTGGATCTCGGCGCAAGCATGACGAGCATCGTCGTAACCCACGATGGAGGGCCGCGCCTGGTGCGCATCCTGCCAGGCGGGGGAGATGACCTGACCGAGGCCTTGATGGCCGAACTCGACTGCGATACGGCCGAGGCTTTCATGCGCAAGTCCGCCGTCGACATGCCGTCCCAGAGCTATCCTCCAGAATCCTCCGGCGCGACCGGCGTGATGGAGCGACACCTCGGCAAGACCATCGAGGAGATCGTCCGCTCGATCGACTATTACCGCCAGACGGCTGACGCGGCAACGCCGACACGGTGCTTGCTCGTAGGTGGGGGCGCTCGCGTCCGAGGCTTGCGGGAACGCCTCGAACACGATCTCGGTATCCCTGTGGTTCATGGAGACCCCTTCGCTCGATTCGGAGCGGTCCCCGTGCCAGAGGAGGAGCGGGATCAGATCGCTCACACCGCTGCCGTGGCTATCGGATTGGCGGTGGAGTGAGCGATGTTCATCGCTGAGAAGATCAACCTGCTGCCCGGGTTCGTCGCCGCTCGCCAGAGAGCTCGGCGTCTGATGGCGCTGGCAACCCTCACCGCTGTCGGCGTAGGGATAGGCGGGTCGCTGGTATGGGTCCAACAGGGGGTCGTGATAAGAGGACTCGACAGGGATCTGGCTGCCCAGTCGGCTGCGAATGCAGTTGTCGCGACGGAGGTCGCGAGGCTCGCGGATCTCGAGGTGCTGCAGAGCCAGGTGCTCACCAAGACGGCGCTGCTTCAGCAGGCAACCGCAGACGAGGTTCGCTGGAGCGTGCTGATGGCCGACCTTCAGGCGATAGTGCCTAACGACACCTGGTTGATCGGGTTCTCGGGGACGGTGGAACCGAACGCATCGCTTGGCACCTGGGGTCGGATCGAGTTCCAGGGTGTCACATTCAGCCACCCCGATGTTGCCGACTGGCTCGATTCACTCGAGAAGGTCCCGGGTTTCGTCGCTCCCTACTTCAGCGTCTCTTCCAAGGCCAAGCTCGGAGACAGGACCGTGGTCCAGTTCTCCTCGAGCGTCGAGTTGACCGAGATCGCGCTGCGTCGCACGCAGCCGGGAGCGGAGCGTCGACCATGACCGATCGTCGACCGTTGATCATGTTCGGCGTCGTAGGGCTAGCCACCGTGGCGTTCCTGGTGTTCGGGTTGCGCCCACAGTTCTCCAAGGCCAGCGAACGTCGGACCGAGTTGTCCGCAGCCCAGGAAGAGGAGCGCGCGCTACGAGGACAGCTAGCTGCGCTGCAAGATCTCGACGCCGATGAGTTGGTGCGCCAAGCAGCCGCACTCTCAGCTTGGATCCCAGACAGCCCGGAATTGGCAACCTTCGTCCGCAAGATCACGACCGCGACGGTCAACGCCGGTGTCGATCTGCAACAGCTGTCTCCAACGCCACCGACCAAACTAGATGAGCTCGACGCAGGAGCTATCACGGTCACCCTCGTGGTCGAAGGACGCTATGCGAGGATCCGCGATCTGCATCGTCGTCTCGAAGGCCTCGATCGGGCCGTCAAGGTCAGCGGACTATCCATGGCGGTCAGCGACAGCGCGGGCGGCGCTCAGAGTCCGACCCTGCAAGCTTCGGTGGTTCTGACGATGTTCGTGGATGGTGCGCCTGCAGATGGGACGGCCGATCCTGCAGCTACCGATCCCGCATCGGCAACACCCGAGGCTCCCGCGGCGACGCAGGGAGGCAGCTGATGGCCGCGTTCTGGGCGGAGCGAACCTCTCGCGAACGCCGACTGATGATCGTCTTCGTCGTCGTGGCCGTGTTGTTCGCAGCGTTCAAACTTATGTCCGGTGGAGATTCGGGGCCGGTCGCGGCTGAAGGCGGCACGCCGCACACCGCTACGGACGCGACCGCGCCCCAGTCTCCACCGGGCTCGACCGATACCACAGACGGAGGCGCGCAGATCGTCAAGGTGAAGCATCCCGTCTTGACCGCGTCGAAACGAGACCCCTTCTCGCCTCTTGTGGTCGTGAGCGAGGACGGTGCGCCAGGCCAGGACGGAGCGGTGGACCCTGAAGGCGAAGCTGTCGAGAAGAAGATCTCGGTGGGATTGGTGGACATCTACGATGAGGCGGGCCGCCGGTTCGCTGATGTGACCGTGGACGGCAAGCTCTACACCGCCGAGGTCGGCGACGACATCACCGAACGGTTCGGCGTCTACTTCCTGTCGAAGCGGTGCGGAACCTTCCTGGACGGCTCGACCCGGTTCGCGCTCTGCGTGGGCCAGAGCCTCGAGTTCTGAACTAAGCAACTCCTGCCAAGCGTCACCGCGGGCTATCCTCGCGGTGATGCTGCGTTTCCTGACCGGTGGCGAGAGCCATGGACCTGCCTTGACCGCGATCCTCGAGGGGATGGTCGAAGGCGTGCCCGTGTCCGGCAAGGACATCGGTGCGGAACTCCAACGGCGTCGTCACGGCTACGGTCGAGGCACCCGGATGAAGTTCGAGAAGGACGAGCTCGAGATCCTCGGAGGCATCCGCCACGGGAAGACCATCGGTTCGCCGATCGCTGTGGTCATCCGTAACACCGAGTGGCCGAAGTGGGAGAAGATCATGGCTCCCGAAGCAGAGGGCGCGGAACTCGAGGATCCGCCTCTGTCGAGCCCGCGGCCCGGTCATGCAGATCTGCCGGCGATCCAGAAGTACGGGTACCCCGATGCGCGGCTTCCCCTCGAACGCGCCAGCGCCAGAGAGACCGCGGCGCGTGTCGCGGTCGGAGCCGTCTGCAAACGCTTCCTGTCCGAGCTGGGCATCACCGTCTTGTCCCACACCGCCTCGATCGGAGAGATCGCTGCATCCGCGCCGATCCCATCGGCCGAGGATGGTGAGCGTATCGACGCGACCGCCCTGCGGACATTGGACGCTGATGCCGAGGCTCGCATGATCGAACTCATCGATGCATGCCGCCGCGAAGGAGACACCCTCGGCGGCGTGGTCGAGGTCTGCGCTTTCGGCGTTCCGCCGGGCCTAGGAAGCCATGTCCACTGGGACCGGAAACTCGATGCCAAACTCGCGTATGCGTTGATGAGCATCCAAGCCATCAAGGGCGTCGAGATCGGACCTGCCTTCCAGATCGCCGCCACTCCGGGATCGCGCGCGCACGACGAGATCGCCTATGAGGGCGGCGAGTTCAAGAGGACGAGTGACCGCTCCGGCGGCACGGAGGCCGGCATCACGACGGGCCAGATCCTGCGCTGCCGGGCCGCGATGAAGCCGCTCTCGTCGCTCGCCCGGTCGCTGCCGACGGTGGATGTCAGGAGCAAACAGCCGGCGCCTGCGATCAAACAGCGAAGCGATGTATGCGCGGTCCCCGCAGCAGGGGTCGTCGCCGAGACGATGGTCGCCTTCGTGCTGGCCGAGGCGATCCTCGAGAAGTTCGGTGGTGACTCGCTGACCGAGGTCCGCAGGAACCTTGCCTCCTACCGCCAGGCACTATCAGAGATCTGATGGCCGGGAGCATCGTACTCATCGGGTTCATGGGCGCGGGCAAGACCACGGTCGGCAAGACCTTGGCGGACCGCTTGAGCATGGAGTTCGTCGACACCGACAGGATGGTGGTCGAACGCTCAGGCCGCACCATCGCCGACATCTGGCGAACCGACGGCGAAGAAGCCTTCAGGGATCGTGAGTACGCCGCGATCCAGGCCGCCTGCGGCATCGGAGGTCGGGTCATCGCGACCGGCGGCGGGGCGGTACTTCACGAGCGCAACCTCGAGATGCTGCGAGCAGCTGGACCCATCGTCTACCTACAGGTTTCGCTGGATCAGGTCGAAGCGCGCATCGGCGCGGGAGCGGGCCGGCCGTTGATGGCCGACAGGACCACGGCGCAGCGGGAGACGCTGCTCGCCGAACGGGCCGTCAGGTACGACCGCATCGCTGACATCGCGATCGATACCGACGACCGCAGCCCAGACGAGGTCGCCGAACTGATAATCGAGGCCCTGCGATGACCAGGCTGGAGGTGCGCTCTGTAGGCGGGTCGTATCCGGTCATCATCGAAGCCGACGCATCCGGTCGAGTGGCGGAACTGATCCCCGGCGGCGGCGGCGTCGAGAAGACCTTGATCGTCGCTGACGCGAATACAGCTTCACTCTTCGCCGCTGATCTGGTCCGGTCATCGCCAGATGCGCAACTCTTCACCGTCGAACCGGGCGAGGCTTCCAAGGATGCTGCGACGCTCACCGCCCTATGGCGGTTCCTGGCTTCCAATGGCTTCCATCGCGGAGATCAGATCATCGCGGTAGGGGGTGGTGTCGTAACGGACCTGGCTGGGTTCGCAGCCGCAACCTTCCATAGGGGGATCCGCTGGATCGCGATGCCGACGACCCTGCTCGGCATGGTCGACGCAGCCATCGGCGGCAAGACGGCGATCGATATCCCAGAGGGCAAGAACCTCGCGGGCGCCTTCCATCCACCTGCTGCCGTCGTATGCGATCCAGGGCTGCTCCTCAGCTTGCCCGATCGAGAACTTCGAACCGGACTCGCGGAGGTCATCAAGCACGGCTTCATCGGGCCTCCGGGTCTGCTCGAGTCGATCCTGGCCCGTCTGGATGACGCGATCGGGAAGGATCTGGAGACGCTTACCTCGCTGGTCGTTGACGCGGTTGCGGTGAAGGTCGAAGTGGTCAGCGAGGACGAGACCGAGCGCGGCCGTCGCGCCCACCTCAACTACGGTCACACGCTGGCTCATGCCATCGAAGCCGTCGCCGGCTATTCGGGCCTCAGCCACGGCGAGGCGGTTTCGGTCGGTTCCGTCTTCGCCGCTCGCCTGGCCCGTCGGCTGGGGATCAGCGATCTGGTCGATCTTCATCTCGAAGCCTTCCGCGCGGCCGGTCTGCCGGTAGAGCCTCCCAAACTGGATGTGCCAGCCTTGATGGAGGCGATGTCTCGTGACAAGAAGTATGACCGCGGCCTACGGTTCGTCCTGCTCGCCGCCGTCGGCGATCCCAGGGTCATGCCCGTGGAAACCGACGCGGTCCGCTCCGAACTTCAGGGGTGGCGATGAAGATCCTGCTCCTGAACGGACCGAACCTGGACCGGTTGGGGGTCCGTCAGCCCGAGATATACGGCACCACGACGCTGGCCGAGATCGTCGCTGAACTCGAGGAGATGGCCGAAGGAGCGGGAGGCGAACTGTCTGCCCTTCAATCCTCTGAGGTGACCGCGCTGATCCGTGCCATCGAGGAGACCGACGCCGACGCGATCATCATCAACCCTGCGTCCCTGACGCATCATTCAGGCGCACTGCGGGACGCTCTGGCTCGTTTCGACGGGCCGATCATTGAGGTTCACATCTCGAACATCGCCATGCGCGAGCCGTACCGCCGCCACTCGATGATCGCAGGCGTTGCCACAGGCAGCATCGTCGGGCTGGGTGTGGGAGGCTATCGGCTGGCCATGCAGTCGCTGCTGGGACGCTAGAAGGGCGCGTCGGGGAGGCGATCGTCGACGATCTGCTTGTTCGGATCCCAAGGCGAGGTTCCCAGGCCGCGCTCCAAGACGACGATGTCCGAGCCCGTCACCTCGATCATTGCGTAACTGGTGTTGTCGTCCTCGTCGTTCTCAAGGATCCAATCCTTC
Organism: Actinomycetota bacterium; assembly: GCA_046565595.1. Taxonomy (GTDB): domain Bacteria; phylum Actinomycetota; class AC-67; order AC-67; family AC-67; genus JBKHYG01. The sequence goes on along the minus strand of JBKHYG010000012.1, from coordinate 233 downwards.
GAGTCGGCCTCGGCCCGGACGACATAGATACCGTCAACGTTGGCGGGATCCCACTCGACATACATCCCATCTTGTACCCACGAATACAGGTCCGCCCAACCGGTGTTCAGTGCCATCGTCGTGCCCAGAGGTCGGGTCGTTCCGGACGAGGCGGCCTCATCCACGCAGCCTGAATCGACGCCGTTGCGCGGCTGCACGAACTCGAACCAACTGAACATCATCACATCGCCTGT
>JBKHYG010000011.1:0-27709 GCA_046565595.1 Actinomycetota bacterium | reverse complement strand
GATCGTTGTCCGAGACGGCGAACGATCACAGCGATCTCAGACAGGTCTACGCCAGAGGCGAGATGGGCGGTGGCGATGTCTGCGACCAGGCCATCCAGCTCGTCGGCCGCGTGAAGGTACCGTACGGCTCGGACCTCTGGCGTCGCCCGTAACTTCTGCGCTAGCGATTCGACCTCGACCTCGGGGAACAGGCGCCTGAAAGCATCCAACGGATCGGTCGCTGCTCCTCGGAACGAGTAGGAAGGTGCTTCGGGATCGATAGCCACGGTCAGCGACGCCGAGCGTCGCGCAAGGCGATGCGTCAGGTTCAACATCGCGAGGCTCGCCGCGTGTGCATCATCGACCAGCAGGTGGCTGGCCTGCTGACCGAGTTGATCGATCAGGTGCAGCCGTGCGGTCGCTGCGTTCGGGTCATCGGCGTCGTTCGGTGTCAGCAGCGTCGTGGCTTGGCAGATCGCGTTGGCATGATCGACCATGCCTCGATCATCCAGAACATCGAGGTAGCGGCGGAAGAAGCGAGCTGCTTCCAGCAGGTCGTCGCGACGGGCGAGACGGGCCCGTTCGCTCAGGCTGTCTGGACTCTCGTCTGCGTCTTGGACACGGAGGATGAATTCGCGGAGCTCGTTGGCGAAACCCTTCAGGGCTCGAGCCCGACCGAAACGATCCCAGTGGTCGCGTTCCTCTGGCGAATCGAGCAGAGCCTTCACCAGCCCGAACTGTTCAGGGCCGCTCAACAATCCAGGCGGCTCAGAGTGTCCGAGCAGTCTCCAGCCTCTGCGCAGGATCGATAGCGCCAACGCGTGGAAGGTCGTGACCGTCAGCCGGTCGCTCGCGCCGACCCGCTCGAAGAGTTCGGTACGCCATGCGCTGGCGGTCCGAGCGTCCCGGGCGATCAGACAGACCCCCAGATCCTGCGTGTTCACGAGTTCGACGGCCATGTCTTTCAGGCGCGTCGTCTTGCCGGTTCCGGCCGGACCGACCAAGGCGCGAACAGGGCAAGCCCCATCCATATCAATCTCTCTCCCTAGCGACTAGTGCAACGATGCACACATTACCGCTGGGGTGGGACATCCCGACTCCCGCAGGTCAGGTTCGACAGGTGTGTGCCGCCCGCAGGTCAGGTTCGACAGGCGTGGTCCGCCAGGATCCCCAAGACCTGCTCGCCGTAGCGGCGCATCTTCAGCGGTCCGACGCCCGATATCGCCCTCAGGCCGTCGCGGTCCTTGGGTCGGTGCCTAGCGATGTCCTTCAGGGTCGCGTCGGTGAAGACGATGTAGGCCGGCATCTTGGCTTCGGCAGCGGTGTCGCGCCGCCAGGTCCTCAGAGCCTGGAACAACGGATCGGAATCGGGGATCTGCTGGACCGCGGGCGGGCTGACCGTCCGTTTGATCGTTCCCACCTTGATCGCTGGAGGAGAAACCTCGTCCAGGAACCTGCTGGGAGCGCTCTTGCTGCGTCGCTCGTCCGGTCGGCTGCGGGCCATCGATACCCATAGGTGCCGCCGGGCTCTGGTCAGTCCGACATAGAAGAGACGGCGTTCCTCAGCCACATCTTCTGCGGTCTTGGCATGCCGGATCGGCAATTCGCCCTCCTCGAGTCTCGGTAGGAAGACCGCGTCGAACTCGAGGCCCTTGGACCGGTGCAGCGTCATCAGCACCACGCCCACTCCATCCTGGTCGGAATCGAACCGGGCTCGTAACTCAGCGACGAAGTCCTCCAAGGTGGGCGCCGTGCTGGATCCCGCCAAGACCCGAAGCCGCGAGAGATCCTGCTGTCGGGTCGCTTCCTCGTCGGGCAAGTCGTCGTCGGGTTTGGGATCGAACCCGAGGGCATCTGTGATCGCCTGGACCGACTCAACGACGGCCGGATCCCGATACCTGCGAGCACCGGCCAGGAAGCCGCGTGCGGCCGGACGCCGAAGGAACGAGCCATCCCTCACCTGATACGGGATGCGTGCCGCCGAGAGAGCCTCTTCGAAAGGTTCGGTGCGAGCATTGATCCGCACCAGGATCGCGATCTGGTGAGCCGGCGTGCCGGCTTCTAGGAGTCCTTGGATCTTGGCGACGATCGCCTCGGTCTCGTCTTCGCCCGAGGAGAAGCGTCGTACCAGCGCCTCCGGACCCGCCGGAAGGGTCGGGACCAGACGCTTGCTGCTGCCTCCGAGGGAAGGGACCAGCAGGTTGGCGAGCTGCAGGATCTGAGGTGTCGAGCGGTGGTTCTCGGTCAGCGTGAAGACATGAGCGTTCGGATACCGGCGTTCGAAGTCCAACAGGTACTTCGGGCTGGCGCCGGTGAACCCGTAGATGCTCTGGTAGTCGTCGCCCACCACACACAGATCGTCGCGCGCACCCACCCACTCCCGCAAAAGCGACTCTTGAAGCAGGTTCACATCCTGGTACTCATCGACGGTGAAGGATCGATACCGGCCACGGACGATGCCGAGATCTCGGTCGTTCTCGGAGAGGTGGCGTAGCAACTGTTCCAGCAGGTCCTCGAAGTCCATCGCCTTCCGTGAGCGCAGAGCCTTCTGATAATCCCGGTACAGCCGCATCATCATGTCCGCGGGGATCGGAGTCTTGCGGTCTCCAACGGCGGTCTCGTAGTCCTTCTGCGAGATGCGCCGGTTCTTCGCCCACTCGATCTCGGTGGCCAGGTCCCGCAAGGCCATGAACCGGTACGGCTTGGGTAGCCGCTTCACGAGCCCGTGAAGCACCATCGCCTTGGAAGAGATGATCTGGGTCTCTTCGTCGACGAACCGCCGAAACTGCGCGAGAGCCTCAGCATGGAATGTCATCGCGCGCACCGACGGGACACCCAGATCACGGAGCCGGTCTCCTAGTTCCGTGGCGGCCTTCTTAGAGAAGGTGACCGCGAGGATCTGTCGAGGATCGAAAGCCTGCGTCGAGATCTGGTGTGCGATCCGACGTGTGATCGTCGTGGTCTTGCCGGTACCGGCACCAGCGATGATCGCCACCGGCCCTCGAGGCGTCTGCACAGCCTCGAGTTGCGCCTCGTTTAGCCCCGCGAAGATGTCAGCCGTCTCCCCCATCGGCGATGACCCTACGCGGCGGGTGGTACATCCCCTCGGAGCCCCGACCGAGACAGACCCGGTCGATGGGCGCCAGCGCATGGAGGCTCGGCAAGTCAGGGCGCCGAGGCTCGGCAGGTCAGGGCGCCAGGGCGCGGCAAGTCAGCCGATAAGCGGGATCCTGTCCCGGCCAGGCCGGGGGCGACCATCCATCTAGGGGCGCCGTTGCCGACGCCCTCAAGCGGTCTACCCGGGAGCATCGGACGGGCCGCCCGCTCCCTGCTTGACCTTGCTCCACGCGAGGCTTGCCGAGCCATCCCGGTCACCCGGGATGCTGGTGGGCTCTTACCCCACCGTTCCATCCTTGCCCGCACCCGGTCGCCCGGGCCGCTGGCGGTGTGATTCCTGTGGCGCTATCTCTGGGTCACCCCAGGTGGGAGTTACCCACCGCGTTGCCCTACGGAGTCCCGACTTTCCTCGGCGGACCAGAGGTCCGACGCGGTCGCCTGGCTGACTTGCCGATTCGCAGGATACTGCCGGTTCGGCCGCGACGACCGACCTGTCCCGTCCCGCTGGGCAGGCACCCAGGCCAAGGGCCGAGAAACCTTCCCCCAGAACCACCATGCGCAAGATCCTCGCCCTCATCATCGTCGCCCTGGCCGTCCTTTCAACCCAGGCCGTCCAGGCTGGCCCGAGCGCCGCGGTGACCCGTCAGATCGAGATCACCGGCAAGATGAAGGAAGGGGCCAACACCTATACGGTGCGAACCATCTACCGGACCCGCGTGGTGGCCTCGATCGGAGATCCCAGCAACCCGTTCGGTGGGCTCTTCGCAGCGAACCCGAACGAAGAGACCTGGACGGTACAGATCTGCAAGGCCAGCGGTTGTTCGCTCTCGCCTCTGACCATCCTGTGTGAGACGAAAGCCAGCGGCACGATCACCGATGGGGGCGGCCTGATCACGGTCGACTCCACCGCGACGGCTTGCCCTCTGGCCTTCGAAGCGACCGTCAACGGCTATGCGATCCCCAAGCCCATAGGGGCGGTCAGCCTGGTGTTAGAGACAACCGCAGCCTTCCAGCCAGGAGCGACCGTTTACGGCCGTCCGGCCACCGGCTCCAACGGGAAGGCGATCCGGACCCTCATCGGGGTCAGCGCCCAGGTCCTACCTGGTTGATCCTGGCAGGCATCCGAGCCTCTAGTGTCGAATCGATGCGCGTGAAAACCATCCGGCTGGCCGCGGCCGCGATGATGCTTGGGATCTTGATGCCCAGCATCCCTGCCTCCGCAGGCCCGACAGCGTCGCTGTCTCGAGGCGTCGAGATCAACGGCAGGTTCCTGCAGGACACGACGACCTACCTGGTTCGAGTCACCTATCGGGAGCGCGCCGTAGCTGGGATCGGCGACCTGATGAACCCGAGCGGACTGCTGGTCTTCAACGCCAACGAACGCGCGTACCTGGTCAAGATATGTGGAGACTCTGGCTGTGATATCCCCGGCGGGACGCTGTGCTCGGCGACCACCCCCGGCATCGTCTCAGACAACTTCCAGACCATCTCGGTCGATTCCACCGCGACCAGCTGTCCGGTCTCGTTCAGCGCGACCGTGAGCGGCTACGGGGCTCCATATCCCTCGGGGGTCCTGAGCCTGCTGTGGGAGGCCAATGCCGTGTTCCAGCCCGGGGCGACGATCTTCGCACGCGGCGCCACCGGCTCGAACGGACGCGTGATCCGAACCCTCGCCGGCGTCGGCGCCGTGGCATAGGGACAGGTCCGACAAACCCCTTACGGGCATCCGGGCCGCCTCCTCCGGCTAGGTCCCCGACCTCCAGGCAGGGCAGAGGCCTGTCTCCGCGGAATCTCAGACGAGATGGCGACGAGGGGTTCCCTGCTGTTGGCCGTGACGCTGCTCGCGGTCCTATCCGGCTTCTCCCCCACCTCGGCTGCGACCGCATCCGTCGAGGAGCGAGTCGTACTCGAAGCTTCGATCATCGAACCCTTCCCAGCACAACTGCGCGCGACCCTGCGGGTTAGGCGGTTCTTGACCGCGAGCGGCTCGCCTGTGTCAGGCGACCTCGATCAGCAATCCGTGACTCTCGAACTCTGTGATGCGTCCAGAGGATGCGGAACGCAGGCTGATCTCAAGTGCTTCGCCTCAGCTCCGGCAGCCGCCATGCGCGTAGACGCCGACGATGTCGGCTGGGTCAGGTCGTCAGGGTGCGCGCTCGATGTCAGTTTCTCACCGAGCGGCTATCCGTTCGCGACCGCCAACGGCGTCCAGATCGGCTACATCCGTACTGCCCGGATCCGATCGGCCGTCATCGGCGGCAAACCGGCGTTGCTCGAAGCGGTGACGCTGCGCAAACTGCGCGGCGCTCACGCCGCCTAAGCGTCCAGGGCCTGGTTCACCAGTTCGTCGGCGCGCGTGTTCGATCCGCGTCGAACATGCTCGAGTTCCACCCGATCGAACCTGGCGAGCAGTTCCTTGATCTCGTCTACGAGCGGTCGGAGATGTGCAGCCTTGACCTTGTAGCGGCCTTCGAGTTGACGGATCAGCAACTCGGAATCTGCACGCAATGTCACCTCGGTCGCTCCGAGATCCAGAGCAGCCTCGAGCGTTCGGATCACCGCGGTGTATTCGGCGACATTGTTGGTGGTTATCCCGATGGTTTCGCTGACGGTGACCAGCTCTCCGCCTGCATCGTCGGTGATGACACCGCCGATGGCGGCCGGTCCTGGGTTGCCGCGGGATCCCCCGTCGGTGTTGATGATCACGCGCATCAATCGGAAGGAACCAGTATGCGTCGGCAGGTCTCGCAACGGACCACCAACGCCTTGGAACTGCGGAACTCTTCGCGTTCCAAGGGGCTGAGAGGCAAGCCGCAGCCACCGCAGGTCGTTCCATCGAAGGCCGCTACGGCGACGCCGCCGAGTTGGCCACGCACCTTCTGGTAGGTCTCGAGCAACTTCTGATCCACCGAAGGTGCGATCTCGTCGCGTTCGGCCTCTAGAGCCTTCTGCTCGGCTCCCAGTTCGGCTGCGGCCCGGTCGCGGCGTTCGGTGGTCGCGTCGATCAGTTCCTGCCGGTTGGTGACCCGTTTCGAGAGTTCGTCGATGGTCTGCTGGATCGCCTCGGACCGTTCCATCAGTTCGAGCTCTTCGTCCTCGTGGGTCTCGATGCGCCGGCCGAGGGACTCGATCTCGTTCTGCAGGGCGACGATCTCGCGAGGACTGGTGACAGACCCGCTGGCGAGCCGTTCCTCCTCGCGTTTGATCCGGATCCGCATCGCTTCGATGTCGGCTTCGAGCCGTTCCTGTTTCCGGACCAGCTCCTTGTGTGCCTCCTGGCGTTCGGTGAGCAGCGGCTCCAGTTCCGCGTGTTCAGCGACGAGCACGTCCAGCTCGGCCTGCTCGGGCAGGGCCTTCTGTTTCTCGAGTATCCGATCGATGGCCGAATCGATCCGCTGGAGGTCCAGCAGCGGTTTCAGCGCGGAACGGTCGGTCATCCAGAGACCAAGGGAAGTGTCTTGCGGCCGGCGGGGCGCGGCGGGATGGACTGGCTGCCACGGCTGTCGACGATGAACCGACCTTCGCCGGGACCGCCACCAGAGATCGGCATGCCGAGGGCTTCGAGCATGGTGCGGTCCTCTTCGGGCGCGCGGCCGGTCGTGGTCAGGTAGTTGCCGACGATCAGCGCGTTGGCTCCCGCGTACATGCCCATCGCTTGCAGTTCACCGAGCACCCGTTCGCGTCCGCCGGCTAGGCGCAGCCATGCTCCCGGCAGGATCAGGCGGAACAGCGCGATCGCTTGCAGGGCTTCGCGCGGGTCGAGCAGGCCCTGGTCTTCCAAGGGCGTTCCAGGCCGCGGGTCGAGCAGGTTGATCGGTACCTCGCAAGGTTCGAGCGCTGCCAGCTCGAAGGCGAAGTCGACGCGTTGTTCGAGCGTCTCTCCCATCCCGATGATGCCGCCCGAGCAGAGTTCCATACCGGCTTGTTTCGCGCGGGTAGCTGTCTGGACGCGATCCTCGTACGAGTGCGTCGTGCAGATCTGGCCGAAGACAGCGCGGGGTGCCTCGAGGTTGTGGTTGTAGCGCTTGACGCCTGCTGCGGCCAGACGCTCGGCCTGTCCTGGTTCCAGCAGGCCGAGTGAGACCGCGACCTCTAGGCCGGTCGTCTCGTGGACGGCATCGACGCACTCGATCACGCGGCCAAGGAGGCGCTCGTCAGGGCCGCGCACGGCGACGACGATGCAGAACTGCGTCGCGCCCTCGGCGACGGTCGCCTTGGCAGCATCGACGACCTCGTCGATCTCGAGGATCGGATAGCGATCGACCTCGGTGGTGTAGCGGGCACTCTGAGAGCAGAAGGTGCAATCCTCTGGACATCCACCTGACTTCGCGTTGATCAGGGACTCCAGCTCGACCTGATCACCCATGTAGGCGAGCCTGACCTCGTGCGCCAAGGCGATCACCTTCGGTAGGTCATCCAGCGGAAGTCGCGCGACATCTAGCGCTTCCTGCCTGGTCAGCGGCCGTCGTTCGTCGAGCAGCGCCTTGCGTGCGGTTTCGAGCGGCATGTCCCTCCCCATCGGTCGTCCGGCGAGGATAGCCGCGAGTCTGGCTTCGGGTCAGGGAACCAGACGAACTCCTCTAGCGTCCCCGAAGCATGAGATCCCTACGCGCCCTGGTGCCGCTGCTGGTCTTGGCAGCCGCTTGCTCATCATCTGCTGGTACCGGCTTCGGTGGTTCCGATGCCGGCGACGATCCGAAGCCGGACACCGAACTGGTCCTACGCTTCTCATACGAGGGGGGCTTCGTTCCCGCCGAATTCCGCTTGACCAACATCCCTGTCGTGAGCGTCTATGCGGATGGTCGCGTCATCGTCCAAGGTGCCCAGATCGAGATCTATCCGCCGCCAGCGATGACCGGACTCTTCCAGCGGACACTCTCAGAGCAGGGACTCTCAGAGTTGAGGCGGGCAGCGGTCGAGGCCGGCTTGGACGGACCTGACCGCAGGTATGACTATCCGCTGGTCGCCGACGCGGCCGACTCGGTCTTCATCTATGTCGATGAGGCCGGGGAGCGTCACGAGATGCGAGCGTACGCACTCGACATAAGCGAGGGCGATCAGTCCCTTCCGGGCGAACCCGATGAGCGCACCCCTGAAGCAATATCCGCTGAGGATCGCGAAGCCCGCAGGAAGTTGGCTGAGTTCCAAGCCAAGATCACCGACCTGGGATCGTGGCTGGGCGACGAGGTCGGCCCGGAGACCTCATACGAACCGCACGCGCTTCGGCTGTTCGTCAAGGACTACCAGGGCGATCCGCAGGTCCCGCAGCAGCCTCGGGACTGGCCCCTTGACACGCCTCTCGCCTCGTTCGGCGAAACCTTCGGAACCTTCGGCTATCGGTGTGGCACGGTCGAGGGTGAGGCCAAGGCCAAGCTGGAAGCCGAACTTCGTAACGCCAACACGCTGACGCCTTGGGTCGATGGCGACGCGCAGTTCAACCTGGTCGTTCGTCCGCTCCTCCCTGACGAATCAGGTTGCCCACAGGACTAGGCCCTCAGTCGGCCGCTGCGATCCGATCGAGGATGAACGCGTAGGTCAACGCGACCTCTTTGAACGCGTCGTAGCGGCCGGCCGGGCCGCCATGTCCGGCACCCATCTGCATCTTCAGCAGGATCACCGGATCGTTCGTGGCGTGCTCGCGCAGCCGCGCGACCCATTTGGTCGGCTCCCAGAAACCCACCCGTGGGTCGGTCAAGCCTCCGGTGGCCAACACATCGGGATAGGCGGCTTCGTGGATGTTCTCGTAGGGCGCATACGACTTCATGTACTCGTAGTAGGTGGGATCCTTCGGGCTTCCCCACTCCTCGTACTCGATGACCGTCAGAGGCAGGCTCTCGTCCAGCATCGTGTTCAGCGAGTCCACGAAGGGCACCTGCGCGACGACCGCTCGGCATAGATCCGGGCGCTCGTTCATGACTGCGCCCATCAGCAGTCCTCCGGCGCTTCCTCCCATGATCGCCAGTTGCTCCCTGGTAGTGAAGCCGGCATGGACCAGATGGTCGGCGCACGCGATGAAGTCGGTGAAGGTGGTCTTCTTCTTCAGGAATTTGCCGGCGTTACGCCAGGCCTCTCCCAGTTCACCGCCCCCTCGGATGTGAGCGATCACCCAGGTGATGCCTCGATCGAGCAGGCTGATGCGCGCCAACGAGAAGGCTGCAGGGATCGATGCACCGTAGGAGCCGTACCCATACAGCACCAGCGGGCCGGGACGCTTGATGCCACGACGGTAGACCACGCTCATCGGGACCTGGGTGCCATCAGCCGCGGTAGCGAACAGGCGCTCCGTCACATATCTGCTGCGGTCGTAGTCACCGAGCACCGGGTCTTCCTTCAGCAGCTTCAGTTCGAGGGAGTCCAGGTCGAGTTCGTAGTCGCTGCGCGGCGTGGTCATCGAGGTATAGACGATCCGTACCTTGGAGGTCTCGAACGACTCGTTCGGACCCATCGACACCTCGTAGGCGTCCTCGGGCATCGGAACGATCCGATCCTGCCCGTCTGATCCGATGACCCTCAGCCGGATGAGTCCTTGGGCTCGTTCGGTGATGACACGATGCCGAGCGAAAGCATCTACACCGCTTATCTTCACATCTTGGCGGCCCGGGATCAGCTCGCGCCAATCTCCGGGCTCCTTCACGCTGGCTTCCATCAGGCGGTACTCGGGCGCGCCATCATCGGTGCGGATGTAGATCCGGTCTCCCGCGAACTCGCACTCGTAATCGGTGCCTTCCGCACGCTCGCGCACCAGACGGAACGAGGTGATGTCGTCGGTTGATGCGAACCGTGCCTCGCCGGTCAGGGGCGATCCGATATGGATGACGGCCCACCGCCGATCGCGGCTCTCGCCGACGCCCACATAGAACCGTTCGTCTGGCTCTTCGAACAGCATCAGGTCCTCGGTTACCGGTTCGCCCAAGCGATGGGCCCACACGCGGTAGGGACGATGAGCGTGATCCATCGTGGTGTAGAGCACCGTCTCGCCGTCAGCGCTCCACGCCAAGGCTGTGGCGACCTTCTCGATCACATCCTCGAGATCCTCACCAGAGTCCAGATCCTTGAACCGCAGCGTGTAGTACTCCGATCCGTCACGGTCGATCGCGTAAGCCAGGACCTGATGGTTGGGCGATGGCTCCAGGATCCCGAGCGAGATGTAGCCGCCTTCGCTCATCTCGTTCAGATCTACGAGGATCTGCTCTGGTCCGTCCGCGCCTTTGCGGCGGCAATGGATCCGGTACTGGCCACCTTCGACCGTGCGCGAGTAGTACTGGAAGTCGCCACTCGGGACCGGATAGGTCGAGTCGGTCTCTTGGATGCGACCGATGATCTCGGAGTACAACTCGTCCCGTAGCGACGCGACATGTGCGAGGGAGGCTTCGGTGTGAGCGTTCTCGGCTTCCAGATGCGCGATCACATCTGGGTCGTCAGCGTTGCGGAGCCAGCCGTATCCATCGACACGGGTGTCGCCGTGGGTCGTGATCTCGACTGGCTTCTTGACGGGGCGAGGTGCGTTCATCCCCGCAGGCTATCGGTGGGCGCGGAAGGGATCGAACCTCCAACCCTCGGCGTGTAAAGCCGATGCTCTACCATTGAGCTACGCGCCCGCTGGCTCCTAGTTCGCCTCGGCCAGAGCCTTGCGCCAGCCCGACTGGTCGCGAACATCGTTGCTCGGGTTGTCCTCGACGAAGCGGACGATGCCTTCTTTGTCGATCAGGAATGTCATGCGGTTGCAGAAGCCTCGATCGTTGAAAGCCCCGTACCTATCGGCAACGGCGCCGTGCGGCCAGAAGTCCGCGAGGAAGGTGTTGGGGAAGTTCTCCTTCTCCTTCCACGCCTTCAGCGCGAAGACATGGTCGATGGAGATCCCGAGGATCTCGACATCGTCGGTCGAGACCAGGTCGGCGTTCTCGTCGCGCAGGGTGCAGAACTCGGTGTGACAGCGTCCGCTGAACGCGAAGGGATAGAACACCAGCAGGACGCTCTTGTTCCCGCGGAAGTCCGAGAGCTTGGTCGTCCCGCCTTCGGTGTTGGGAAGTTCGAAATCGGGGGCTTCTTGGCCGACTTTGACAGACATCTCTGATCCTCCTGTGGACCTCGTGGGCGAGATCGCAGCCTAAGAGGAGGGCTGGCGGCAGGCGAATCCCCGCCTAGGTCAGATGGCGATGCGCTCGCCTAGGTCAGATGGCGATGGGCGTTGGTCGCCAGATGTTCGCCTAGGCGTATGGCCAGCGCGGACACCGTCAACATCGGCGGAACTCCCAGGTGTGGCGTGACCGCGCTCGCGTCGCAGACGAAAAGGCCAGGCACCCCGTGCACCTGACAGTTCTCATCCAGCACGCTGTGCGCCGGATCTGCACCGATGGCGCAGCCTCCGACGATGTCGGTCGAGAACATCCTCAGGGCCGTCCGGGGGGTCACGCTTTCGGTGAACCCCGACAGGTCCTGCACGCTTCGAACGACGCCGGGAGCGATCGCTCCGGTGACAACGCGAGGAGCGCCAGCTTCGAACAGGATCCGACCTGCTTCGCCGATACCCTCTGCGAGTGCCTTCATCGTGGCCTCCCCGATCCGGTAGCGAAGCCCTCTGTCGGTCAACCTGCCGGGAGCGTCTGCGTCGACCGCGGTCACGAGGATCCCAGCCAGCGTCTCGAAGGCCTGGATGCGGCGCCTGAGATCGATCCCGGTTCCAGGCAACAGCGTCGCGCCGATCGCGGGCGGGAAGGCCGTGGCAGTAAGGCGCGCCGATGTTCGAGACCGGACCTCGAGGGTCTGTTGTACGCCGCGCCAGGCCTGCAGCGGACCGTCGAAGCCGCCAGCGACCCAGACGCTCGGATTCACTCCGATGTTGCGGCCGAGCACGCCAGATCGCGTACCTAGAGCGTTCGAATGAAGCAGGGCAGGAGTGGACAGCGGGCCCGCAGCCACGATGACGATCCCCGCGCGCACCGTCAGACTCGCCGTCGACGCCTTGGTGCCGCGAGCCACCCTCGCCTCTACTCCGCGCACCCTCCCGTCCTCGACGATGATCCGGTGAACCTGCGCGTTGATGATCACCTGAACGCCCGAGCGCTGAGCGACCGGAAGCAGATGGGTCGCCGAGCCGCTCAGCGCACCAGTTGGGCAGCCGGCGACGCAGGTGCCACATCCCGCGCATCCGGGAGCTGCCCGCCTCAGCGGCACTACATCGGATCCGGCCCGGATCGATCCGGCTCCGACCGCGTTCGCATTCTCTCCGAAGAGCAGATCGGGGATGTCTGCGACGCCGAGGATCTCCTCTGCCTTGGAGTAACGGCGGACCATCGCTTCTGCGGTTAGGTCGCGGACCCCCGATGACGCTGCCCACGCATCTGAGGTGTCCGTGGTCGGGCGTAGGCAGGTTCCGAACCAGCCTGCGGTGGAACCTCCGATGCCTCTTCCCGCCCAGAGACGGATAGGGGTGGGCGAGGAGTATCGGAGCATTCCTGCAAGGGTGGATCGTCTGACACGCTCGAGGGGTGAACCGGTCGTCTTCCTCGCGCCGCCGGCCTCCAAGACGATCACGCTCAGCCCTAACGATGCGAGAGCATGAGCGATCATGCCTCCTCCAGCGCCGCTACCGACGATGCACACATCAGCTTTCTCTGAGCGATGCTCGTCCAGCTCGAGCAACTCGAGGCTGTCGGTCGCGCTGGATGCGTCGGAGGTCAGGCATCTGTGATCGAAGCCCAAGGCTCTCTCGATCGCTGGTTCAGCGGCCCACGCACCGACGAGGGCCGATCGGATGGTCTCCGCGGCCGCACGCAGAGGGCCGAGTTTGGATCGCTCCGCCCGCTCGAGCGTCTCGACGAAACCCCATCGACGCAACCGTCCCGACCGTTGCACGAGGATCACAGCTTCGCGCAGCCGGTCGCTGGCTTCTGGGGGCCAGGCGCGTGATGCGACGATCATCTTGTCCACCAGCGTTGCCGCTGCGACCGGATCGTTGAAACCCAACAGCGCGTCGCATGCCAGCGACAGGGCTGGCGCCGCTGGTCCTAGGACCGGATCGGTCAACGCTCAGGTCCAACCGGCCCCTCGAAGAGGGCCTCCAAGGTCTTGGCGGGATCGGCGCCGTCGTAAAGGATCGAAGCGATCGCTCTGACCAACGGCAGATCGATCCCCGCCTGTTCTGCCAGAGCGACGGCGCTGCGGGCGTTGTGGTAGCCCTCGACGGTGGTGTTCATCTCTGCCAGAGCATCGGTCGGGGTGAAGCCGGTACCCAGCAGACGACCGAAGCGGCCGTTGCGGCCGCCGAGGGCTGTGACGAATAGGTCTCCTGCTCCGGTCAGTCCAAGGATCGTTTCGGCCCGCCCGCCGAGCGCCTCGGCCAGTTTGGACATCTCGATCAGACCGCGGCTGAACACGAAGGCCTTGGTGTTGAGCAGCGCGGTGAGCGAGGTCGCGTCGCCGCCGACACCGTCGAGGATGCCGACCGCGATGGCGACGATGTTCTTCATGATCGCGCCTACCTCGACCCCGCTGACATCATCGCTTATGTAGGTACGCATGGTCGGAGAGCGGAAGGCGTCGGCGACCTTGGTTGCGGCCTGTGCGTTCTTGCTTGCACATACAAGAGCGGTCGGGGTCGCTCGAGCTATCTCCGCTGCCAGCGACGGGCCGACTATGGCCACGACCCGATCTTCGCTGGTCTCCTCAGCCACGATCAGCGCGGCCGGTCGGAGCGTCTCAGGGTCCCACCCTTTGGTCGCGATTGCCCAGACCGCTTCCGAGGACATCGCGGGAGTCGCCTGTTGAACCGTGCCGATCAGCCCGGCCGTCGAAACGGCCAGGACGGCTATCTCCAGATCACCGAGTAGGTCGTTCCACGAGGCGGGCTCCAGCAGAGGGATGTCAGGAAGGTCGACCCCGAGGCCGGGGTGCGGCTTGCCTTGCAGATGCGCCGAGACGACCTGCTCGTCGTATTCGGTGGCGAAGAGCGCAACCTCCCGACCCGACCTATCCAGGTGGACCGCCAGGGCTGAACCCATCGCTCCTGCTCCGATGATGCCGATCATGGCCGTTCAGCCTACGCACTTGGCCGGGTTACCCGGCATGCCCGAGTTGCTACGGAACTAAAGGTCGAAGCTTCCTCGACCCGATACGAGTGGACGATGGCGCACTCACCCACCGGGGTCAGGACACACCCCCCGCCGATGATCCGAACGGGTCATCTCCGCGAACCACCCGGGTCGGGAGTGAACGGACCCAACGGACGGCCGTTCACCCCATCGATGATCACACTCCTGGGACGCACGCTTCGCCGGTACGCGATCTTGTTGATCCTGACCTCGATGACGGGATCGCTGTCGTTGGCCGAGAAGCCGAGCGGGGCCATCCGGCCAGCCGCCGTCACCATCCAAGCCCCCCATCACGACACGCCTGCTCTCCCAGCAGGCGTGTCGTTCGTTCCAGGCAGGTTCCTCGTCAAGGGGGACCTGCCTGGACGCTTGAAGCGTTCACTCTCAGCGTCGCAACTCTCAGAGTTCAGCCAGATCGGTTGGCGCGAGTTCACCGCAGCCGCACCGGTGAACGAGGCCGTGGAGGCGGCCCGCGCAGCCGGTCTGGTGGCTGAGCCCGTCTACGAGGGCACCATCGCTTCTGCGATGGATGCCTGCCTGGACCCCGGCTGCCAGGTCGATCAGTGGCAGCACGCAGCCACCGCAGCCCCATCAGCCTGGTCGGCGTCCCCATCCGCCGACCAGGTGACGGTGGCGGTGCTCGATACGAGGATCGATAGGACACATCCGGATTGGGTCCGGCCCAGAGGCAGCGGGCCGGCACTCTCGGATGGAGGACAGTTGCGGCTCGATCGGGCTCGCGATCTCGTCTCCAACCACACCGGGTCCGCCGCCTACCACGGCACCTTCGTGGCTGGCCTGGTCGCAGCGGCGAGCAACGGACAGGATGCGATCGGCGCAGCTCCTCGTGGCGTGGCAGTCCTGCCGATAACCGTCGTCGACGGTAGCGGCCGAACGGATGCCTCGACCTTGATCGAGGGGATCCTCTGGGCGTGGCGAAGCGGCGCGAAGGTCATCAACCTCTCTCTGGGAGTGCTCGGCGACTCCTCGGCACTTCGCGATGCTCTGAGGTTGGTGACACGCGGAGACGACCAGACCGGCCCCGCTCTGGTGGTCGCAGCCGCCGGGAACAACACCGGCTCGAGTGCGTTCTATCCCGGCAGTTATCCCGAGGTGATGTCGGTCGCGGGAACCAGCCGCAGCGATGGGCCAGCCCCCTGCTCGAACTACAACGCCAATGTCTCGGTTTCCGCACCGGCCGACCGACTCGTAGGACTGGCCCCGATGCCACAGCGCCTATTGCAGGCCCCTTGCGGCACATCTGCGGCGACACCCCAGGTCTCTGCCTTGGCAGCTCTGCTGTTCGCGCAGGATCCCACCCGGTCGCCCTCGCAGGTCAGGGCCCTCATCGAGGCAACCGCCGACGATCTGGGCGCACCCGGTCGCGACGATTCCTTCGGACATGGTCGGGTCAACTTCTCGCGCGCGCTCTCGGGATCAGCAGCCCGGGTCGAGCATGTCGCAGTGGTCGCCCCCAGGTCGGGGATGATCACACTCGAGATGCCAGCCCGAGCAGGTTCAGGCGCGATCACAGACGCAGAGTTGCGGATCGATTCCCTCTCGGGTCCGCAGACGACCGTGCGCGCGAAGGACGGCAACTTCGGTTCGGCGGCTGAGACCCTACGAGCGGCCATCTCGGCCGATTCGCTGACACCCGGCGTTCACCGCGTCTATGTCCGGGTGAAGGATGCGACGGGCTGGAGCGGCTACTCGTCGATGCCGCTGACGATCGATGCGACAGCGCCGACCATCAGCGGACTCACCGTCTCGAACGCCGTCCGTGTCACCGAACCGCTCCGGGTCAACTTCTTCGCGGTCGACTCGGCCAGCCACGATCTGGTCTACGCGATGGAACTGGTCGGTACGGCCACCGGTCAGCGCATCACCTCTCAGGTGATCTCGACCGTCGGCGGACCACAGTCGTACGCGTGGGCGCTTCCTGGCCACCTGACACCGGGCCACTATCGGGTCGTACTCGCGGTAGCCGATCCGTCTGGGAATACCTCGCGGATCGAAGCCGGTACGATCGTCGCCTGACGCACGGCCGCACGACGCACGGCGTCGCCAGGCGCAGGATCGCCGGGCCGACCGTCTAGGGCCCGGATCCGCGGGGGCCCGATCGGATCGAGCAAGATCGGACAGCCCCCCGGGACTCTGCGAGTAACTACTCGTAGAGTGGTTACTCATGGAGTTCCGGGTGGACGAACTGGCTGCCGCCGGTGAGGTTTCGGTGGACACGGTCCGCTACTACCAGTCGTTGGGCCTTCTCCCCTCACCTGAGCGGCGGGGGCGCAACGCCGTCTACGACGAGGAGCATCTCGACCGACTGACCCACATCAGGGAACTCCAGTCGCGTGGACTCTCGCTGAAGGTGATCGCGAAGGTCTTGGACGGCGAGATGGACCCCATAGACCTCGGGTTGGCCGAAGCGGTCGCGACCGCCATGCGTGGTGGCGACGAGCCTCTGTTGACCCTCGACCGGCTGGCGGAACTCTCTGGTGTCCCAGCATCGTTGCTCGCCGCTGTCGAGAACTCTGGATTGTTGATAGGTCGAGAGGTTGAAGGGGAGCCTCGCTATACGGCCGCGGATGTGGATCTGGTCCGCAACGGCCTGAAGCTCTTGGAGGCTGGCTTGCCCCTTGCGGATCTGCTGAACCTTGCCACTCGATATGACGAGGCCGCCCGAACGATCGCAGATGAGGCCATCGCCCTGTTCGACGAGCACATCCGCGAACCGATCATCGGCAGGGCGAGCAGTCCCGAAGGGGCGGCGGCAGAACTTGTGGACGCGTTCGCGATCCTTTTGCCGGCGGTGACCGGCCTGGTCGCTCATCATTTCCGGCGCGTGATACTCGGACTGGCCCAGGACCGATTCGTCGAAGAGCCCGCGGATGCCTGATCCCGCCCTACCAGCACCGGGCGACAAGCGTGCGGCGGTGCAGCAGATGTTCGACCGCATCAGCGACCGCTATGACATGGTCAACCGGATCATGACCTTCGGTCTGGATCAGCGTTGGCGGCGCAGCCTGGTGCGTAGCCTCGAACTTCCGCCTCGAGTGAAGGTGCTGGATATCGCGTGCGGAACCGGCGACCTCTGCGAGATACTGTCAGAGCAGCGACTCGCACCGATCGGAGTCGACCTGTCCTTCGGGATGCTTCGCAACGCACACACCCGTGCGCCACTTGCTCAAGCCGATGGCTTGGCGCTTCCCTTCCCCGATGCAAGTTTCTCGGGGATCACCTGCGGCTTCGCTCTTCGCAATGTCGTCGACCTGCAAGCGTTGTTCAGCGAGTGCGCGCGGATACTCCAGCCGGGCGGTCGTCTGGGCCTGCTCGAGGTCGACGAACCTCAAGGACGGGTCCGGAGATGGGCTCATCGCGTCTACTTCCATGGGCTGGTTCCAAGGATCGGCGGATTGCTGAGCGACAAGAACGCCTACCGTTATCTGCCCGCCTCCACCGCGTATCTGCCGTCATATCGAGAGATCTCCCACATGCTCACCTCGGCGGGGTTCATCGACATCGAACGGCGCAACCACGCCGCGGGTGCGGCTCAGACGATCCTGGCGACGAGACGATGATCGACGCGAAACGGCTGCTCGGATGGTTCGAACCCGAGGACGGCGCCTGGATGTTCCACCGTGGCAGGCTCATCGCCACCAAGGGCTCGGCGAGCACGGTCGTCGTTCCTCCCGGCCCTGATCTAGCGCTGCGCGTGGCCGACGCCGCCCGCGGACTTCTCTCGAACCATCGAGGACCCCTCGTGTTCGCGATCCCCTTCGATGAGCGTTCTCAGGCCATCGTGTCAGCACCAGAGGAGGCGACCGTGCTGGCCAACCCGAAGCTGCCTGTGGTCGATACGCGCGGACGCGCATCTCTTCCCCTCCGGTACGAACCGTTCCCGTCACCGCAGCGCTACGAAGAGATGGTCAGTGAAGCGCTGAAGATGATCGAGGTTGGCGACCTCGACAAGATCGTCCTCGCACGGATGCTCATCGCCCACTCGTCGGTCCCGTTCGATCGCAAGCGACTGTTGGAACACCTGGCCGTCAGCGAACCCGACGCCGCCGTCTTCGCGCTGAACGGGTTCATAGGCGCGAGCCCCGAGTTGCTGGTCTCGAAGCACGGGAACCAGCTGAGGGCGCGCCCGCTGGCTGGAACATCTAGGCGCGAGGAGGACCCGGACGGCTCGCGCCTGCTGGCAGGACCGAAGGAGGCTGAGGAACATCGGATAGTTGCTCAGGCGGTCTCTGGAACCTTGCAGGAGATGTGCACGAGCCTCACGGTAGATGGCCCCAGCCTCGTCGCGACCTCCACGATGTGGCACCTCGCAACCGAGATGACGGGGACAGCCGCGTCGGGGATCGATGTGATGGATCTGGTCACGGCGTTACATCCGACGCCGGCGGTCTGCGGCCTTCCGAGGGAGGCTGCCAGGAAGACGATCCGAGAGATCGAGGGGTTCGACCGGATGATCTATGCAGGAGCGGTCGGCTGGATGGATGAGTCTGGCGACGGCGAGTGGTTCGTAGCCCTGCGATGCGCAGAGGTTCGCGGCCGGATGGCGATGCTGTTCGCAGGAGCGGGGATAGTCGCAGGATCGGATCCT
Source organism: Actinomycetota bacterium (assembly GCA_046565595.1). Lineage (GTDB taxonomy): Bacteria > Actinomycetota > AC-67 > AC-67 > AC-67 > JBKHYG01. The sequence continues at coordinate 8,914 of JBKHYG010000011.1, read as the reverse complement.
TCCGCCGAGCTCGCAGAAACCTCAGCCAAATTCCTGCCGATGCAACGAGCCTTGGGGTCACATCAGCTACCAGACGAAGCCTGAACAGTCGCTCCAGCCCCGTCGGTCGTAGAGGGCGTTTCAGATGGCGGCGAAGGCTCGGCGGATCTCGGTCACGAGTTCCTCACGCCTACGAAGCCCGTCATCTCGATCGATCTTGACATGCAAGACGCGCATGGACGGGCCCTGTGGCAGCGACCATGCGGAGACGAGTTCCTGGGTAGTGGTGATCGTCACTACCTCGGCACCCGAGGCTTGCAGCAGCCGGTCGAGGCGCCCTTGGTGGGGGGTTCTGAAGAAGCGTTCGTGCTCCGGCAGACCAGCCGAAGGCAACAGATCGAAGATGCCCCCTCCCCCGTTGTCGAGGACCGCCAAGGTCGCCGAACTTTGAGGCGCTAGCCACAGCAACCCGGACGCGTCATGCAGGACGCTCAGATCCCCAACCAGTCCTCGCACAGGTCCGTGAGCAGCCGATCCGCAGATCGTCGACACGACGCCGTCGATCCCAGACGCTCCCCTGTTCGAGGTGACCCTTCCCTGGTGCGGCTCGATGCAGCGTTCGAGGTCCCTCACCGGCGTCGAGTTTCCGACCATCAACCAGTGATCATCCAGGCCTCTGGCACTCAACCGTGCGACCATCGGCTCTGATAGTTGAGACTCTGACTCTGAGAGCACTCGCTGGGCGATCTGTTCGAGCTGTACGAGCCAGGGCAGACGCGAACCGCGTGGCCGCACAGCATCGAGGATCCCCGGCTCGAACCGTCCTCGCACCGTCACCGAAGGGCGCAGACGCGCCGAAGGGTCCTGGATGCGGCCGCGCTCGTCCCATGTGATCATCCCGGCCGCAGCTTCGAGGTGTCGCAGCACCCCACGCGTCGTGTGGGCTCCCCCGACATGAAGCACCAGATCGAACGGTTCGACGAACGCTTCGTCGAAGACCATCGCGCCAAGCGTCCCTGGGCGTCGCGCTCCACCGATCGCACTGGCAAGCACAGGCAGCCCGGCCCGCTCGGCGAAGCGGAGCATCGCCGACACATCCTCGGGGTGAGCACCCGGGCCGATGCTCAACAGGGTCTCGGGGTCAGGGCCGAGCGCGTCGAGCATCTCGTTGATCTCTGGCATGGCTGCCGGTTCATCTGCGACGGTTTGACCGCCTGAGGTCTCAACCCGAGGGGACGAGAGGTCGACCGGCTCGATCGGCATCATACCGGTCGGTATGAATGGCTCGGCGAACGGGGCATTGATGTGAGTCGGGCCTCTGGTTGCGATCCGATGGCCAGCCTCGGTCCATTCGGCCGATGTTTCGCTGCCGGCGACCGGAAGTTCGATGGATGTCGCCCATCTGCTGTGCAACGAGGTCTGCTGGATGGTCTGATTGGCTCCGATCCCGTGTAGGTCCGGTGGCCGATCAGCCGTGATCGCAACGAGTCGGATGCCACGCGCATCGGCTTCCACCACCGCGGGCCCGTGGTTGACCGCGGCCGTACCGGAGGTGCAGATGACGCCGACCGGCCGACCGGATCGTTCGGCCGCTCCGAGCCCGAAGAACGCCGCCGAGCGTTCGTCAAGGATCACATGCGTTCGCAACCCGAGCGCAGACGCGGCCAACACCAGCGGGGCGGACCGCGATCCCGGGGAGATGATCACCTCTTGCATGCCCTTCTGGTACAGCGATCGCAGCAAGGCTTCAGCGCATCGTAAGGCCGCTACCTCGGGCGCCATCAGGCTTCCTTCGGCTCGACGCGTCTCGGCACCAACTTGCCACCGAGCGGCGCGAGAGGATGATCCACCGGATCATCCAGCAGCAGACCAGCGGTTCCGATCCCGTGCGCGAAGGGCGATTCCGGTAGGGCCGCCGCGACCGCAGCCACCATCGCGAGGCCGACGGAGGTCTCGAGTGCGCTCGACGCGATCGTGGCGATCTTGGAAGCTTCGGCGGCTCTCAGTGCAGCGCGCGCACCGCCGATGCGTTGCGGCTTCACGACGAGCGCATCGGCCACATCCTGCAGATCACGAGCATCGGCGACCGATCTGATGGGCGCCTCGATCGCTATGGGAACCCGGCTGCGTCTCCTGACCTCAGCGATCTGGTCGCGAGCCGAACAGGGGTCCTCACACAACTCGATCTCGTAACGATGGAACCGTTGCAGTTCGGAGACTGCCGTTTCAACATCCCAAGCTCCGTTGGCATCGAGCCTGATCCTTCCACGAGCCCCCAGCGCATCGCGCACCGCGGCGACCCGGTCCAGACCATCCCGATCTCCGACCTTCACCTTGACGGTCCTGCAACCCGAACCCAGCGCGATCCGAACCGCTTCCTCTGGCTTGACGCGCGGGACCATCGCGTTCACCTCGACGCGGTTGCGCATCGGCTCGGGGAACGCCTCTGTGGCGGCTTCGATCGCGGCGCTCCTGGCGAGCGCTCGGTCCTCTGGCCCCCAGGACGGGAGCGGCGAATATTCGCCCCACCCGGCCGGGCCTTGGACGAACTCTCCTTCGCGTACCGAGACCCCCAGGACCTCGATCCGCATCTTGACGCGGAAGGCAACCCTGCGCAGTTCGCTCACGAGAAGGATGCTCCTATCGCTATGCCGAGCCCGACCTGGGCGTGAAGCAGAGCGGTCTGGTTCAAGATCCGGATCCATTCCGCGCCGGTTGCGGTCGCCGCATCCCGCCACGGCGTCGCAGCTATCGGCCAGGCGGCCAGCGACAGGAGAACCGGTGCCGGAAGGCCACCAAGAGCTACGCCCGCTGGCACTGCGATCAACGCGACCGCTAGCACCCCACGGAAGAGCTTCCGAGATCGCCGATCCCCGACCCGCACCGCCAGGGTTCGCTTCCCCGCTGCCTGGTCCGTCGCGATATCTCTGATGTTGTTGGCCAGCATCATCGCGACCGCCAACAGCCCGACTGGTATCGAGGCCCATACGGGTGCAGCCGAGATCTTCTCGGTCATCGCGTAGGCCGTTCCGACGACCGCTACCGGGCCGAAGAAGATGAGGACGACGATCTCTCCGATGCCTAGCGATGCGTACGGGCGGGGACCAGCCGAGTAGGCGAGCAACGCCAGCACGCATGCGATCCCGAGCCAAAGCAGCTCTAAGCCGACCGCGGCCACCAGCGTCAGGCCAGCCGCCGCCGCTATACCGATCGCGATCGACGCGGCGACCCAGACCGACCGCGCAGACGCGGCTCCGCTGGCAACGAGCCTGGTGGGACCGACCCTCGCGGCGTCGATACCACGCGAACCGTCTGCGGCGTCGTTGGCGAGGTTCACTCCGACCTGCAGCCCGACGGCGACGATCCCGCAGAGCGACGCGCGCCACGGGCTACCGGATCCTGCGGTGACTGCTCCGACGACGACGGGCACGATGCCGGCACCTAGCGTGCGAGGTCTGGTGCCCTTCCACCAGGTGCGCAGATCTGCCATCTAGGGGCGCTTCGGGAAGCGCCCGAAGTTCGGAGCCCGCTTCTCGACGAAAGCGTCGCGGCCTTCCTGCGCTTCCTCGCTCATGTAGAAAAGCATCGTCGCATCCCCAGCGAGCTGCTGAACACCAGCCAGACCGTCCTGATCGGCGTTCATGCCGGCCTTGATCATGCGGAGAGCGATCGGGCTCATCTGCAGGATCCTGTGGCACCAGCGGACCGTCTCGTCCTCCAGTTCATCCAGAGGCACGACCTTGTTGACCAACCCCCACCGCTCGGCGGTGGCGGCGTCGTACTGCTCGCACAGGAACCAGACCTCCTTGGCGCGCTTGACCCCGATGGTGCGCGCCAGCAAGCCGGATCCATAGCCGCCGTCGAAGGAGCCGACCTTCGGACCGGTCTGCCCGAACTTCGCGTTCTCAGCTGCGATGGTGAGATCGCAGACCAGATGGAGGATGTGTCCTCCGCCGATGGCGTATCCCGCGACCATCGCGATCACAGGCTTCGGGAGTCGGCGTATCTGGATCTGCAGGTCCAGGACATTCAGACGGCCGATACCGTCCGGCCCGACATAGCCGTCATCGCCTCGGATCTTCTGGTCACCGCCAGAGCAGAACGCGTCAGGACCCTCCCCGGTGAAGATGATCGCGCCGATCTCGCTGTCATCCCTGGCCATGTTGAAAGCCGTGGAGAGTTCGAACAGCGTCGTGGGACGGAAGGCGTTCCGCACCTCCGGTCTGCAGATCGTGATCTTGGCGATCCCGTCGCCGGTCTCGTAGCGGATGTCTTCGAAATCGCCGGACTTGGTCCATTCCATATGAGTGTTCACTCCTAGAGCGGTTACTCGAACGGTCGTAGCCTATCGGCGTGACCGAACTGCGATCCGGCGACCTCGTCGCGATCCAAGCCCCGCCGGGACCCGCCTGGGAGGAGCGCTTGATCGCGGCCTGGGAGGCGGGAGCCGCCGTGATGCCGATCGACCATCGACTCGGGTCTGCAGCCGTGGCTGAAGTGATCGGCAGGGCCCGTCCGACGGTGGTCGAGTCAGCGGACTCCTCGAGGCAGCGCTTGGATGGCAGCCCTGTCCAGGACGGGATCGGCCTCGCGATAGCGACCTCTGGTTCAACCGGAACGCCGGCCACGGTCCTGCTTGGTCGCAGCGCGTTGGAGACGGCGGTCAAAGCGTCTGCGGATCGGCTGGAATTGAACGCCGAGCCTTGGGTCTGCTCGTTGCCGGTCTCCCACATCGGCGGGATGCTGGTGGTGCTGCGCAGGATCCTCCTTGGGCTCGAGGTCATCTACTCACCAGATCCGCTGATGGCGCGAGACGGCTGGGCAAGCATCGTTCCTACGCAACTAGCACGGATGACAACCGCCGGGACCGACCTTCGGGGCCACAGGTTCTTGGTCGGAGGGGCGGCGTTAGCGCCGGGACTCAGACAGTCAGCCGAAGATCTTGGCGCTCGGGTCGTCCACACCTACGGGATGACAGAGACCTCTGGAGGAGTCGTCTATGACGGGCTCCCCCTGAACGGCGTAGACATACGGATCGGCGCCGCCTCTCGCATCGAGTTGAAGACGCCAACATCGGCATCCAGCATCAGACGCGCGAGCGGGGATGTTCCGCTGGCTACACATGAGGGTTGGTTCACGACCAGAGACACCGGTCACCTCGAAGAAGGTCGCCTCGTTGTGACCGGCAGGATGGACGCGGTCATCAACTCTGGCGGCGAGAAGATCGACCCTGCCGCGGTAGAGGCCGCCCTGACGGGATTACCGGCGGTCCGGGCCGCCACCGTCTTCTCCGTCGCAGACGAAGAGTGGGGCGCACGCATGGGACTGCGGATCGACGCGGACATGACCGACCAAGAGATCGCGGACTTCCTGAGATCAAGTTTCGGTCCTGCCACGAAGCCTGTGATCATCGAACGCACGAACTAGACCTCGAACGAGCGCCGGGACCCACCGGAAGCCTCGACGATGGTGCCGGGACCCACCGGAAGCCTCGAAGATGGTGCCGGGACCACTGGAAGCCTCGACGATGGTGCCGGGAACGCGAGAGCCCGGCCGAGGTGGCCGGGCTCTTGGTTCAAGACGAACGATCAGCTGTCGTATGTGAGGCGCACATCCGCGTCGGCGCCGATGATCAGGTTCACGACCCCGTAGGCGGCATCGGCAGGGACGGTGCCCGACTCGTTGGCTTCGCCCAGGGTCCCCATCGAGAAGTCCTCGATGAGACCACAAGCGGAGTCATACCAGTAGACATCCACATCGATCGCGGCGGCCCCGCTGGTTGCCAGAGCGGCGGGACGGTTCAGGGCCTCGACCGGCACCTCGAACGCGATGCCGTCGACACCTTGAAGCTCGCCGGTGCCGAAATTGCACGCTTCGAGGATCTCGGTGACGCCTCCGGTGACAGCGCCATTGGGGTTGCCGACGAGGATGTTGCCCTCGGCCAGCACAACCGGTTCAGCTTGGGCCGCCATGGGTGCGGCGGCGAAGGCAGCGAGCATCGCTGCGGCGAGCATCTTCTTCATCAGGTCTCCCTCCTGGGGTGGTGGCGATACATTTCGCCCTGACAGACCCACTTCCTCCTAGCTCGGCCGGTTCGTCCGGAATCCCGCTCCCAGAGGGGACGAATCACAGCGCCCGCAGCCGCTCCATGACGCCCTCTTGTTGAAGTGTCTGAACGATCGCGTCGACCCACAACTCGTAGCCGGCGTCGCTTGGATGGAACCGATCGGCGGCATGCGTGCCAGCCGGATCGGCTGCGAAGCCCTCTCGGGTCAGATCGGCTATAGGCACATAGGTGGCGTCGAACTCGAGAGCGACCGAACGGACCACCTCATCGAGTTGACGCGCGCGCACCCCAGCCAACCACCTGAGCGGCTGCGCCAGCAGCGGCGTGCCGCCGAAGTTGGCGATCCCGAGGACGACGACCTCTGCGGGCTGGACGGAGTTGACCCGCTCGAGTATCTCTCGCATGCCTCGCCGAACCGTCGACTTCGAGCTGAGGTGGGTCACATCGTTGTTGCCGATGCCGATGAAGACGACATCGGGTTGGACGGTCTCGATGTCGTCCAACTGTGATGCGATCGCGTCACTGATCGTCGCGCCTGAAGTGGACGCGACCTCCAGGGAGACACCTCGATCTATCGCCGATGCGACCCTCACCGGTAGCGCCATGTCGGGAGAACTGGCGCCCACTCCCGAGGATGTCGAATCGCCGATCCACATGACCGAAAGGAACGGAGGTGCACCGACATCTCGTCGCAGTTGTGCCGCGGTATACCCGTCGATCCGAGCGACACGGAACGCCACGAGAGCCTCGATCACGAGGACGAGTATCAGCGCGAACGCCAACGCCGCGACGGCGATGGTCGCGCGTCGGATCAAACGGAGCATCTGTGTCATCATCCGGACCCATGATGCCACCGGTTCAGTCGGGTCCGTGGCGAACATCGCAGATCGCTGACATCCGTGGGGCGCCGCACAGGGATGATTACCAGATGGCGCAGGCGGGGAAGCCTCATGTAGGCACTCACACCACCCGATGGGAGGGATCACCGTTGTCGAAGACCGTCGCTGAAGTCATCCTGGAAGTCCTAGCTGATGCTGGCGTGAAGCACATGTTCGGCATCCCGGGGGATGCGATAAACGGCCTGACAGATGCGCTCAGACGCCAGGACCGGATCCGCTTCATCCAGGTGCGCCACGAAGAGGTCGGCGCGCTCGCGGCAAGCGCTCAAGGGAAACTCACCGGAGAGCTCGCGGTGTGCGTAGGCACGGCCGGACCTGGGGCCATCCACCTTCTGAACGGTCTCTACGACGCGAAACTGGATGGCGCTCCGGTCCTCGCACTGACAGGTCAGGTTCCGACAAGCCTGCTCGGAAGCAGGTATCACCAAGAGATCGATCTGTTCACATTGTTCAAGGACGCCACCGTCTTCAACCAGTCGATCGTCAACGCCGACCAGATGCCGGGGCTCCTGGTACGAGCCTGCCAGCTCGCGCTCGCCACACCAGGACCCGTGCATCTCGGCATCCCCTCAGACATGATCGACCAGAAGGTCCGCGGAACCGCACCGGCCCTGGTTCGAGAGTTCGGCCAGATCCATCCCTGCAACGATGATCTCGACGATGCCGCCGAACTGCTGAACCGCGCGAACGCTGTCGCCATCTTGGCGGGACGGGGCGCGCGCGGTGCGGCCGAGCAGCTCGTCTCTGTCGCCGAGACACTCGCGGCGCCGATCATCAAGGCCCTCGGCGGAAAGGACATCCTGCCTGATGATCATCCGATGACGGTAGGTGGCCTAGGGCTGCTTGGCACCAAGGCAGCGGTGGCGACGATAGAGAACTGCGACGCGCTGCTGATGGTCGGCACCGATTTCCCCTACGCCGACTTCTATCCGGAAGCCGTTCCCTCGGTTCAGATTGATGTCGTGCCCACGCGCATCGGACAGCGATTCCCCGTCGATGTCGCACTGCATGGCCATGCGAACCTCGCGCTGTCAGGCTTGCTCGACCGCATCGAACCAAAGACCGAGCGTGGCTTCCTGGTTGAGCGTCAGGCAGACATGGCCGCATGGCGAGAGGCACTCCTGCAAGAGGGCACCTCTGATGCGACGCCGATCAAGCCGCAACGCGTCGCTCGCAGCGTCTCTGATCATGCCGCCCCTGACGCCGTATTCGTGTGCGACACCGGAACGGTGACCGCATGGACCGCCAGGCATGTGCAGATCCGCCAGGATCAGTGCTTCACGCTCTCTGGCGGCCTTGGCACCATGGGCTACGGGATGGCTGGCGCGATCGGCGCGCAACTGGCCTACCCGGGTCGTCAGGTGATCGCGATGGTCGGAGATGGCGGCTTCACGATGCTGATGCCGGACCTCGTGACTGCCGTGCGCTACGAGTTGCCGATAGATGTCGTCGTCTTCAACAACGGCCGGCTCGGCCTGATCGAACTCGAGCAGACGGCGGCAGGCTTCCCCGTCTCGGAGACGACACTGGCCGACATCGATATCGTCGGTTTCGCGCGATCCTGCGGCGCCTTCGGAGTGAAGGTAGAGACGGCAGACGAGCTCGAACCGGCGCTGAAGGAGGCCTTCTCATCCGCCAAGCCGAGTGTCATCGAGGTCGTCGTGGACCCCGACGAGATCATCATCCCACCGAAGATCACAGCGAAGCAGGCCGTCAACTTCGTGAAAGCCAAGACGAAGGAACTGTTCGCCTAGGGTGGTGGGCCTAATAGGTGCTCTCTTGAACCCCGAAACCAGGGCTAGGATCGATGCCCTTTTCGACGCTGGGTTCGAGTAGAGCCTGGCCCTGATTCTCATACCCCCGGCCAGAGTCGAACTGGCATCGCGAACCTAGAATGTTCGCAGTCTGAATCCGTTGACGTACGGGGGCGCCACTGGGGCGAGCAGCGCACCACAAGCGCTGTGATGCC
>JBKHYG010000010.1:0-3041 GCA_046565595.1 Actinomycetota bacterium | reverse complement strand
TCGACCATGTCTCCGATCCTGGCGGCAGGCTGGACGTCGATACGGAAGGAGATCGCGGTTCCTTCTGGATTCACCGACAGGTTCGAGCCGGCGTCGTCGAAGGCGATGATCCCGGTCGGGCTGAAGGTGATCGTCGGCATGGGGCTCGACCGGAAGTTCGAACCGTTGATGGTCACATCACGGTTCGCTGCGGTCGTCCGGAAGGTTGACGGAGCGATGCTCGAGATCTGGTAGTCCGGAAGGATCTCGAGTGGCGCGCTTCCGCGCCCACCGGTCGTCGGACTGTTGGCCGTGATGTTGGCCGGACCAGTCGTCGCGGTCGACGCGATCGTTGCGGTGAGCGTGGCCGCGGTCGTGCTCGACACATTCGATGAGCTCAAACTCAGCCCAGACACGGCGGTGGTGAAGGTCGTCTGGGAGGGTTGGAACCCGGTACCCGCGAGCGTCAAAGGTACGCTTCCTCCTCGACCTCGCGAAGCCGGGCTGATGCTGGTGATCTTCGGTCCAGCGACGATGTCGAAGTCGACAGGTGCCGTCTGCCCGTCGGTGTTACGCACACTCAGGACATCATCGCCTACTGCAGCATCCTCAGACAGTGCCACCAAAGCCGAGATCGTGTCAGGGGCGGCACCTGGGCCTATGGTCGTGACGATGTTGGAGATCTGGATCAGATCGTCTGGATCAGCGGCGGCCTCGACCAGGGTCGCGCCGGGGAACAGGTTGGCAGCGGTGATGTTCACCTGGACCGCCGCCGCGCCTTGGCCTCTGCGCGGAGGCGTGTTGGCGGGCGGAGAAGAAGCGCCACTGACCGTAGGGGCCGCCGCGGTGATGGTGATGCACCCGCTGCCGCAAAGGGAACTCGAACCATCGGCGTCGCGTAGGTATACGCGCCAAGCAGCGCTAGGGGCGACACCGTCGACCGGGAAACTGACGCGCAGGCTCGTGACACCCTGATCGGTGATCGTCCCGATCCGGCAGCGGTTCGAGTTGGTTGTCTGCGTGTTGGCCTGCTCGATGCAATCGAGTGTGCCGTTGGAATTGGCGTCCTCAGGGGCCAGGGTCGGATGGTTGGCCAGCGGGAGTGCCAGGATCGCCTTGGTGACCGTCCCCGTGTTGACCCCGGTGATCGTGATCGCGAGCGACCCGGTGTTCGGCCCGGTGTCCGGGTCATAGTCGATCACGGTGGGTGCTGCCTGGGCAGCGGCGGGAACCAGTCCCAGCAAAGCAACGATCGCGGGCAGGGCGATAAGTCTGTTACGCACGGTCCATCCCTTCCGAGGGTTGCTGCGAGCCTACCGACCACTCAGGCGATGCGCCTATCTCTATCGGGATGGAAAGAAAAGGGACATCACTGGACCCATCGGGTCGCTGCGGCAACTCGTGGCATCCCCATAGCACGGAATGGCTATACGAGCGTTAGCCACATCGAAGCACGATGGATACACAGATCTCCTCCAGGCCCTTGGGCCGCGGCGCCAGGATGGTGGGCGCCGCGGCTGCAGGGTTCGCCCTATTGCTCTCTTCGTTCCCGGGGATGGCGCCGGCCGCCGGCGCGAGTCCGGTTGCCGAGATCGTCAACCCCGAGAATGCCAAGGTCTTCAAGCCAGGCGATGTGCCGTTGGTAGACGGAAACGCCTTCGCCGGGCTGGGCGTCAACGCCGTCAAGCTGGAATTCTGGTTGGCCAACCGCGTCGAGCGCGCGGTGCTCGCTGAATGCGCCGCGTGCGGTACCGGCACCGCCACCTACTGGAACTACAAGGCCGACGGCCTCAAGCCAGGCTATTACATCGTCAAGGCCTACGCAGTGGATAACACCGGGCAGTTCTCCGGGGCCGCTACACGCGGATTCGTCTACGGCCTCCAAACCGTGAGCACTCCACAGACTCCGCCCGTGCCGCAGTTGCCGTCCACCCCGGACGCGCCAGCGGTTCCGACGATCACCCCTCCGGATGGAACCCTTCCCGCCGCGAGCCGGCCTGCCGTTATCGGGGGCAGCTCGGGCGCTCCGGGCGAAGAGATCCGGGTCAGGGAGACTTCGCTGGGTCCGCTCGGTTCGGTCCGCAGCGACTCTGATGGCAACTGGCGTTTCGAGACCCGACTGCCGAGCGGCACCTACCGGTTCCGGGTGCGCGCGATCGACGAGGACGGCGACTCCTCCAGGTGGTCTCGGGTCTACAAGATCGAGATCGACGCGCAGCGTCCGATCCTGTCGATCCTGACCGAGGACGACACCGTCATCCTCCCGACGCAGCCGATCGTCATCGAGGGGACCCTCAACGATGATCGAGGCGTCGCCGCCGTCAAGGTCGAATACTGGCTCTTCGACAAGGTCGTGCTATCCGACTGGGCTGACTGTCAGGCGTGCGGAACGCGGAACATGATCTGGGAGCACTTCCCAGAAGGGCTCTCCCCCGGTTACTACTATGTGCGCGTGAGCGCTTGGGACGCCGCCGGGAACCAGTCTCACAACGCCAAGACGACATTCATCTACGCGCTCTGAATCCGGCTCCTCCCGGAACGCTTGAACCCACCCATCGGTGGGTTCAGGCGTGTCTTCGCAACAGCGTGGTCTCACATCTGTAGGGGTAACTGAAGCGCTCTCTCCCCCGCAACTGCGGGTGGTTCTCGCAGAGTGCGCGAACCTGGCTCTCTACCCCTTGGCGACGCTCGTGGTCTAGCCGGGCGATGAAACTCGTCGAGGCGACCCGGGCGACCAATCCATCCGGGTCCATCGGCTGTTCGTGATCCACGTTCCATTGCTCGATCAGATCGAACCCAGATGCCGCAGAGGCCATGTCTGGCCGCCATGCGCCGTCACGGTAACGCGGTACCCGGATCTCGTCCTCGAACGGATCGATGATCTCGGTCATACGCGCGACCCAGTCGGTCCGATCGTCTCGGATGTTGAAGACAACTGCGAGTGCGCCACCGGGCAATAGCACGCGACGGATCTCTGCTATCGCAGCTGCAGCATCGAACCAATGGAAGGCCTGTGCGACGACCACTCCCGAGAAACTCTCCTCTGCGAAACACAGCGACTC
>JBKHYG010000009.1:0-8612 GCA_046565595.1 Actinomycetota bacterium | reverse complement strand
CCGATGTTCGCCTCTAGGAGCTTTCCCTAGGAGGACGAACATGCGGATCCGACTGATAGTACTGGCGCTTGTGGCTGTCGCAGCAGGGAGCGCGGCCAGCGGCTTGACGGCCAGCAACACGGTTCCGTCCAGCACAGCAGGTTCGGGTTCCGGAGGCATCTCTGGCTATGTCGTCTCGGCGATCTCATACACACTGAACCTGACCACACCCACGAATGTGGACGCGGTGGTTTTCACGCTTGATTCAGCCGCCACGACCGTCAAGGCCAAACTGACGGCTGCCGGCAGCACCTACTACGCGTGCACGAATGTCGGCTTCGTCTGGACCTGTCCAACTACCAGCCCGCAGGCGACCGTCGGAGCGATCGATCAACTGACAGTGGTGGCGGTGGGATGACCCTTGACCGGATCTCGGATCAGAACCGCGCTCGCGCTCGCGGCTCTGGCGTCGGTGTGGCTGACGCTTGGGCCGCGAACGCTGGGTGGAGGCGTTGACTATGTCGTCGTCACGCGCGGTACTTCCATGCAGCCGACCCTCGAGGTCGGAGACCTCGTCGTCACGAGGCCTGCTGGCAACTACGAGGTCGGAGACATCATCGCCGTTCGTGGGTTGGATGGTCCGGTCGTCGTGCATCGCGTCGTATCGACCGAGGGCTCGATCCGGACGCGAGGAGATGGCAACGACTTCGTCGATCCGGACCCGATCGCGCCCCAGCAGATCGTTGGTCGCATGGCACTCCGGGTGCCCGCTGTCGGGCGATGGATGGGAGCCTTCGGCCGGGGAGGCCTGATGGGCGTCATCGTGGCACTGCTGGTCTTCCTGGTGGGGCTCGGCTATCTGCGCGAGGATCGAACCAAGAGCGATCGATCAGCCGGCGAAACGACCCCGAAGCCCCAACATCGGGGAAACTCTGACCCGAACACGCTCCAGCATGCGGCCATCGGACTGCTAGTAGGCGGCGTGATCGTCGCCGGGGTCGGCTTCGCTGCTCCTGAGAGGCAACCTGGGCCGGTCGCCGTTCCGCATCAGGTGAAGGTCACGACCGGTGGACCCGCGCCCCAGGGCCCGGTCTACCCCGACGGAGTTGTTCCTGACGGCCAACCCTTCTACCTGAAGCTCGTGGACCAGGCTCGAGTGAAGATCGCGGTCGGTTCGACCGATGCAGCCGAGGTGATACCGGCGGCAGGGACATGGAAGATGACGGCGCTCCTCGGCTCCTCTGCCGGTTGGGAGCGAAGTTTCCCCATGGGCGAAGGAGAACTCAGCGGGGGCGTCGCTAGGGGTCGTTTGGACCTGATGCAACTGCGCGAGGTGTTGGAGGGTTTCAAGGCGCAGACAGGAGACAACGAGGGCTTCTATCCGGTCTCGATCCGCACGGCGCTCCAACTCCACGGGCAGACCCGAGGCGTCGACTACACCCAGCCGATGGTCCCAGAACTGAAGATGCGCTTCGACGGACAACGCTTGTTCCTGGATCCCACCACCGCATCGACAGGGACGAGCACGACCACGGAGGTGGTCGTGCCAGGCGCCTCACCTGGGACGCTCTCACTGGCAGGCAGGCAGATCCCGACCCGCGCCTTGCGCATCCTGGCAGCCCTGCTCATGCTGGCTGGAGCGGTCACGGCGGTGCTCTCCTTGGTGGTTCCCGTGACCGCCCTGGTCGGCCGACGCGAGCGCGTCCGCATCCTGGCCGGCCATAGGAGATGACCATGAGGTTGGCCTTGAGGCTCATCCTCCTAGGGGCCCTCGCGCTCGGCGGATCCATCATCCCAGCATCGACGGCCTCGAACAATGTTCCCTCCAGCAAGGCTGGATCGAGCAGCATCGCCAGAACCATCGCGCAACTGTTGCCACCCCAATGCGCGGGCATGAGCCCCACGACCCTCGTCACCGGCGCGGGGATCTTGACCGGCACAAGCGGATCTGACCTGATCTTGGGTAGCGCCGGGGCGGACACGATCGATGGCCTCGGCGGCGACGACTGCATCGTCGGAGGCGCGGGGATCGACAGCATCACCGGCGGACTCGGCACCGACACATGCCTCGCGAAGGATCCGCTCAGTTCGATCCTGTGCGAGGTCATCCACCTGTTGTAGAAGCCCAGCCGAACACGCTGGCTCGCGCGGTTAGGATGCCGCATCCATGCGTGTCCAAGGTTTCACCACCGGCGTCTTCCAATCGAACACCTACCTGATCGCGGAACCCGAGGGCGATCAGGCGGTGATCGTCGATCCCGGACAGGATGCGGCCGCTCATCTGCTAGCGGCGATCGAAGAGCTTGGCGTATCGGTCCAAGCGGTCCTGCTGACCCATGGTCATGTCGACCATGTGTGGAACGCCGCTGAGGTCGCTCGCGCCCTGGATGTTCCGACCTTCCTCCACGACGCCGACCGGTACATGCTCGAGGATCCAGGCGCGGCCGTCGGCGCTTCGACAGCAGGCTGGGATATCGAGATCCCCGATACCCTCGAGTCCTTGCGGGATGAGCAGAAGTTCACCTACGGATCCCTCGCGATCGAGACGAGACACACCCCCGGCCACACGCCCGGGCACTGCGTGTTCCTGACCGATGGCCTGCTGGTCTCTGGCGATCTCATCTTCGCCGGCTCCGTCGGCAGGATCGACTTCCCCGGCGGCTCGATGGATGCACTGATGGCCTCCATCCGAGAAGTCGTCCTGCCCTTAGCTGATGATGTCACCATCATCTCTGGCCACGGTCCCGCCACGACGGTAGGGACCGAGCGGACCACCAACCCGTTCATCCGTGCCGACGAGGACGGGTCTCTGCCGCGTCTGCTCGGACTCTGACCATGGCCGGATTCCAGCCGCCGCGGGGCACCCATGATCTTCTGCCGCCGGAGTCTGAACGCTTCGTTCAACTAGAGCGCCTCGCGGACGAGATCTTCGGTGCGGCCGGGTATGGACGCATCATCACCCCGATGTTCGAGGACTCGGCGCTGTTCGACCGCGGTATCGGAGAAGCCAATGATGTGGTCTCCAAGGAGACCTATCGGTTCACCGACCGCGGAGGGAACGACCTGACCCTACGGCCCGAGGGAACCGCTCCGGTGATGCGGGCGATCGTCTCGAACCACATGTGGGACGCAGGACTTCCCGTGAAGGTTCGTTACGCGGCCGCGATGTTCCGCTACGAGCGTCCCCAGAAGGGACGGGTCCGTCAACACCATCAGGTCGGTCTGGAGGCCGTCGGCAGCGAGGCACCCGCCCTCGATGCGGAGGTCATCTCGCTGTGTCACCGCTTCCTCACCGACGCGCGCGTCGGAGAGGTGACGCTGCTTGTGAACTCGATGGGTCACGACGAGTGTCGCGCTGCCTATCGGCACGTGTTCGTCGAGGCCATCTCGGCGCAGAGATCGGAGCTGAGTGAAGACTCGCAGCGCAGGCTGGAGAAGAACCCGCTGCGGATCTGGGACTCCAAGGACCCGGCCGACCGAGCGATCCTGACCGACGCACCTCGCCTGCCCGATCATCTCTGCGACCCGTGTGCAGGACATCTCGCGCAGGTACGACGGTACCTCGATGAGTTCGAGATCGGCTACGAGATGTCGCCGGGACTGGTTCGCGGATTCGACTACTACACGCGGACCACCTTCGAGTTCCAGTCGCGCGCGTTGGATGCTGCACAGAACGCCGTCGGAGGAGGGGGGCGCTACGACGGTCTCGTTGCGTCGATAGGAGGTCCTTCGCTCCCGGGCATCGGCTTCGGCATCGGCTTGGAGCGCGTATTGCTCGCGCAGCAAGCCGCCGGGACAGACGATGCAACCTTCGCGGTGGATTGCTTCGTGGTCGGGCTACGCGAGGAGGACATCCCTCTCGCGATGGCCTTCGCCAGACAGGTAAGGGCCGACGGGTTGAGCTCGGATATCGCATACTCGACCCGAGGATTGAAGGCACAGATGAAACACGCCGACCGGATCGGCGCTCATACGGTCGCCCTGATCGGCGCCGAGGAGGCCGCTTCGGGGTCGGTGACGCTGCGCGACATGGCGACCGGCGAACAAGAGACCATCCCTGTCCGCGAAGCGGTCCAGCGACTCAAGGAGAGAGGTACCCCCAGATGATGAGGACCCACGAGGCCGGCACCCTGCGAGCCGAGAACGAGGGCGAACAGGTCACCTTGTGCGGCTGGGTCCATCACCGTCGCGATCACGGCAAGGTTGCCTTCCTCGATCTGCGGGATGCGTCCGGAACCGTTCAGGTTGTCGCACATCCCGAGCACGCACCCGAGGCGCACGAAGCGATGGGCAGCCTGCAGCGCGAGTGGTGCGTCAAGGTGACCGGCAAGGTAGCCAAGCGGAAAGAAGGCACCCAGAACCCGAAACTCGCCACGGGGGACATCGAGATCTCGGCAGAGCAGATCGAGGTCCTGTCATCCTCGGACACGCCTCCGTTCCTCATCGAGGACAGCATCGACGCAGAGGAGCGCATGCGCCTGCAGTACCGCTATCTGGATCTGCGTCGCCCCGAGATGCAGACTGCGATCAGGTTGCGTGCGAGCCTCATCGCAGAGATCCGCCGCTTCTTGGACGGACGGCGTTTCGTCGAGATCGAGACCCCCACACTGATCCTGCCCACCCCGGAAGGGGCGCGTGACTTCCTGGTGCCGAGCCGCCTGCAGCCGGGAAGCGCCTATGCGCTCCCGCAGTCCCCGCAACTGTTCAAGCAGCTGCTGATGGTCGGCGGCTTCGAGCGCTACTACCAGATCGCTCGCTGCTGGCGTGACGAGGATCTGAGAGCCGATCGCCAACTGGAGTTCACCCAGCTCGATCTGGAGATGAGCTTCGTCGAGGAAGCCGACATCCAGGCCTTGATGGAAGAACTCATGGCGTATTTGTGGCGGGAGGTCATGGGGGTCGATCTCGAGACCCCCTTCCCGCGGATGACCTATGCCGAATGCATGCGTCGGTACGGTAGCGACAAGCCCGATGTGCGCTTCGGGATGGAACTGGTCGATGTGACGAAGGTCTTCGCCGACACCCAACTCGGGATCTTCCGCGGTGTCATAGACGGGGACGGAGCGATCCTGGCCATCGGAGCCCCAGGCGGAGCGAGCAAGATCGACAAGAAGGAAGTCAAACGGCTCGAGCAGCTCGCGAAGGAACGAGGCGCGAAGGGCCTGGCGTGGTTGCGGTTCACCAGCGAAGGGCTCGATTCGCCGTTGGCCAAACACCTCAGCGAGGCGGAGCAAGCCCAACTGCTGGAAGCGCTCGGATGCACCGCCGAGGACTCGCTGGTGCTGATGGTCGCTGACGCGCGCAGCGTCGGAGAAACGGTGCTTGGCGCCATGCGACTGGAGGTCGCTGAACGGCTCGACATCATCCCGCTCGATCAGTGGTCCTTCCTGTGGATGACCGATCCGCCGCTGTTCGAATGGGACGAGGAAGAGCAGCGTTATGTCAGCGTCCACCATCCCTTCACGCAGCCGGCGGGAAGCCTCGAAGATGTGAAGGCGGATCCGGCCAACGCGAAAGCTCGTGCCTACGATCTGGTCTTGAACGGCGTCGAACTGGGTGGAGGCAGTATCCGTATCCATCGGCGCGACACCCAGATCGCGGCGCTCGAGGTGCTCGGGCGCGATCCGAGCGAGTTCTCGTTCCTGCTGGAAGCCTTCCGGTACGGTCCTCCGCCGCATGGCGGCATCGCACTAGGTCTGGACCGGATGGCGATGCTTGCGGCACGACGCGGATCGCTGCGAGATGTGATCGCGTTCCCGAAGACGCAGAGCGGAACCGATCCGATGACCGGCGCTCCTGGCGCTGCGGATCCGCGAGCTTACCGTGAGCTCCACATCGCCAGCCTCGCCAAGTCTTCGGGTTCCTGAAGAGTGCCTCTGGGTATGCTGACGGGGAGTCAGCCGAAGGGAGCAGAGCCAGCATGTGGGTGATCGCACAGATGACCGGCCGAGATTGGGCGATGGTAGCCCTCATCCTGTCCATCGCTCTGGTGTTCTTCGTGACGGCGGCGATCATCGCCAACCTGATCAGGGTCGTGAACAGCATCAAGAGCCTGCTCGACGGAGTCACCAAGGAGACGGTTCCCCTCATCGGCGAGGTCGGCAACTCGGTTCGACAGGTGAACAAGGAACTCGAGCGTGCCGACGCGATCATCGGCTCGGTTCAGACGGTCGCGCACAATGTCGAACTGATCAGCGACACCGTCCGGGTCACCGTTACCAATCCGCTCGTGAAGGCGCTGGCATTCCTCGCTGGAGCTAGGAAGGGCGCAAAGAGCCTGGGGGGGAAGTGAGACGCCTCTTCTGGTTCGTCGTCGCCGTGGCCACGGGGGCGGTCATAGCTCTCGCCTTCCTGAGGTCCGCGAACAAGGCCAGGAAGAAGTACGCGCCTGCAGCGGTCGCGACCCGAGCTGGCGGCAGAGCCAAGAGCCTTGGGGATCGCTTCCGTGAGGCGCTGCAGGAAGGCCGCGCCGAGATGATGCTGCGCGAAGCGGAACTGCGTTCAGAGATAGGCCTGGATCCCTGACCCGGGTCCGTTGCGGCCCCTAGGATGTCGCCCACCGTGGAGGCCTCCCAGATCCGACGCGCGTTCCTCGACTACTACCGGGAGCGCGGCCACCATGTCACGCCCAGCGCGTCCCTGGTGCCAGACGACCCGAACCTGCTGTTGACGGTCGCTGGGATGGTCCCCTTCAAGCCCTACTTCCTGGGCGAGAAGCCGATCGAGCATCCTCGGATCGCCTCATGTCAGAAGTGTGTCCGGACCAACGACATCGAGAATGTCGGACGCACCGCCAGGCACCTCACACTCTTCGAGATGCTCGGAAACTTCTCGTTCGGCGACTACTACAAGTCCGATGCGATCAGGTGGGCATGGGAACTCTCCACGAAGGTACTGGGCTTCGATCCCGAGCGGATCTGGGCAACGGTCTACGAAGAAGATGACGAGGCCTTCGCCATCTGGCGGGACGAGGTCGGCCTGCCAGAGGAACGGATCGTCCGCAGGGGAGCAGAAGACAACTTCTGGTGGATGGGGGTCGCTGGGCCTGGCGGCCCGTGCTCGGAGCTCTTCTACGACCGTCGTTCCGAGGATGAGCGCAGCCGATTCGACGACGGCGACGGCCTGATGGAGTTCTACAACCTCGTCTTCACCGAAGCAGAGGTCGATGATTCGGGCAGGGTCGTTGGACATCTAGCCAAGAAGAATGTCGATACCGGCATGGGCCTGGATCGCGTAGCGGTGCTCCTCCAGGGGGTCGACAGCATCTATGAGTGCGACCACTTCAGGCCGCTGATCGCCTCTGCCGAACAACTGACCGGCAAGACCTACGGGGCGCAAGAGAAGACGGATGTGTCACTGCGGATCATCGCCGAACATTCTCGGGCGGCGGCGTTCATGATCGGTGACGGCATCATGCCGAGCAACGAGGGACGCGGGTACATCCTCAGGCGTCTACTGCGTCGCGCGGTCCGTCACGCCAAGATGCTCGGCGTCGACGACCCCGTTATGCCGAAGATGGTCGGCGTCGTGATCGACCACATGGGCGAGGCCTACCCGGAGTTGGCCAGCAGCCGCGACTTCATCACGCAGGTCGCCAGGGGAGAAGAGGAGGGCTTCCGGGCGACGCTGCGTCAAGGTCTCGGTCTCCTCGAGAAGGACCTCGCGAAGGCGAAGGGTCAGCGGCTCTCAGGAGAGACCGCCTTCATGCTTCACGACACCTACGGGTTCCCACTCGAACTCACGACCGAGATCGCGCAAGAGGCCGGGCTCGAGGTAGATACCGACACCTTCGATCGGCTCATGTCGCAGCAGCGCGACCGCGCTCGCTCCGCCCGAGAGGTCGGTTCCGAGCGTGGCGAGACGGGTCGCCGCGAGGTCCTCGCTGAGATCGGCTCGGTCAACTTCACCGGCTATGACCGTACCTCTGACGAAGCGAAACTGGTCGGGGTCCTGATCGGCGGCAGGCGGGTGGATTCCGCCGGCGAAGGCAGCGAGGTGGAACTGATCCTCGACCAGACCCCTTTCTATCCCGAGGGCGGCGGGCAGGTCGGCGATCAGGGCATCATCCAGACCGGCGACGGGCGCGTGCAGGTGTCGGACACCCAGCGCGTCATGGACGATCTGATCGTGCATTCTGGCCGCGTCATCGAAGGCGAGATCGCCAGCGGCACCCCAGCGACCGCACTCGTCGACCAGGACTTCCGCCAAGCGACAGAACGAAGCCACACCGCGACCCACATCCTGCATGCGACGCTTCGAGCCGCTCTGGGCGAGCACGCCCGACAGGCTGGTTCGCTCGTGGAACCCGGACGCCTGCGCTTCGATTTCGCTCACTTCGAGAAGGTTCCGCACGAGATCCTGGAGGGGGTCGAGGAACTCGTGAACTCGAGGCTGGTCTCCGATGAGCCCGTCCTGCCGTACGAGACCACGCTGGACGAGGCTCGCAACCTCGGCGCGATGATGCTGTTCGAGGAGAAGTACGGGGACATGGTGCGTGTCGTCGAGATCGGCGACTATTCGATCGAGCTCTGCGGCGGCATCCATGTCACGCGCACCAGCCAGGTCGGTGTGGTGAAGCTCCTCGGTGAGGCTTCGATCGGCTCGACCCTGCGAAGGGTCGAGGCTCTGACGGG
>JBKHYG010000008.1:0-3684 GCA_046565595.1 Actinomycetota bacterium | reverse complement strand
TGCGCGTTCCGGCAGGGATGCCGGACGGTGTCGGAGAAACCTCTGGTCATGCTGAGTCGTCTGGGCCGGTTCGCCGCGCCTACCCTGGCCTTGGCCATGCTCGCCGTGGCCTTGACGCCTCGTGATGCTGTCACGCGCGCACCCGCGCCGGAGGGCTGTATCACGCCGAACAGGTCGATGACCCTCTACGCCGAGGAACTGCCTCGCGCCGAGGGCAGGCCTCGCATCGGGTATGGCCTGACACCGGACACGGCGACGATCCCCGGTCCGACCATCGAGATGTACGAGGGCGAATGTCTCGCTATCACGCTCGTCAACGATGTTTCCGCCGAGGTCCTGCGCGAGATCCGCAACGATCCTGTTATCGGTGGTGGCGACCCTGGGGATCCTCTCGGGGTGTCCTTGCACTTCCACGGAGTCAAGTACCTGCCCAGCAGCGACGGTACCTTCGAGACCGAGTCGTTCGTGCCACCTGGTTCGAGCCGCACGAGCATCATCTACGCGGCACCGCGCGCACCGGTTCCTGGCGGGCTGTACTCCCCGGGTACCGCCGGCTACTGGTGGTACCACGATCATGTCGTCGGGACCTCGCATGGGACCGGCGGCGCGGCGAGTGGGCTCCTCGGTGCCTTGATCGTTCGTCGGCCTGAGGATCCGTTGCCTGACCGCAGCTATGTGGTGGCGATGGGTCCAGACGCCACGATCAACCTGCGCAAGTACCCGGACACCGACTGCGACCCGCAGGACCCGGTGCCGTCCAACTCTTGTTACCTCGCGGAGGAAGGCGAGTTGGTCGAGTTCGCCGTGATCGGTTTCGGCAACGACTTCCACACCTTCCATCTGCACGGCCATTCGTGGGCCGAGACACGCACGGGATTCCTCAGCGGCCCCACCGCACCTGAGCGCGTATTGGACAACCGGACCATCGGCCCGGCGGACACCTTCGGTTTCATGGTCTACGCAGGATCCGAGGTGGGTGTTGGATCCTGGATGCTGCACTGTCATGTGCAACTGCACTCCGACGCCGGCATGACCACCTTCCTGCATGTCCTCCCCGAGGGTGCCATGGATGGTCCCGTGACCCTGCCCTCGATCGCATCACCTGCAGAGATCCCGAGCCACCGTCACTGATGCGTACGCTCCGCGCCCTCGTTGCCCTCACCTTGATCTCGAGCCTCGCGGGCGTCGCACCCGCTGACGCCCAACTCTCGCCATATGTGATCCGCGTCACCAACGGGCGGTTCGAGCCGCCGACACTCAGTGTCCCCGTCGGCGCCGAAGTCACCTGGGTGGTAGAGGAATCCGGTCACACGGTGAGCGCCAGCGATTACCGCTTCGATTGGGAACCGAACCGAACCCTCACCCGAGGCGAGACGCGCAGCTGGACCTTCACCCAAGATGAGACCGTGCGGTACATCTGCCGCGTGCACGCGCCTGGTATGAGCGGGGTGATCACCGTCGGTGAAGGGTCGCCGCCTCCTCCTCCTCCGCCACCGATCAGTGGCGAGACCCGATCGGTTCCCTCGACCGAGTACCCGACCATCGATGCCGCCCTCATCGATATCCCGCCGGACTCAGAGATCGTGCTACAGGCCGGCATCTACGCCCCGTTCGTCGTCCCGGTGGACGAGGTGCTCATCCGCAGCGTCACCACGCCGGATGAAGTGGTGGTAGATGGCTCGGTGGTCGTCGATGGGCAAGGGATCGTTAAGAACGGCATCCGGATCGCTGCGGACAAGGTCCGGATCCGAGGTCTGACCGTTCGTCGCGTCGCCGAACGCGCCGTCTGGGTGCAAGGTGACGACGCCGAGTTGTCCTTCGTAGCTTTGGATTCCGGCCTGACCAGCGCGGTCACCGTCGCCGGGGGGAGCAGGGTCAAGGTCTCCGACTCGCAGGTCACCGGCAGTCCCGCTGCTCCGGGGATCGAACTGCTCGGCGGGACGGACGCGTTGGTCCAGAGGCTGACGATCAGCGGAGCTCGATCGGGCCTGGATGTTCGAGGTACCGATGGGGTTGTCATCAGGGACTCGACCTTCAGTGGGAACGGAACCGGTATAGCTCTGCGCTCCAGCCTTCAGGATCGCATCCTCGGAGTGCATGCGTTCGCGAACACGATCAACGCCACGAACGCGCCGCCGAACGGCCTGAGCGTAGATCTGGACCCTGTCACCGGCGCCGGGATCTGGGCCGATGGCGCTTGGGGGGCACGCTTCGAGCGGAACACGATCAGCGGTTCCCTCACCTATGCGATCGCGGTCACCGCGATCAGTTATCCGACCCTCGGCGTTCAGATCTCGGGCAACTCGCTTGGAAGCTCCCGGATCGCAGACATCGGGTGGGATGGCGTCGGAACCCTCTGCGCGACGCAGCAAGGCACCTACGATCCGCCCACCGGCTTCGCCGGATGCGACCACGGTCCATCCATTGGCTTGCCTTGGCCCAAGGTCACAGCAGAACTGCTCGCGTACGCGGCCTTCGGTCAGATCATCTGAGCCCACCCGGTGGTTGGTCTCGTAGGTCCGGCATGACCGTTCTTCGGTGTGACGCGGCCTCTCCCAGGCGGTACCCTCACCCTTCGTGAGCGTCTTCCCATTCGAGATCGAAGGCCCCGCGTACCGCGAACGCCAGGTGCGCGCTTGGGTGTTCCAACGGTTCGCCAAGAGATTCAGCGAGATGACCGATCTGCCACTCGGCGTACGACGGTTGCTGGACGAACGGTACGGCGATCTGTGGCCGCGTCCGACCGGCGGCGCCGAATGCGACGACGGCCAGACTCGCAAAGTGGTCTTCCCTGGCGGCTACGAAGCCGTTGCGATGCGCTATCCAGAGAGGCGCACCGTCTGCATCTCGAGCCAGGCCGGTTGCGGCCTGGGGTGTACATTCTGCGCGACCGGTCAGATGGGCTTCGAGAGGAACCTGACCGCATGGGAGATCGTCGGGCAGGTGCTGTGGGCGGGCCGCGTGTTCGGAGAGCGGCCGACCAATGTCGTCTTCATGGGCATGGGCGAACCTCTGGCGAACTACGACAACATGGTCGAGGCCATCCGTACGATCAACGACGACATCGGGATCGGTGCTAGGCGCATAACGGTCTCGACCGTCGGACTCGTTCCCCTGATCGACAGGCTTGCGGAAGACCCGCTGCCGGTGAAGTTGGCGATCAGTTTGCACGCTCCCGACGACGAGACCCGAGACGGGCTGGTGCCGATCAACAAGCGTTGGAAGGTGGCTGATGTCCTAGCCGCGGCGGAGCGCTTCCGCGGGTCACATGGCCGTCGCGTCAGCGTCGAATACGCATTGATCGATGGTGTGAACGACCGGGCGTGGCATGCCAAGCGGCTCGCAGCTCTGCTGGAAGGTTCGGATATCCATGTGAACCTGATCCCGCTCAACCCGACACCTGGCTTCGGGGTCCCCGCATCCAAGCGCCTCGAGGTCTTCGTGCGGGAACTCAAGACCTACGGTGTCAATGTGACCGTCCGCGACACGCGCGGCCGCGATATCGACGCAGCCTGCGGGCAACTGGCAGCGCAACTCTTGCCAACCCCGGCATAGACCCCCGCCAGACCGACCCCGCCGACGGGTCGTGTGGGATCGTTCAGGCGAGGAAGTCTTCTAGCGCTCGAGCTAGTTCCGCTGGAGCTTCCTCGGGGACGAAGTGGCCTACCCCATCCAGCCTCTCGA
>JBKHYG010000007.1:0-25751 GCA_046565595.1 Actinomycetota bacterium | reverse complement strand
AGAGGCGCGTACGGGCTTGCGGTCATCGTCGATCATGGCGAAGGGATCGCCACGATGTACGCGCACATGAGCAGCATCTCTGTCAGCACCGGGCAGCAGGTAAGCACGGGGGACATGGTTGGCCGGGTCGGCTCGACCGGGTATTCGACCGGACCGCATCTGCATTTCGAGGTCCGCGTGAACGGTCAGTACACCAACCCGATGCAGTGGCTCTAAGCGACGATGCGGTCATCGCGACCAATCGCAAGGCTCGCCACAACTTCGATATCGAGGAGACCTTAGAAGCCGGCATCGTGCTGCAAGGCAGTGAGGTCAAGTCGCTTCGCAAGGGCCGCGCCTCTCTGGCCGAGGCTTACGCACGGATCAAGAACGCCGAGGTGTTCCTCGAGCAGTTCCAGATCCCGATCTACGAGGAAGCCTCGTATCAGAACCACGAACCGATCCGTCCTAGGAAATTGTTGCTGCATGCCTCGCAGATCTTGAAGTTGAAGTCCCGGGTCGAGCGCGATGGGTACACGATCGTGCCGCTCAAGGTCTACTTCAAGGGCAACCAGGTCAAGGTCCAGATCGCGGTCGCCAAGGGTCGGAAACGCCACGACAAACGGCAAGCTCTCGCCAAGCGCGACGCCGAGCGGTACATGCAGAAAGCGGCTGCTGCCCGACGGAAGGGACAGTGATCGCGGGAGGAACCCCCGCATAACGGGTCGAACCCTTAGGGCATGCGGAGGAAGATATCTGCCGCCCTCGTGGTGGCTCTCACGACCATGCTCCCTGGTGCCGCGGAGGCCGCCGGGACCATCCATTGCGTGCCGGTCATATTCGATGTCGCCTGCGGCGACGCCCACCCGACGATCCAGGATGCCACCAGCCATGCATCTGCGGGCGATACGGTCCTGGTCGCGCCCGGCACATACGCGGGATTCACGATCCCTGCGGGCGTCTCGGTACGCTCTGTCGGCGGGCCAGGGGTGACTCGCATCGTTGATGCGACATCTCAGGCTGTAGCGCCGGTCCCGGCGCCAGCGCTGGTCGTCAGCTACGCCGATGGTGTCACCCTCGAGGGCTTCGAGCTTCGATCTTTGGATCGCCAAGAGACCCTCACGCTCATCGGCGCGAACTCGGTGATCCGCAACAACATCATCACCGGCACACGCAACGGGGGAAGGCCCAATGTGGGCATGGTGGTCAACGATGTCTCGACCGGCATGGTCATCGAAGGTAACGAGATCTTCAACTTCGTCACCGCTGCCTACTTCAATCCGATCGTGCGCGGAACCAAGTGGTTCGGTAATCGCTTCCACGACAACGGTACCGGCATCAGGATGGGAGGCTCCGAAGGCGGCTTCCAGGACAACCTGTTCCTAGGGAACAGTTTCGTGGACAACAACTGGGGTGTTCGCCTGGGCAATCCCAACGATCCGGCACCCTACGCTTGGGGAACCTATCCGTCTCAGCCAGCCAACGGAGTGAACACCTTCCGTCGCAACTGTTTCTCGGGTAACGCGGGTGGAGCGATCTTCGTCGGAGATCAGAATGTCGTCACCCAGGACGCTCGCGGCAATCATTTCGGAGCACCTGACGGTGCTAGCGGCGCCGGTGGATCCGGCGATGCGGTCCAAGGATCCGTCGACGCATCGATGCCCGATCCGACATGCGGGATCAGCGTGACAGAGTCAGCGCGCAACCCGCATCATCCCGGCGCTTCGGGTCCTGCGGTCCTCCGCGAGAACGGCATCTACCGGATGTGGATGTCTCGAGGTGGCGGCCTCAGCTACAGCGAGTCCGCTGATGCGGTGAACTGGACGAACGCCCAGACCGTGACCATCCCGGGTTACAGCGGCCGGATCGGTTCGGTGACCGTGGCTCGGACGGGCGGCGCGCTACGCATCTGGTGGGCGAACACCAACGGCAGCGTGCCTTACACCGATCCCGACTACTACGCGATCTACACCTCGGCATCGCTGGATGACGGCGCAAGTTGGGCCGCTCCAACCCGGGTCACCTTCATCGGTGGCCCTGCCGAGAACGGCAAGCCCGCCAACGACCTGTACCAACTGAGCGTCATCCCCAAGGTCGACAACAGTGGGCTGTGGGGTTATCTGAACGCGGGAGGCCAGATCCTCAGACTCGAGACCGTCGATCTGACGGGTGCGTCGGGCTGGACGAACGCCCAGACCGTGCTTGGTCCTCCGATGTGTTCGACGCAGTGCGTGTCGGCCATGGTGACTCGAGATGCGACCGGTTACAGGCTCTGGTTCTCGACATATCAGGGAACCGACACCGACGACCAGGACACGCTGTGGATGGCTGTCTCTGTCGATGGGCTGCGTTTCGTGGTCCAGCCCGCGCCGCTGCTTCACGCTGATGATGGTGTGGCTTGGCGATCAAGCAGGACCTCTAAGTCGTGGGCGGTTGCTCGAGGCCGCGGCTTCGATGTCTTCTACTCGGGCCGTGACGCTGCCGGGAACTTCGGTATCGGCGTCGCCTCGACCTCGCCGCTGCCGCTGACCGTGGTTGATTGTGGCTTGCGAGACGATGATCCTCGCGCGATCCAGGCCGTGATCGACAGCATCGGAGCTGGCGGCACGATCCGGTTGCGCGGAACCTGTGACCTGACCAAGGTTGGTGCGGCAGGCTCGACCCCGAACGGTGTTTCGACGGCGGCGTTGATCGTGCCGTCCACTTCGGTGGGCCTCACGATCACCAGCGACGATCCGGCCGCTCCAGCAACGCTGCTTGGTTCTGGCACGCAGGCGGGCATCTTCGTTGCGCCGGGTGCGACGGACACGACGATCACCGGACTCAACTTCACGAGCCTCGCGAGGCCGATCGTCGCGGTCAACTCGACCAACACCACGATCGGTGCCGCTAGCGATCCCGATTCGGGGTTCAGCGCAGGTCAAGGCAACCGCATCCTGGGGGGCGCTGCGACCGATGCGGGCATCCTGGCGGTCGGAGAGGTCAGCGGCTCCAGCATCTCGGTTCGTGCAGGGTCAGAGCCCGCCGCTCGCAGTTTCGCAACGCCTGTAGGCCAGCGGCTCGAGGGGCTGAAGGTGTACGGCAACCTCATCTCGATCCGGCCTCCTGGTCCCGACGCGATCGGCATCAGCGTCAGGCACCGCGCGGCGGGAGATGTTCGCGATGTGGACATCGCCGCTAACGCAGTGGGGCTGTTCGCGGCTGACATGCCGAGCCCGAACCAGGTCGGCATCCGCATCTGGTCAGAGGCTGGCGATCCGAACATCCATATCAGCGATGTGCTGATCCGTGCCAACAACCTCGGTCGGCTGGAAGAGCTGGATCTGGTCGGCGCTGGCGATGTTCACGCGACCGGGCGTTTCGGCATCCTCGTCAATCGGGCCGGCGATGTGACCGCCCGAGGCAATGGGGTGCGTGCTCGGCTCTCGCGGACGCCAGGCTTCGACTTCCCCGGCGGCGGGATCGTCTACGGCAATGTGATGGGCGGAGCGATCGAGGGCAACGGCATCATCGTCTTGGCCGATGATGGCACTTCCGCCAACGATGCTGGCGCGATCGGCATCATCCATGGTTTCAACCGCCTGCTGGCCAGCTCGGGTCAGGGCCCGGGGACCGGCTCGATATCGGTGACCAACAACATCATCGGTCCGGCTACCAATGATCTACCGGTCGGGGCGCAGCGTGGCCTGGTGGTCGACGGCGCCTCGAACATCACGGCGACGGGGAACCGGTTCAAGAAGGTGACCGACTACAGCATCAGGATCGGGGCGACCTTGAGGGGTTTCAACTCGAGCCTGCTCTCGGTGTCTCATACCTCGGGGCCCGTCAAGGCTTCGTCCTTCTGCGGCAACTGGTTGAACACCTTGAGCGTCGCGCCCGCCGATAGAGACACCCCGGCGTCTCAGGTCAGGTTCGTCGCGGGGATCGGCTCGACCGGGAACTCGTTCCCGAAGGGCTTCGTGTACGCCGCTAACTCTGGTTGCTGAACGGGCGGCTGTCCCGCCCAGCGAGTACCCTTTGGGGCTACAACTGAATAACCCTACGGGGGTGCATGGTTTCGACTTCGGTCGATCGATGCGGGAGAAGCGGGCCGAGATCCCCGATGTCTCGTTAATCGCGGGAACTACAATTAATTGGCGACTCGCTCGCCCTCGCTGCCTAAGTATTAGGCAGCTGCGGCCCTCAGGTGTGCCTACCGCCTGAGCAGCCCATCATCTCGTAGGCTCACCTCGCGGTCTCGCCTGGGAACCGTGAGGGACACCTTTCCAGGCTGGGTCCGAGCGAGCGTGCCGATGCGCGCGTGAGGACCGAGATCTAGATCACCGGCTGCGCCCGGAGATGCTCCCGCAAAGAGGCTGAAGGACGCGGGTTCGATTCCCGCCACCTCCACCGTTGTTCGCGCGCCTCACATGTCGCTTGTCACCAGGATGTTCATCTGTGAGAACCCCCGGTCGCGGGCAGGGATGAGTGCGGCGTAGTCCTCTGAGTCGAAGAGGTTCTTGATCACTGCTGCCGACTCGAACTCCATCACCAGGACCATCCCGCTGGGCTGACCGTGGATGACCTCGTCTACGGCCAGCCGCTTGACCGGCTTGCCCCCGGCCTTGGTCAGCAGGGGAAGGACCCCTTGGAGGTAGCCCTGTACGGACTCCATCTCGTTGGCATCCGGCTGTGCGGTCACTATCAGCGTGGACTTGTCACTCATCTCCGTCTCCTGCCCGCTCGATAACTAACTATTCGGTTAGTTATACTTCCTGGCGCCGATCCTGTCAACGGGGAGATCCGTGGGACGCAAGAAGGGCTATGACCGTGAGTCGCTGATCGCCAAGGCCATGGCGGTCTTCAGAGAACGGGGCTATGCGGGAACATCGACGCAGGCCCTGGTTGACGAGTTGGGCGTCAATCGCAACAGCCTGTACTCCGAGTTCGGCAGCAAAGAGGCCCTATTCATCGAGGCCCTCCGACGGTACGACAACGAAGTGTTGTCGCCCAGGTTCGGCCCGCTAGAGCAACCGACTGCGGGTCTGAGCGAGGTCCGGAACCTGCTGCTCCATTACCGAGAAGCTGCAGATGGGCAAGCCGCTGGACTCGGCTGCCTGCTGTGCAACACTGCGGTCGAGTTCGCTGATCGCGAACCGGGCGATGACCGGATCGTCGAGGCCTACTTCGAAAGGCTGTCCGGCGCCTTCCTCGCTGTGCTCAACAATGCTCGGCGTTCGGGTGAGTTGCTCGACGATGTCGATAGTGAGGCCGAGGCCGGGTTCCTCACAGCGGCGGTCCTTGGGCTCTTCGTGATGATCCGAGCCAAGGCACCGGCAGCCATCGTGCATGGAGCGGTCGACTCTGCGTTATCGCATCTGGACTCGCTTCGAGTGCGATCGTAGCTGCCCTGCTAGTCAGACCCTGGTCCTCCAGAGTTTCGGGCTGGCCCTGGGTCCAAAGGATGGCCGCTCCCGAGAGGAGACGCGATCGCATGCGGCGAACCTGACTGTACCCGACCAGGAGATCCGTGCTGTGACGACCAGACGACAGTTCCTTCAAAGCGCAGGAGCAGGTGCGCTCCTGCTGGCATCCACCGACCTAGCCAAGGCCAGCAGCCGATGGCTCGGGCCGAACGACGAATTCCGGACGCTACGCGACTCGATCCTTCTGCCTGGAACCACGCTCGTGCACGCCGACCTGCACAACCACACCTTGTTCTCTGATGGCGCGGGTGATCCCGCGGTCGCGTTCGACTCGATGCGTTCGGCCGGACTGGATGTGGCCGCGCTCACCGACCATTCGACCCTCAGCAAAGGCACCGGAGATGGGGTCTGCGGAGACAACAAGGACTGCAACTCTGTCGCAGGCGTCACGGACACCTCATGGGTGGCTACCAAGGCGATCGCCGACGCGGCCAACCAGGACGGCGCCTTCACGGCGATCCGCGGTTTCGAGTGGAGTTCGCCAACGCTTGGGCACATCAATGTGTGGCTCAGCCAGGAGTACACCGATCCGCTGCACGATGCCGGCGGCGGCAACCTCGAGGGCGCCGCGGTCTACATGAACGCCGAGGGCGGGTTCCCTCCCGCCGACCAAGCTCGCCAGGTCGACCAACTGATGCGCGCACACCCCGGCAATGGCGCAGGCATGGCCCTCTTCTACGAGTGGCTGTCGGCAGCACCGGACCGTCCCGTCCGGGGCGGGGGAGCCGACGCGATCTGCGGCTTCAATCATCCGGGACGCGAACCCGGCAGGTTCTCCTACTTCGACTCGAAGTCGGCTGACCTCTTCGGTGTCCGTGACCGGGTCGTGTCGATGGAACTGTTCAACCGCCGCGAGGATTACCTGTTCGAAGGCACCGATCAGGGAGGACCTAGCCCGCTGTCTGACTGTCTGGACAAGCGCTGGCGGGTCGGGATCCTGGGGGTCACCGACGAACACGGCGCTGATTGGGGCGTCCCGGATGGCAAGGGACGAGCGGGCCTGTGGGTCACCGAACGCACGCGTGCCGGGGTACGCGAAGCGATGCTCGCGCGACGGTTCTTCGCCACGAACCTGCGCGGACTCCGGTTGGCTGCAGCGCTGAACGGCGTACCGATGGGAGGGTCGGTGCCGCTTGGCTCAGCGACGACAGCAACCGTGACGCTCGATCTCGATCGAGGTCCCGAGTGGCTCGGAAAGCAGCTGCGCGTGCAGGTCTTGGCTAGCGGCTATCCGATGCCGGTCGTGCTGACCGATGTTCAGGTCACTCTCGATGGAACGGTCAAGCAGTTCCCGACGCCGGTCGGCGCAGATGATGAGTGGCTGGTCCTAAGGGTGAGTGACCCTGACGGACCGGCCGATGGTCGCGCCGACTCGACCTATCGAAGCTTCGGTAAGGGCATCGCATACGCGAGTCCCTTCTTCCTGCAGCGCTAGCCGGGACCGCCGACCCGCAAAGAGCCGATGTTCGCTCGGAACTGGTTGGTCAGCCCCGCCTGCGGAGCCGGCTGATCTTCGCGGCCAACCCCGGTGCCTTCTTCTTCAACCTGAGTTTGGTGCGAGCCCACGCGACCTTCGATGCGCGGACCGTCTTCGCGGCCTTGGCTTCCAGCGACGAGCCTTCCGGATCCAACTGATCGAGTTTGCGCAACAATCGGCGCTGCCTCGACTTCAAACGGTTGAAGGCGCGCCGTTCGGCGTCCAGCGCTTCCTTGAGCTCTCCACGCTCGCGACCCTGTTCGTCGCGCTCCTTCGACACGCCCTGATACTCCTTGAACAGCGCCTTCAGCAGATCATTCGGATCCCCGGAGCCGTCCTTCAGGAAGGCCTCCACATCCAGCTCTACCTGACGACGCGGCTCGGTGTAGACGGGCATCTCTGTCGGCGTCAACGCATCCCGCCATGCTGGCGTCTCGTAGCCATACTCGACCAGCAGGTCCGCGAGGTGATAGTTCATCGCCGCCAACACATCCGCATCGAGTTTGGATTCCCACTGTCTGGTGCCCGCCTTCGACAGGTCGGTGGTTGCGCCGCTGACGGGTCGTCGCTGTTCCTGCTCTTCGCGCAGGAATCGCTCAACCTCGGTAGACACATCCATGCCGAGGAACTCGAACAGTTCTTTGGTCACGAGCTCCGGTTCGGCCATCAGGTGCTCGTAGGTGACCTCGAGGTACCGCTTCGGTCCTATCGTCGAGCCGAAGTCTCGGCTCTGTTCGACATGACGCCGCCAGACATCGGCTGCGTACGCAGGGTTCTTCGCCCAACCGAGCGAGAACAGACTCGAGACGACCGCTCGGCCGTCGCGGACGATGTGGATGAACTGGCTCTTGGGGAACAGCCGATCGATCGTCTCCAGGCATGCCGGGTCGGTGCGCCGCTCGGAATAATGCGGATTCTTGTCGCCCCACCGTCCATCCATCGGTGCGCCCAGCTTCTCGTAGAAGCCTCGCACGATCCTCGGGAACTCGGCGCGCAGATGTTCGAGCCATGCGGCGCGGTTGTTCATCACCGCACGCCGATCGTTCGGCATGTCGTTCAGGATGCGCGAGACATGCGTCATCACGCGGGTCTCGTCGGTGATCATCACCTTCGGGTGCGCGTTGAGCAGCTCGACCAAGAAGGTCGTTCCCGAACGAGGCGCACCGATGATGAAGAACGGGTCGGTCATGGGGTTCCTTTCGGCGCCGGCGGTGACTCGGTTCGATCCCCCGAAGGAGGTGACTCGGTCTGATCCCCGAGGGTGAGTGTCACCTCTACGACGCCAAGGTCACAGTAGACGGTGCGCGCGCGGAACTGTCCGTAGCGGCTCCGGTCGGGTAGGAAGAACACGCTCTCGGCTTCTCCGGCCTCGCGTTCTCCGCGACCAAGCGACCAGCCGGCATCCGGCCACCGTTCGAGGACGAAGTTCACGAAGTCATCCAGCGAGACCGGGATCGTGTACTGGGCTGCGATGATCCCAGGAGCAGGATCGGGCTCATAGCGAAGGGACATATAGGCCCCTTCGGGCAGCGGAGGACGGCCCGCCAGCGGCTTGCCGACCACCTCCGGCGGCATCTCCTCCAGGCAGCCGGTGACGGGGACGAAACCTCCGAAGACGGTCGGATCAGGGGTCGGTGACGAGCCCGCGGGGGTCTCACCGCCTCCTGCCAGGATCGCGCCGACCACGAGCCCGGTCGCGACCACCCCGGCTACCAGGAGGCTCTTGAAGCGTGACATCGGCGGCATCCTGCCTGGTCGCCGCGGTGAAAGCAACGCAGCAGCCTCGTCGGACTTGCCCGAGTTGCGGCTTTGGCCTACCGGCTAGGGACGATTCGTCGGACCCGACCTGGGCAGGAGGGGCGAGGGAGGGCGGCGAATCAGTAGGGCAACCAGTACCCTGCCCCGCCGGAGATGTACTTGAACCCGACACGCCGTCGCGCCGCCGCCGCTCTAGCAGCGGCCGGATTGACGCTTCCGCTGATCTTGAGCGCTCCAAGCGGGGCGGCCTCTCCTTGGGTGCTCCTGAACGAGGGACGCAACCTGACAGGCTCGGGTGCCTTCGACTCTGAGCCTGGCCTCGACTTCCTGCCCGACGGAACCCTGTATGTGCATGGAACCTCTGGCGCGCCCCTCCACAATCCTCTCTGGCGGCTTGATCCTGGCGACTCGAGGTTCAAGGCGATCCAGTTCACCACGCCCTACAACCGTCTGCCCGGCGGGGGCGACGCTGATATCGCGATCCGTGGCGACGATGTGTTCTTCATCGACCTCTGGCTCGGCTCGAACTCGATCCAATATTCGCCGGACAAGGGCGCGACCTGGACGCGCGGAACTCCGCTGACGACGCTGCCCCTGTCGGATCGGCAGTGGATCGCGTTAGGTCCCGAAGTGTCGAACCCGGTCACCGGCGAGACACAGAACACGGTCTATGCGATCTACCAGTTCGTCCAGCCTGGCCTCGGCATGTGGCTTGCGCGCAGTGAGGACAACGGCCTCACCTGGACCTATCACACCGGCGTCGCCGGCTTGAACGGTACGACCGCGATCCCGGGCCACATCGCCACCGACGGTAACAAGCATCTGGTCATCGGCGGCATCAACGGCGGCAAACAGTGGGTCATCCAGAGTTTCGACGGCGGAGAGACCTTCACGAGGGTGAGCGCTCACCGCTCGTACCAGATGGTCGCAGACGACATCGGACCGCAGATGACCGCGGTGACCATGAACCCGTCCAAGACCGACGAACTCGCGGTCGCCTTCGTAGGCAAGTATCACCCGCAGGACGCGAGCGTCGGCCGCTTCGAGTTGTTCGTGTCGAACACCCGCAGCGGTGGAACCGACGACTCGATCGGATCGAACGCCGACAACGGAGGCTTCGACTTCCGTCGAGTAAGCAAGCCGGGGTACACCACCTACTTCCCGTGGATCGACTACCGCGACGACAAGATCGCGGTGGCCTGGTACCAGGCCAGCAAGCCTGGCAACTTCGACCCGAACACTCCGCCTCCCGGCAACACCTGGGAGGTCTGGTACGCGGAGTCTCTGGATGATGGCCGCACCTGGTCCGCCCCCGAACAGGTGACCGCGGCAGGAGCCGTCAAGGTCGGACCCATCTGCACCAAGGGCCTTTCCTGCACGGCCGACCGCGACCTCGGAGACTTCCTGCAGATCGCCATCGACCCGACCGACGGGAAGGCAGCGATCAGCTATGTGAACGCGAACGGAACGAACGGAGCACGCGGCATCTATGTCGCTAAGCAAGGTTGATGGATGAGCAACCTCGAGTCGAGATCCGACATCGAGTCGTTGGGAGGAAACCGATGACGATCACGAAGCGCAAGGCCATGGCGTTCGCCCTGGCGGCGGGGATCCTGCCGCTGGGTTTCGCTGGCAGCAGCAACGCCCAGGCGATCACATTCAGCGCCTACTACAAGTTGCCTGGCGGCAACGGCACCGAGCCAGGGATCGACCACACACTCGATAGCAACGGTAAACAGGTGACCTATGTGCACGGCACCTTCGGGATCCCGAGCCACAACAAGTTGTGGCGGATGGATGACTCCCTGGTCCGCAACGCCGCATCGGGATTCAAGTCGATCACCTTCACCACGCCCTACAACCGCCTACCCGGTGGCGGCGACGCCGATGTAGCGGCCCGTGGCGACGACGTCTGGTTCATCGACCTGTGGGCTGGGTCGAACTCGATCCAGTACTCGCCGGACAAGGGCGAGACCTGGACCCGTGGCACGCCACTTTCGAGCATCCCGACATCGGACCGCCAGTGGATCTCGCTCGGCGATTCGACCATCAACCCGGTCACCAACGAGACCGAGACGACCGTCTACCTGACCGATCAGGGCCTGTTGACGCCGCGTCGTACCACCTTCGCCCGTAGCCGCAACAACGGCTTGGTCTGGGACTACTACCGTCCCGTCAGCGACAGCCCCGCGAGCCTCGGTATGGGCGGCATCCCCGCGCACATCGTTTCGGCCGGCAAGCGCGTAGCCATCGCTAGCAACTCGGGCGGCCGTTTCAATGTCGCAGTCAGCAACGATGAGGGCGAGAACTGGAAGGTCACCAGCGTCTCTGGTTCCCTATCCGACGCCAACGGTTCGCTGGTGGGTCTGACCATGAACGCCGAGAACCCTGACGACCTGGCGATCGTCTACCCGACCGACGGCAATATCAACGGCGTGACCAACCGCAACGCGATCACGGTTCGTGTCTCGCGCGACGGTGGCGACACCTGGTCTGACATCACGCAGCTCTCGCCTGCCGGCAAGATCGGCTGGTTCCCGTGGGTGGATTGGCGCGGCGACAAGATCGCGGTCGCCTGGTACCAGGCCACCAACGGTGGCTTCACCGACCCGAACAACCCGACGCCCGGCAACCAGTGGAACGTCTACTACTCCGAGTCGATCGACAATGGCGCCAACTGGACGACCGGCATGGACATCGGAGCTGGACCGGTCAAGAACGGTGCGATCTGCACCAACGGTCTCGCCTGTGACGCCGACCGTGACCTCGGTGACTTCCTGCAGCTTGCCGTGGACTATGCGGGCAAGAGCTGGATCACCTTCGTGAACGCCGGCGGACTCAACCAAGCGTTGTTCGGCAACGGCATCTATGTCAAGGTTCAAGACTGACCGATAGCGATCCAAGAGCGAGGGCCGGTCATCTGACCGGCCCTCCTTCTATCGCCTATCACCAGGGCAGTTCGACGCCGCGCTGTTTGGCTTCCCTGATCTGCTCGTCGGTCAGATCTCTGATGAAGTGTTCGACGCTGACGGTCACGAAGATCGCTTGACCTTCAGCCGCGATCTCCCCGTCAGGATCCCGCATGACGATCGACGCGAAGATCTTGCGTCCGTCGCGCCCGTCGACCTTCGCCAGCAGCGTGTATCGCACGCCCAACAGCACCGGCCGGCGATAGTCGACCTCTAGATGCGCGGTTACCGCGGGCTCCCCGACGATGTAGAGGACGAAGCCCAGGCAATCATCGATCGCGGTGGCGACGGCTCCGCCGTGAGCGAAGGTGGGTGCGCCCGAGTGATGCTTGGAGAAAGTGACCTCGCCGTGGATCTGATCACCCTGCCGGTAGGCCCTCAGACCGAGTCCCGCCGGGTTGTCTGCACCGCAACCGAAGCAGGCTGGCGCGTGCGGGCGGAGTGGCTCATCGCCCTTGGGTTCGCTCATGTCGCGGGCAACCTAGTATCGGCCCCGACATGGCGTACTGGTTGCTGAAGTCCGAGCCGGATTCGTTCTCCATCGACGACCTCGAGAAGGTCGATTCCGAACCTTGGGACGGGGTCCGCAACTATCAGGCTCGGAACAACCTGCAGGCCATGAAGGAAGGCGAGCTCGCGTTCTTCTATCACTCCAACGCCAAGCCTCCCGGAGTGGCCGGCATCTGCGAGGTGGTCGAAGAAGCGAAACCCGATGAGAGCCAGTTCGATCCCGGGTCCAAGTACCACGATCCGAAGGCCACCCGGGACGCTCCTCGTTGGTTCTGTCCGAGGGTCCGCTTCGTGCGGCGCTTCGAACGGTTCGTGCCCCTGCCCGAGATCCGCGAGATCCCCGAACTCTCCGACATGGCGCTGGTGAACCGGTCGCGTCTGAGCGTTCAGCCTGTCAGTGAGGAACACTGGAAGATCATCTGCCGGATGGGAGACGACGCTTGAGCATCGCGGTGGATGTGAGAGGCCTGACCAAGGACTATGCGCTGCGCGGGGGTGGAACACTTCGCGCCGTCGACGGCATCTCGTTCCAGGTACGCCAGGGCGAGATATACGGGTTCCTAGGACCCAACGGCGCAGGCAAGACCACCACGCTCGAGATAATCGAGGGTCTGACGCCGCGCACCGCTGGAGAGGTGAGTGTCCTGGGCTTGGACCCGGACATCGACGGCAATGAACTTCGGGCCCGGATAGGCATCCAACTGCAGGCGTCCTCTTACTTCGAGTTCCTGACGCTTCGCGAGGTGCTCGAACTCTTCGGATCCTTCTACCCCAAGCACGCTCCCCCGATGGCTCTGCTCGAACGGGTCGCTCTGGAAGACAAGGCTGACGCGCTCGTCACGCAGCTCTCGGGTGGTCAACAGCAACGCTTCTCGATCGCCGCGACCCTGGTCAACGACCCAGAGGTCGTCTTCCTCGATGAGGCGACGACCGGCCTGGATCCGCGTGCTCGCCGGGACCTGTGGGACATGATCCGCGACATAAGAGATGGCGGTGCCACGGTCGTTCTGACCACCCACTACATGGAAGAGGCCCAGGTCCTGTGCGACCGGGTCGCGATCATCGATCAGGGACGCATCGTTGCCGAGGACACCGTGCCCAAGCTCCTCGAGATGGTTCCGCCTGCCCGTGTCGAGCCGATCATCCCCAGCGCAACCCTGGAGGATGTGTTCCTGTCACTGACCGGGAAGACGCTCGAAGATGAGTCCGAGCAAGAGCAGGAGGACGCATGATCGGGCGTCTGATGGTCGCCGATCTGAAGATCCTGTTCCGGAATCGGCAGTCGATCTTCTGGGCGCTGGCCTTCCCGATCATCTTCGCGACCGTCTTCGGTCTGTTCAACTTCGATCAACTCCCCAAGGCAGATATCGCGGTCTACGCCGAAGATGCCGACTCTGCTGCCCCAGTGCTTGCCGGCCTGGCGTCCGTGGACGCGCTGCAGCTGGATCTCGAACCAGGCCCCTTGGATGAGACGCTTCAGGATCTGAAGAAGGGCGATCCAGAGATGGTCCTCGAGATATCGAGAGCCGGACTGGTCACGCTGCACCTGAACGCTGCAGCCGTGGATACCAACAGGATCTATGTGCCGGTCGTTCGTAGCGTCGTGGACGAGGTCAACTTCCGGCTCGCTGGCGTCGAACGCGCCTACACGGTCGAGGAAGCCAGGATCGATGGGCGCGAGGTCGACTACTACGATTTCGTACTGCCTGGCCTGGTCGGCATGGGCATCATGATGTACGCGATCATCGGCCTAGCCGGCACGATCGCGCAGTACAGGACCAAAGGCATCCTGCGACGCATCCGGGCAACGCCTCTCGATCCGAAGACCTTCGTCGCTGGCATCGTCCTTGCCCACCTGGTTCTGGCGGTCCTGCAGGCCTTGATCATCATGGCCTTCGGCGTGTTCGCCTTCGGTGGGGTCATGCGCGGCAATCCGCTCTATCTGTTGATCTTCGTGATCCTTGGCAACCTCGCCTTCTTGAACATCGGCTTCATGATCTCGACCAGGGTCGAGACCGCTGAGGCTGCCAGTGGACTTGGCAACGCGGTCTCGCTGCCGATGATGTTCTTCTCGGGGGTCTTCTTCCCGACGAACACATTGCCATGGATACTTCCCGCTCTCACCGCGCTACTTCCCCTGAAGCCGATGGTCGATGGCATCCGCAGGGTCGCGATCGACTCTGCGTCCCTGACCGATCTCGGACCAGAACTCGCCCTGGTCGCAGCTTGGGCGCTCGGGACCGCTCTCATCGCTATGCGCGTCTTCCGATTCGAGCGAGTCTGATGCAGACGATCGAGGGTGACGGAAGGGGGTGAGCGGATGCCTGATCGAGTGAGACTCACCCGGTACAGCCACGGCGCAGGTTGAGGTTGCAAACTCGGTAGTTCCGAGTTGGCGCAGGTTCTGCGCCACCTTGCCCCCAACCAGGATCCGGATCTGCTGGTCGGTCCGGAAGGGTCTGACGATGCCGCCGTCTACCGGATCTCTGATGATCAAGCGTTGATCTTCACCGCTGATTTCTTCGCTCCGATCGTGGATGATGCGGCTGCCTTCGGTGAGATAGCCGCTACCAACGCGATCAACGATGTGTTCGTCATGGGCGGCAAGCCCCTGCTCTGCCTGAACCTCGTCGGATGGCCGCGAGATGAACTCCCGCTGGATCTGCTGGGAGAGGTGATCCGAGGCGGGCAGGAGGCGGCGACCGCCGCCGGTGCCCTAGTCGTCGGCGGGCATAGCGTCGACGACCCGGAACCAAAGTATGGGATGGCCGTCGTCGGGATGGTCCGCCCTGGCGAGATCCTCGCCAATTCGACCGCCCGACCTGGCGATGAGCTCATCCTCACCAAGCCCTTGGGGACGGGGTTGATCGTGACGGCTCTGAAGAGGGACGCAGCTTCGCAAGGATGGGTGGATGCGGCTGTGGCCAGCATGCGTCGCTCATTGGGTCCGGCGATGGCCGCGACCCGCGGGCTGGTCTCGGCTGCCACCGATGTCACCGGTTTCGGTCTCGTCGGTCACGCGGGCGAGATGGCTAGAGCCTCTGGCACGACGATCGTGTTGCGCGGCAACGCCATCCCGTTCCTCCCCGGGGCGGTCGAACTAGCGGAGGCGGGAATCGTCGCGGGAGGTAGCAAGAGGAACCTGGAAGCCGCCGACCGAACCACAAAGTGGGGCCCGACGGATCTGCCGACGAGGCTTGTCTTGGCTGACGCTCAGACAGCCGGGGGAGCGCTCCTGGCGGTCGGTCCCGAACTCGCGGATCAGGTTCTGACCGAACTTGAGCGTGCCGGAGATGGCGGTGCGGTCCGCGTCGGGACCGTGCAGCCACACGATCCCGACGCGGATGTGATCATCGACTAAGCGGTGGCACCCTGCAACCACCTGCGGAGCGTGGCAGCGATGAAGATGGCGCTTAGTGCGATGAAGATGTTGTCGTCGCCGACTCCGGTTACGGGCAGGGTCGTTCCTGATCCGC
Source organism: Actinomycetota bacterium (assembly GCA_046565595.1). Classification (GTDB taxonomy): domain Bacteria; phylum Actinomycetota; class AC-67; order AC-67; family AC-67; genus JBKHYG01. The sequence continues at coordinate 10,117 of JBKHYG010000007.1, read as the reverse complement.
CCCCGCCGGTTCCGCCGCCGCCTCCGACCGCGGCGACCGGGAAGGTCGAGGCTGCCTGGAAGTTGGCGACATCCAGCGAGATCGGCGGAGTGGTCACGCTGCCGTCGGGAACCGAAGGAGCGTCACCCCCACCGAGGATGGCTAGCGGATCTTGATCGGGGAAACTGACGGTCAGGCTGGGTAGATCCAGGGAAAGGATGGATGCGGTCGTGGACGCACTCGATGAACCATCCTCTGCTACCTCCGTCTCGTGATCGAACCTCAGCAACTCGAGATCGAGGTCTGTCACATCGAGCCCAAGGGAACCGAGGGTGTCTCGAAGCAGGCCGGTCGCCGTGTTCGAGGCGGCTTGGACCTCCTCGAGGCCGCTGCCCAACACCAGGTCCAATTCCAAGGGTGGCAGGACGCCGATCGTGAGCGCACCCAGCGAACCGGTCGCCACCGCCACAGCCTCGCCCTTCTTGCCCGAGGCGACCAGATCCAACGAGAGGTCCTGCACCGACAGAAGTGGCGCGTCCAGGAGGTCGTCGATCGTGTTCGACAGCAGGTTGCATGCGGTGTCTATCGCGCCGATCAGGGAAGTGGCCTCAGTTTCGGCCGCAGGCGCTGCTGCGGCCACGCCCTGCAGGGCAGCCTTCGCGTCGTCACAGGTCGGCGCATTGCCGGCCAGCACCGAAGCGATCAGAGCCAGCAGCGAATCCAGCGAATCGATCGTCGCTTCGAGCGCCGTGATGGCGGACTCGAGACCTGCCAGGGTCGCTTGCTCGGCTGCCAGCAAGGCTTCGGTCGCGGACAGTGCGGCCATCGTCGCCAGACCCGACTGGGCGGTGGCCAGGTCGTTCTCGCATGTCGTCTTCGCCGGGCCGACCAGGGTTGGGCAGAGCGGAGTTAGGGCAGCAACCGTCGCGTTCAGCGTCGCCTCGTCCAAGCCAGCCGAGGCTGCCTGAAGGTTGTTGCGTTGGACGGTCAGCACCGCCACGGTCGTGTCGCTCGTATCGCGAGCAGCCTGCTTGGCGGCCAGGTCAGCCAGTGCCGTATCCCGAGCAGCGATAGCGCCTGCCTCCACGCCCTGGATCAGCGTCACGGCATCTTGGATGGCCGTTTCAGCCGTGGACAGGTTCGTGCAGGTGTCGCCGGCATCTACGCCGACATTGCTTGCGATGGTCTGAACCTCTTGGCAGGTGTAGCGCAGGATGCTGAAACCGACCTGATCCAGCAGGTCGCGCAGCCGAAGCACGACCATGTCGCTGACCTCGATCTTGCGTATAGCCGTGGACTCGTCCGCATCGGCAACGGATTCGACATCGTAGGAGATCGCATCTATCTCCGCGGCGAAGGCGACCGAAGCATCAGAGATCCGCGTCGAGAACGACGACAGCGCTCGGTCGCCGGCGACAACCGACTCCATACCACCGCTGGTGATCGAGGCCGACAAAGAGGTTCCGAGGTCGACGGTCCCAGCCTGCATGCTCTGCTTCTGCCTCTTACCCGTAGTCTTGGTCTCGGCTCGTCCGACCTCATCGTCTCCAGATCTTCCACTGGTCCACAGAACCTGCGCCTGCTTGGCGCGGATCGAGTTCAACTGGTCCATGCCGATCTGGACCAGGGTGTCTGCGACCTGCATCCGGATCAGGACGCCGTCGCTCCAAGCTCGGCCATCTGGTTTGGCTGCGCCCGCTCCCGTAGAACCGAGCATCGCCACGGTGGCTGCCGCAGCGACTATCGCCTTATCTAGCTTCATCTGTATGTCCCTCTCCGCAAGGGGTTAGTGGCCAAGGGTTCGGCTCGTCGATGGTGGCCCTTGACTCCAGGAGCCCATACGAGGGTCGAACCCACCCGATAGGACTAGCGACACATGCCGACATGTCGGAACTGGGCCCACGAGGTTCGGGTCGCCTCACCGGTTGATAGTCTCGCCGCGTCTATGACCAGCGGAGAGATGCGCATCCCAGAGGACCTGGCCCAGGCCATGATCGCGCACGCCCAACAGGAGTACCCCAGGGAATGTTGCGGCGTGCTGGCTGGGCCCGACGGCCAGGCCCGGAAGTTGTACCGCCTGACCAATGTCGACCCCGACCCGGTCATGCGATATGCCGCTGATCCCAAGGAACTGAAGAGGGTCAGCGACGAACTCTTCGATCTCGATTGGGATATCTCGGTCATCTACCATTCGCACACCCACACCCCTGCCTTCCCCTCCTCGACCGATGTGGATCGAGCCACCTACCCTGACGCGGTCTACGCGCTCGTGTCGCTGGTGGATCGATCGAACCCGGATCTTCGGGCCTTCAGGATCCTCGAGGGAAGGATCGAGGAACTTTCGGTCGTTAGGACCACCCAGGAGCCAGCATGAGTATCGAAGTACGCGTCCCCACCGTCCTGCGTAAACACACCGGCGGCGAACGAGCCGTTGGTGGCGAAGGCGCGACCATCGCCGAGGTCTTGAAGGATCTGGACGCGAAACATCCCGGCTTGCGAGATGCCGTGTTGGATGACTCTGGCGAACTGGCCCGCTTCATCAACATGTACCTGAACGACGAGGATGTGCGCTACCTGCAGTCTCTGGAGACACCCGTCAAGGACGGAGACACCTTGAGCATCCTCCCCGCCGTAGCCGGCGGAAGGTGAGCGTGAAGTACGACGACATCCTCGGTGCGATCGGGAACACGCCCCTGGTGGGTCTCCCATCCTTCTCGACCCAAGGGGTCACGCTGTACGCCAAGTTGGAGGGCCACAACCCGACCGGCTCGATGAAGGACCGGATCGCCCTGAAGATGATCCAGGTCGCCGAAGCCGAAGGGCGACTCTCGCCAGGGATGACGATCCTCGAACCCACGAGCGGCAACACCGGGATCGCGCTGTCGGCGATCTGTCGCCGCAAGGGCTACAAGCTCGTCGCGGTCATGCCAGAGAATGTGAGCCAGGAACGCGTAGACCTCCTGCAGATGTTCGGCACCAAGATCGTCGGCTCACCCCCCAACCTCGGCTCTAACGGAGCGGTCGCCAAGGCCAAAGAGATGGCCGAAGCCGATCCGTCACTGGTCATGCTCTACCAGTACGGGAATCCCGCGAACCCTCTGGCTCACTACGAGGGCACCGGCGCCGAGATCTTGGCCGACTGTCCAGAGATCACGACCTTCGTCGCGGGGTTGGGTACCGGCGGAACCCTCATGGGTGTCGGGCGACGCTTGAAGGAACACGATCCGGAGATCCAGGTGATCGCGGCGGAGCCCGAGTACGGCGAACTCGTCTATGGATTGCGCAACCTCGAAGAAGGCTTCATCCCCGAGATCATCGACACCTCGCTGCTGGACAGGCGCATCAAGGTCGGCACAGCCAACGCATTGAAGCGCACCCGCGAGTTGGTCCAGCAGGAAGGCATCTTCGCTGGGATCTCGTGCGGCGCGGCACTACATGTGGCCTGCAAGGTCCGGGACGAGATGCAGCAGGGCACGATCGTGGTCCTGTTGCCAGACGGCGGATGGAAGTACCTGTCCACCGGCGCATACACGCTCAGCGAAGAGGAAGCGATCTCGACGCTCGAAGGTCAGGTCTGGGCCTGATGGACCCGAGACCGATCGGGGTCTTCGATTCCGGCGTCGGAGGTCTCACCGTCGCGCGTGCGCTGATCGACGCACTACCGAACGAATCCATCGTCTATTTCGGAGATACCGCTCGCGGCCCTTACGGGCCTCGCGACCGGGAAGAGGTTCGACGATTCTCCTCGGAGAACTGCGAACTGTTGGTTGCTGAGGGTGCGAAGATGATCGTGGCCGCGTGTAACTCTGCGTCGGCTTCCGGGATGGATCATGTGCGATCTAGCTATCCCGATGTTCCGATCATCGAGGTGATCGAGCCGGCGGTGCGCGCGGCAGCAGCGGCGACCCGCTCGGGCCGCGTCGGCGTGATCGGAACCGAACTGACCGTCAGCAGCCAGGCTTACGATCGGGCGTTGGCGGCGGTCTCTGAATCCCTCACGGTCGAGAGCGCGGCCTGCCCCAGGTTCGTCGAATTCGTCGAACGGGGAGAGACCACCGGAGATGAACTGATCGAGGTTGCGCGCGGGTACCTGCAGCCTCTGCTCGAAGCGAAGGTTGACACGATCATCCTCGGCTGTACCCACTACCCGTTGCTGCGTCCGGCACTGCAGTTCGTCGTCGGTCGCGACGTCGTCCTGATCGAGAGCGACAAGGAAGCGGCTATCGATGTGTTCGCGACGCTCACTCGTAAGGACTTGCATCGGCCGCGTGGCACGCCTCCAGAGCATCGCTTCCTCGCCTCCGGCGACGGGAGTCTCTTCGAGTCGCTGGGTCAGCGGTTCCTCGGTCCCGAGATCACCAAGGTCGAAGCACGCGCCGCCGGCTCGCTAGGGTCCTAGCGTGCGATTGACCATCCTCGGAGGCCATGGGACCGTCCCGGTCGCGGGAGGCGCCTGCTCGGGCTACCTGCTCGAGCACGATGGGTTCCGGCTGTGGGTGGATGCGGGGAACGGGACGCTTGGCAAGCTCCAGCAGCACTGGCCGATCGACTCGGTAGACGCGGTCTGGATCAGCCATGCGCACGCCGACCATTGCGCCGACCTGTTCCCGTTCTTCTTCAACTCGTATGTCACCGACCGGGTCGTGCCGGTCTATTCGCCGACCGGGGTCAGCCAGCGGCTCGCGCATCTGGTCGGGGACGACTCGGCCGAGGCGTGGAGGCGCCTGCTGGATTGGCGAACCATCGACCCGGGAGACGAGGGCGAGATCGGACCCTGGAAGGTGCGCGGTTTCGGTGCTCAGCATTCGGTTCCGAACACCGTCCTGCGGATGGAGAGCGCCGGGAAGGTCCTCACCTACACCGGTGACACCGGTCCGCACCCCGACCTCGATACCGCTGCCCGTGACGCGGACCTGTTCCTATGTGAGGCATCCTGGGTCGATCCATCCCAGGTCTTCAAACCGATCCATCTGCTGGCTTCGCAAGCGGCCGAGGTTGCCGCGAAGGCGGCCGTCGATCGGCTCATCCTTACCCATGTCTGGTCGGTGAACGATCCCGTCAGGGTCCGCGAGACCGCCTCATCAGCATTCGACGGACCGCTCGATCTGGCTTTCGAGCTCGAACACATAGAGGTGTGATGCAACGAAGCAACGGTCGTTCCGCTAGGTCCCTTCGGACCGTGACCTTCGCCAGAGGCTTCCAGCCGAGCCCTGCCGGGTCGGTCCTGGTCTCGTTCGGAAACACCCAGGTGATCTGCGCGGTCTCGGTCTCCGATGATGTCCCCCGATGGATGCGAGGACAGCAGAAGGGATGGCTGACCGCCGAGTACGCGATGCTGCCAAGCGCCACGAACGAACGATCCCGCCGCGAGGTCAGGAGTGGTCGCCAATCGGGCCGCTCGATGGAGATCCAGCGGCTGATCGGCCGCTCACTTCGAGCGGTCTGCGACCTGACGAAGCTCCCCGAGATGGAGATCGTGGTCGACTGTGATGTGGTGGTCGCTGACGGCGGTACCCGTACCGCTGCGATCACCGGCGCCTGGGTCGCGCTGCACGATGCCTTCACCAAGATCGGCTTCGCGTCTGCACTGACCGGACAGGTGTCTGCGGTCAGCGTCGGCGTGGTCGCAGGCGAGGTCGTCTGCGACCTGGATTATCCCGAGGATTCGACCGCAGAGGTCGATATGAACCTAGTCATGACCGACGACGGGCGCTTCATCGAGGTTCAAGGGACCGCGGAAGGCAAACCCTTCGATCGGGAACTGTTGGACGAGATGCTCCTGGTCGGCTCGGAAGCCTGCTCGCAACTTCACCGCCTACAGAGAGAGGCGGTCGGGATCTGAAGATCTATCTCGCGAGCGGAAACCTCGGCAAGTTGCGCGAGGTGGCCGCGATCATGAGCCGATCGGGGGTGACGATCGATCCGCCACCGGTTGATTGGGCGCCGCCCGAGGAGACCGGTCAGACCTACGCAGATAACGCCCTGCTGAAGGCTCGCTCATTGGTTCAACTGACCGGAGCTCCTGCGCTCGCAGACGATTCTGGGATAGAGGTTCGGGCTCTGGATGGCGCGCCGGGGGTCAGGTCGGCTCGGTTCGCTGGCGAAGATGCGACCGACGAACGCAACCTCGCCAAGATGCTCGAGGTTTCGCGAGGCCTCCAAGATGGCGAGCGCGGAGTGCGCTATGTCTGCTGCGCGGTCCTTGCGACCCCTGATGGACGAGAGGTCGTCAAGGAGGGAGTCCTGGAGGGCTGTCTGATCACCGAGCCGCGGGGCACCAACGGCTTCGGGTACGACCCGATCTTCGTCCCTTCTGGGCTCGAGAAGACCGCAGCGGAACTCTCGCCGCTCGAGAAGGATGCGATCAGCCACCGTGGACAGGCTTTCCGAGCGTTGGGGGACGCCGTGCGCGCGCTGGCTGCGGCAGAAGGCTCGTAGGCTCGGCGGCGATGGAACCGAAGGCCAACGAGGGTAAGTCGCTCACGATCGATGTGGGTGGCGTCACCTACTCGCGCCTCCCCGTGCAGACCCATACGGTCGTGGCTGACGACGATGCGGCGGAGATCGTCGACCGGTACACCGCCGAGATCCGTCAGCCCGGCGATGTCGTGATCATGAGCGAGCGTGTCGTCGCGATCACACAAGGACGGGCCATCCCGATCGCCCAGATCGTTCCGACGAAGTTGGCCAACTTCCTTCAACGCTTCGTGACCCGCACCCCGGTTGGGATCGGCCTCGGATCGCCTTGGACGATGGAACTGGCGCTCCGCGAGGTCGGCCGTCCACGGATGCTGCTGGCGGCTGCCGCCGCGGCACTGACGAAACCGTTCGGAGTGAAAGGGGTCTTCTACCGCGTGGCTGGACCGCAGGCCCGCGCGGTGGACGGCCCATGCGACTACACGCTTCCGCCCTACAACGAGTACGCGACGCTTGGGCCTGCCGATCCCGATCGTGCGGCCCAACTGATAGCCGATCGGGTCGGGTTGCCGGTCGTGATAATCGACGCGAACGACCTTGGCGTGGATGTCCTCGGACGCTCCAAAGATGCGCCAGACGACGCCTTCTGCGAAGCGGTGTTCCGCGACAACCCGTTGGGGCAGGCCTCACAGAGGACCCCGATCGCGCTGGTTCGTCGGGCCGGTTAGGCCTCGGCTCGCTCGACCAGTTCCAGCCACCGCTCCTCGAGCGAAGCGATCTGCTGATCGAGTTCGCCGTGACGCTTCACCGCATCGGCGACCGCGTCTCCACCTTGAGCGTAGGTGCTCGGATCGGCCAGGAATGCTTCGAGCTGCTGTCGCTCCAAGCGCAGCGCCTCTAGTTCGCTCTCGACCGACTTCACCTGCTTGCGGATCGCCGATCGAGCCTGTCTCTCCTCGGCCTCGCGTCGCTTGCGTTCCTTGTCTTGGCTGGGTGAGGGGCGACCTTCCTCACTAGATGACGGTTCCTGATCCTCGGCGACCTCTGAGAGGTAGGTCTCGTAGTCGTCTCTGATCAACCGCACCTGCCCGCCGGGTTTCACCTCGATGATCGTGTTCGCGACGCTGCGGATCAAGTGTCGGTCGTGGGTGATCAGAAGCAGAGCTCCCTCGTACTCTTCCAGCGCTTCCTCGAGTGTGTCGCGGCTCTGAAGATCGAGGTGGTTGGTCGGCTCATCCAGGCATAGGACGCTGAAGGGACTCACCAGCAGTTTGCATAGTGCCAGCCGCGTGCGTTCTCCTCCGCTCAGCACCGAGACCGGCTTGTCTATCGCTTCGCCGCTGAACAGGAAGCGGCCGAGCAGGCCGCGCAGGTTCAGTTGCAGGTTCGATGGAACCGCGCGCGAAAGCTCTTCGATCACCCGGTTGTTGGGATCCATCGATTCGATCTGATGCTGAGCGAAGTAGCCGACCTGGCTGTTGGGGGGAACGACCCGGCGTCCTCTTTGCGGTTCGAGCGCTCCCGCGAACAGTTTCAGCAGCGTCGTCTTGCCAGCTCCGTTCGGACCGACCAGCGCGGCCTTCATCCCTCGCTCGAGAGCGACCGAGATCTCGCGGTAGATGGGCCGGGCGGGGTCGTAACCGAAGGTCGCTTCCTGGAGGGCTACAGGGATGTCGCTGTGATGCGGGGGAGGAGGGAAACGCAAGCCCATCTTGCGTCTCGACTGATGCGGAGCCTCGATGCGGTCCATCTTGTCGAGCATCTTCTGCTTCGACTTGGCCTGCGTGGCCTTGGTGTTCTTGGCGCGGAACCTCACTATGAATCGTTCCAACTGCTCGACCCGTTTGGCCTGCAGTGCCGCTGCTTTCTCGAGTTGCGCCATGCGAAGCGTCCGCTGCTCCACGAAGGATGCATAGTTGCCCGTGTAACTCTCGAGGTTCCGGTCGCTCAGTTCGATGATCCTCGTGGCGATCGCATCCATGAAGTCTCGATCGTGGCTGATCACCATGACCGCGCCGGTCGACTCGCGAAGGTACGCCTCGAGCCAACGGACCGACTCGAGGTCCAGGTGGTTGGTCGGCTCGTCCAGCAGCATCAGGTCGGGCGCCGCGATCAGCAGACGCGCGAGCGCGACCCGCATCAGCCAGCCGCCGCTCAGATCATCGGTCGGACCGTTCGCTTGCTCAGGTGTGAACGCCAACCCGTCGAGGATCTGATATGCGCGTGCCTCGACGCGATACCCGTCCAAGGCTTCGAACAGCGTCTGCAGGCGTCCCTGCTCTGCCAGCAGTCGGTCCCGCAGTTCCGGAGAGGTGTCCGGCAGTTCATGTGCGATCTGCTTCAGTCTCTCGCCGGCCTCGGTCATGGCCGGGGCGGCGCTCGTGACCGCGTCGATCACACGCATGCCGCGGAGGTGGTCGGTCTCCTGCTCGAGGGTACCCAGCCGTCGACCGGTCAGCAGCTCGACCTTGCCTTCGTCGGCTGCGAGCTCTCCGGTGATGATCCGCAGAAGCGTGGTTTTGCCGACGCCGTTCGGTCCGACCAGACAGACCCGTTCCCCCTCGAAGATCTGCAACGAGAGGTCTTGGAAGAGCGTCCTGGGTCCATAGGACTTCGAGACGCCGGACAGGGAGAGCATGGCGGGCAGATCGTGATAGCAGCAGGGGCCCAGCGGAGTGCCGGGCCCCTGGTTAGCCGTGGGTCGCCGGGGAATCGAACCCCGAACCTTGGGCTTAAGAGGCCCCTGCTCTGCCGGTTGAGCTAGCGACCCGCGCGGCAGCATAGCGAAGTCGTGGGTACCCCTCAGGGCTTAGATCCCCCAGAGGCTCTTCAATCCGTTGGTCCAACCTTGGATGCGGAGGAACTGCTCTGTGCTCCGCTGGACCCGGATGTGGGCAACCCCGTGATCGAGGATCCGCTTACGGTGCCCGGTGCCGGGAGGTTTCACGAATGGTCTGAGGAAATCGTCCTCGCTGATCCCCGTCTCGTCGTGCCACCAGCGTCGCTCTTCGTCTGGATCCTGGCCGAAGTGCAGGTGGAGGGTGCACCGAACCTGCGACGCTGGGCGTTGCAGGTATCGGTCGCTCCATGCCAGGAAGAGTCTGATGAGCGAGGGGTCGGAGTTGCTGAATCGGACATCGTTGCAAGTCTTGCTGCCTTCGCTCCAGTAGGCGAGTAGCCCTGCTGGAAAGAGAGGGTCGTGGATCAGGGCTGCTAGTTGTTCCTCGGCATCCGCCCGGATCTGGGCACGCCGATGTGCGTGCCGCGCGCGAACCTCGGGACGCGAGGTCCCTGGGTAAGCTTTCCTGCGCAGGCGTTCACGGGCGTCGCTCGACAGCTCGAGGTTGCGAACCCATCCGCTGAGGGTCGATCGGTTGACATCTAGGTGCCTAGAGATCTCTGAGTAGGAGAAACCGAGTTGTCTCAGCCGGATGGCTTGGGATCTGAGTTCCTTACGGGCATCCACCACTCCAAGGTACACAAGGGGTGGGACGGTGCGAGCGGGGGGAGTCGAACCCCCACGGGTCACCCCACAGGAACCTAAATCCTGCGCGTCTGCCTGTTCCGCCACGCTCGCGGGTGCTCGATCAAAGGCCGAAGCCCCCGCAACAAGGGGGCCTCGCTTCGGGTGGCGTAGGGGACTTGAACCCCCGACCCCTGGCACCACAAGCCAGTGCTCTAACCGGGCTGAGCTAACGCCACCATGAACGCGGGAAGGGTA
>JBKHYG010000006.1:0-16587 GCA_046565595.1 Actinomycetota bacterium | reverse complement strand
GCTTCTTCCGCCGCTACCTCGATGTTCTGGATGATCGAGGCATGGTCGATCATGCCAACGCGATCTGCCAAGCCACGACGCTGCTGACACCGAACGAAGCCGATGACCCGAACGCAGCGACCGCACGGCTGCACCTGATCGATCAACTCGGTCAGCAGGCCAGCCACCTGCTGATCGATGATGCACACGCGACGAGCATCGCGATGTTGAACCTGACGCATCGCCTAGCGCGCCGCTCGGCGTCGCTGACCGTGGCGTTCGATCCCGAAGCACCTTCCTACTCGTTCCGAGGAGCAGCGACCGATCCGTTGGATGCTTTCAGTCGACTGTTCCCCGAGGTCGAGGTCGAATCGCTAGCGCAGAAGTTGCGGGCGACACCAGAGGTCCGAGGCGTACGGTACCTTCACACGGCCGACGAACTGGATGGTCTGGTCGCAGACATCGCCACCGCACATCACGCCTCTGGCGTCGACCTGTCTGAGATCGCTGTGATCGTTCGCCGTCTCGGACAACGATCAGATGACATCCGCCGAGCCCTGCAGCGAGCAGGCGTCTCGGCCACGATCGTCGGCGAGAACCGTGCCTTGCACTCCGAACCGACGCTACGACCGCTGCTCGATCTGGTCACAGTTGCAACATCGGTGGCCGATCGAGACGAAGCCGTCCCCCGATTGCTCGCTTCACCCATCGGTGGATTCGGTCCGGTCAGGTACCGGGCGTTGGTGCACTACGCCAAGAACCGTCAGACCACGATCGATGTGTTGTTCGCCGCCCCCGACGACCAGATACCTGAGGGCCTAAGAACCCCGCTGCTGGCCGCGCGCAGACTCGTCGACGACCTGGCCAAGTACGAGGCGGCCAACCCTGCTGACGAGACCGCCTGGTGGCTCTGGCAACGGGTGTCTCAGCATCATGCATGGGTAACCGAAAGCGATGAACACGCGCTGGATGTCCTGGTCGCGTTCCACAACGCGGTCGGTCGATACAGCGAACGCCGTCCTGCAGCCCGGCTAGGAGAGTTCGTCGAAGCCCTCCTGGCTGCCGATTTCGGAGCCGATCCGATGTCGCCGCCACCCACAGCAGCTCGGTCGGTCCGGATCCTGACCGCCTTCGCAGCTCAAGGCGAAGAGTTCAGCCATGTCTTCGTTCCGGGTTGCGTCGACGGGGCGTACCCGGACATGCGGGAACGCTCCTTCATGCTGGACGCTCGCGACCTGCTCGAGCCAGGTTCGCGCGCTCAGAGGATCCGTGCTCGCGCCCTCTCCGAGGAGCGCCTCCTCGGCTCCGTGCTCGCCCGAGCGACCACGAGCGTCACGCTGTCCTACGCCAGAGAAGCCGCGGATCGCACCGTGAACACGATGTCGCCGATCGCGGTCACCCAGGGCATCCAGTTCGTGCCCGCCGCCGACATCCCGATCGTCGCACCCTTCACCCGTGATGCGATCGAAGCGCTCCACCGCCGACGGCTGTCGGATCCTGATGTCGCCGAGGTCGATGCCAAGGCATCCTTGGCCGAACTTGCTGCGATGCCTGGCGTCGATCCTCGTGCCTGGTGGTACCAGCGCGACTGGACCGATCCTGGCGCCCCTCTACACGAGGGTGGGTTCAAGACCAGCCAGTCTCGTTTCGCCACCTACGAGGACTGCGGTCTGCGGTACCTGTACGACACCGAACTCGGACTGGATCAAGAGCAGAGCCACTACATGGTGTTCGGTTCGATGGTCCACCAGGTCATCGAAGAAGCCAGCCTGAAGATGCTCGACGGTCATCGGGTGCCGTCGTTGGACGAACTGATCGCCAGGCTCGAGGAGCTCTGGGATCCGACGATCTTCGACAACACCGCCATGGAACACACTAGGAAACGCGACGCGATCGACTGCCTTAGGCGGTGGCACGAGACCGACACCAAGCAACTGCCGCTGGCGGTCGAGGCCGAGTTCTCCTTCCAGCACGGACCGGCGACGGTGCGAGGCAAGATCGACCGGATAGTTCGCGTCGGAGTGAACGGTACGCGAGTGACCGACTACAAGACCGGCCGCCAGATGAAGTGGGGTGACGAGCTGACCAACGATCTGCAGTTGGCGGTCTACTACCTAGCGGGCCTCCGAGAACCGAAGCTCATGGAACTCGGCAAGCCGATGTATGTCGAGTTGGCCTATCTCGGAGCGTGGAACGGCAAGCTCGAGCGCAAAGGCTTCTCGACCAACGACGACTTCGAAGAGCAGGTCGTTCAACGACTCGACGCGATATTCGACGGCATCATGAACGAACGGTTCGCACCGAACCCTGGCTCGGATTGCCGCAACTGCAGCTACAAGACCCTGTGCCCGCTGTGGCCCGAGGGCGAAGAGGTGACGCTGTGAGTATCGATCCCCGCAGAGCCACCGAAGCGGTCGTACGGGCCCTGGGCGGCCACGAACCCACCGATGAGCAACGAGCAGCCATCCAGGCTCCACTTCGACACGGCGTCATAAACGCCGGAGCGGGTTCCGGGAAGACCGCCGTCATGACCGCTCGTGTGGTGCATCTGATCGCCAGTGGTCAGGTGGAACCGACCCAGATCCTCGGCCTCACCTTCACCAACAAGGCAACCGAAGAGCTGGGGGACCGGGTGCGCGCGGCCATGGCGCTGCTCGAGCTTGCGCCAGGGGATGCTCCCACGATCCAAACCTACAACGGTTTCGCCAGCTCCCTGGTGGCCGATCATGCGATGAAGCTCGGCCTCGAACCAGATGCGCGGCTGCTGACCGCCGGGCAGGCATCCCAGTTGCTGTGGGAGGTGATCGGCAGCATGCGCTTCGAGGCGAACGAGGTGCGATCGCAGCATCTGGTCAGCCAGGCGGCCGCCCTGATCTCGACGATGGCAGACCACGAGGTCACTCCGCAGCAACTCGTCGATCACGAACGAGCGATGTTGGCCCGGTTCGAGGGTCGCAGGACCAACGCCAAGGAGAAGGGCTACATCGAAGCGATGCACAAACGCATCGAGTTCGCGGAGGTCGCCCGCAGGTTCGACGAGATCAAGCGTGCTCGTGGGGTCATGGATTTCGCCGACCAGATCACCCTGGCCGTGAAGGTGGCTGCACATCCAGAGGTCCAGCGCTGGTTCCGCGAGCGGTTCCGTGTGCTGTTGTTGGATGAGTACCAGGACACCAACATCGCGCAAGCTCGCCTCATCCAGACGCTGGCACTCGGCGAGGGCGGCCCTGCGGTCACCGCGGTCGGAGACCCTGCGCAGAACATCTACTCCTGGCGGGGAGCGAGTCTCCGCAACATCATTCGTTTCCCCGAGGATTTCGCCGACGAGAATGGCCCGGCGACATCGTTCTCTCTCCGTACCAACTTCCGATGCTCAGGCCAGATCATCGCGACCGCCAACCATGTCCTCAAGGATCTATCCGACGGCGGCAACGCCGGTTCCCTGACCGCCCGTGCTGGCGCTCCTGCGGGCCAGGTGGATACCGCGGTCTTGGCGGATCAGATCGACGAGGCTCGCTTCATCGCCGGACAGGTGGAAGCTGAACTGGCCGCAGGTACCCCCAGGAACCAGATCGCCATACTGGGCCGCAAACGACGGGTGGTAGGTCCCATCCAAGAAGCGTTGCTTCAACGCGACATCCCCGTAGAGGTCGTCGAACTGGGCGGGCTCCTCGATACCCCGGAGGTCGTCGATGTGCTGGCCTACCTGCGGGCGATCGAGAACCCGGGTGACAACATCGCGTTCGCGCGGATCCTGTCTGGCCCTCGCTGGCGGATCGGGTATCGCGACATGGCTCTGTTGGCGCGAGCGACGCTGGCCGCCAATCGCGTCTTGCGCGATGAGGACCGACACGACGAACAGGTCCCCTACGAGATCGGCACCAGCCTCACTGATCTAGAGAAGGTCGAAGGCCTCTCCGACCAAGCGCGCGAGCGACTCAACGAGTTCCGGGAACTCCATAGCGAGTTGGCGAGCCTCGCTGCGGATCCTGTGGAACTGATGGAAGCGGTGATCGAGCGCAGCGGCCTACGGCTAGAGCTTGCCGTCGCCGACAATGCTCGAGCACGCTCGGTGCGTCGGAACCTGTCCAACCTGCTAGAGCACGCCTCGGGGTTCCGATCTGTCGACGGGCAGGACAACCTGCGTGGATTCCTCGATTGGCTGGACGCCGTCGAAGCTTCCTCAGAGAGCCTGTCCCTGGCGCAGCCATCCGATGACGATTCGGTCAAGATCCTCACCCTCCATGGGGCCAAGGGCCTCGAGTTCGAGGTCGTGATCCTTGCTGGAGTCTCGGCGGGGAAGAACTCGAAGATCTTCCCCGACACCGACGGCCAGCCCAACCCCACTCGGAACCCGTCCTACATGCCCTTCGAACTGCGCGGCGACTCCGAAGACATGCCGACCTATGACGGGAACTTCGCTGCGTTCGAAGCCGAGATCACCGCTCGCGCACTCCGGGAAGAGAAACGGTTGCTGTATGTGGCGATCACCCGCGCCAAGAGGCGGCTGATCGTCACTGCCGCACATTGGTACCTTCCGGCCGGCTTCAAAGAGTCGATGAAGAACCCGATGGGACCGAGTGCATTCATGAGGTTGGTCCGGGAGGTCGAGGGGGTGGGTGTGCTGGCCGATGAGGAACAGCCCGAGCAGAATACGCTCGTAGAGCACCGAGCTGAACTTTCGGCCGGATGGCCGCCAACGCCTCGCAGGATCCAGAACGAGCGATTCCCACAGGGCGTCGCCGAGGCGGTAGCCCAAGCTCGGCTCGGATCCGAGCCGCTAACGGCTGCCGTCCCAGAACAGGCGCGTCCAGTACCCAAGGCGCTCTCGGTAACGGCTTTGGTCACCCACGCCGCTTGCCCGTTGCGCTTCCACTGGAGTTTCGTCAGGCCGCTTCCCAGGCGTCCCTCGCCAGCTGCACGGGTCGGGACGATCGTGCACGATTGGATCGCTGAACGGCACGAGCCTCAACTGCGTCTGCTCGATCCCGAGGAGTTCGCCCCCAGCAAGCCAGAGGGCCGGGTGGCTACCCTGCGCGAACGGTTCGCGTCGACCCGCTTCGGAGACTCTCCCCCCACCTACATCGAGCATCCGTTCGCGATGAGCGTCGGCGGCCGGATCATCCAAGGCCGGATCGACGCGGTGTATGTCGCCAAGGACGGGTCCAGCGAGATCATCGATTGGAAGACCGGAAGCGCGCCCGCACAGATGGGGGCGGAGCGGTGGCAGATGGAGCTCTACGCGCTCGCTCTGCAACGCATCTTGGGTCTGGACCCAGCCAAGATGACGGCAACCTTCGTCTACCTCGGAGATGATCCGGTCATCGAACGCTCCGTGGAGGTACGGCCTGCGGATCAGATCGAAGCGGATCTGCTAGAGCGGCTGGCCCTGATCGAGGCCGGAGGCAAGGAACCGACCCCTGGGCCGGGCTGCGGGCACTGCGATTTCCTGGTCGTCTGCGCTCAGGGCCGAGCTTGGTCGGATAACCTTGCCGACCATGCCTGAAGACAAGCGCCGATCGGGTTCGTCCCGCTCCACCTCGAAGAAGACCGCAACCAAGAAGACCGCGGCCAAGCGTTCCACGACCGGGAAGGCGGCTGCGGCCAAGCGTTCCACCAGCTCGGGCGCGGCCAAGCGTCCCACGACAGGAAAGGCCGGCGCGGCCAAAGCGGGTAGCAGCAGGTCAGCTGCAGCCAAGCGCTCCACCGCTCGCAAGAAGGCTGGGTCCAAGGGCTCATCGACGACACGAAAGACCAGCGCTTCCAAGGGTTCGTCCACACGCGGGCGGTCGGCATCCAACAGGGACGACCTCCAACCGCTCGATCTCGAGGGCACCGACTTCGAGGGACTCTTGGATCCAAGCGCCGATCTAGACCCCGACGAGGACGACCTCGACGACCAACTCGACGACGAGGACCTCGACGACGATGACGACGATGACCTTGACGACGAGGATGCAGACGGCATCGCCGACGAGATCGTGCCTGCTCCTGGCGGGGCTCCGGGCGTGATCCGCTGGAACCCTCCGGGCGACTCCGATGACGACGGGGCTGCCACCGGAGGCCTGCCTCCCATCCCTCCGGTCGGTCCGGGCGAGGCACCGTTCGAGCCGCTCGCACACGCCTCGGACGAGGATGAGCCGGTCAGGACCCGCGACGAGGCTCTGGTAGCCCTCTTGGGCGTGTTACTGGCAGGCTCGACGCTTCTTCCCTGGTACTCGATCGGTTCGCGCCAGATCACAGGCCTTGGCAGCGGCAGTTTCGGTCCGGTCGTGTTCGTGGCCGGGATAGGCGCCGCGATCATCGCCGGAGCTCGCCTGCTAGGCAAGCGTCTCCGCTTCCCACTAGAGCGCGGCCTCGTCCTCGAGATCCTCGGCTACCTCGCGGCGGGAAGCGTCATCCTGAAGCGCTTCATCAAACCGTTGCCGGACATCGGTGTCGAAGGTACCAACACGGTCATCGCGTTGGTCCTGGCCATCGCATTAGCGTTCCTATCCTCGCGGCTCAGCTCTGGCGCCCCCCTGATGATCCGCCCAGGTTGGCGCAGAGAGAAGGGCGGTCAGGCGGGTGCTGGGCTCCTCGCGACCCTCCTATTGGCAGCCGTCGCCCTGGCCATCGTGCAGCCAGGCAAGCTGAACACGGGCGCGAATCGGCAGAACCCGATCCAGTACTCCTCGACCCCCCCGGAATGTTCGACCTCGGTGGACTTCCCCGTCCCAGCGGTCCTGAAGGAGGTCCAGTATTTCCGTGCGGAGTACCAGAGCGAGTTCGCCGGCCCCGGGACATCCGCTTGCGGAGGTATCGCTCAAGCCAGCCAGACTCCCAAGAACATCGCGCAGCGCTTCCAGAAGTTGCTGAAGGACAACGGGTGGAACTTCGAGGCCCCCAGCAACCGCGGCGGCGTGACTTTGATCGTTCTGCGGAAGCCTCGCTGCGGGACGGTCAGCGCGAGCCGCCCCGGCGGGGGGACCGGCACCCCGACGACACAGGTGAACTGGAACTTCACCGTGTGTGCAGCACAGGGTGGAACTCCTCCCAACTAGGTGTTCCGCGGGCTTAAGCGTTCGCCTTCGCTAGTCCCCGCAGCATCTCGAGTCGAGTCGCAGGGTCGCCTGCGATCGGCGCGACCACCAGTTCGGTGGCGCCGGCAGCCTGGAACGCCTGCAGGCGGTCGCGTACCTCTGCGACATCGCCCACGACGCAGACCTGTTCGACCAGTTCGTCTGGCGTCGCGGCGATCGCGGCAGCCTTGTCGCCACCCAGGAACAGGTCCTGAACCTTCCTGGCCTCCTCGACGAACCCGTACCGTTGCGCCAAACGGTTGTAGAAGTTGCGGTCCTTCGAACCCATCCCGCCGATATAGAAGCCGATCAGGGCGCGGGCAGCCTCCAGTCCCTGCTTCTTGTCGCCGACCCACAGCGGAGCGAAAGGCGACACCGTCAGCGGACCCAAGGAAGCAGCGCGCTTGGCCTTGCCGGCCTGAAGCGACGGGCCGAACACCTCGGCGGCCTTCTCGGTCGAGAAGGGGAACGGCAGCCAACCATCGGCGAGTTCGGCGGTCATCTCGACATTCTTCGGACCTAGCGAGGCGACATAGCAGGGGATATCGGGGCGGTGCCCAGAGTTGATCAGCTTCAGACCCTTACCGCCCTTGGTCTTGCCGCCCGGCAACTTGAAGCCCTCTCCCTCGTATTCGAGGCGCTCGCCCCTCCATACGATCCTGCAGATGTCGATGATCTCGCGGGTGCGCTGGACCGGCTTGTCGTAATCGACGCCGTGCCAGCCCTCGATGACCTGAGGGCCACTGGCCCCAAGCCCCAGGATGAAGCGTCCGTTGGACATCTGATCCAGGGCAGCGGCACTGGTCGCGGTCAGGGCCGGTGTGCGCGCATAGATCTGGGCGATATTGGTGCCCAAGCGCAGCGTCGAGGTATGGCCCGCTAGGTGGGCCAAGGTCGTGAAGGCATCGTAGGTGTACACCTCAGAGCACCAGATCGAGTCGAATCCGAGGTCTTCTGCCTCCTTCGCCAGGGTGATGTTGCCCTCGCGATCAGCGATATCGGTATAGGGGATCTCGATCCCGATCTTCAACAGCATGCGCCCTCCGAAGTGTCGTTCCGACCAGTACCATATCGGGCATGCTGCGACACGGGCACGCAGCGCTGGCTCTCGCCGTTCTCATCGCGTCTACAACATCTCTAGTCCCCGGCCAGACAGCGGTCAGCGCAGAGGGTTCCGATCAGCCCAACTGGGTGGTCGTGATGACCGACGACCAGGATGTCCGCACCCTGGACTCGATGCCCATCGTCCGCCGAGAGTTGGCGGATCAAGGCATCACCTTCACGCGTGCCTTCGCGACATTCCCCTACTGCTGTCCCTCGAGAGCCACTTTCTTGACCGGCCAGTACCCGCACAACCACGAGGTGTGGGGTAACAAGAGCCCCGCTGGTTTCGATGGTTTCAGAGACGCCGAAACCCTTCCGGTCTGGCTCGAGCGGGCCGGCTACCGGAACGCGTATGTCGGCAAGTATCTGAACGGTTACGGCCTGAAGGACCCGACCTATATCCCTCCCGGCTGGTGGGCCTGGAACGCTCTGACGGATCCGACCACCTACTGGATGTATGGGTCGCGCTTCAACGACGCAGGAGTGCTGCGCACCTACGGCACCCCTGCGGTCGAAGACCCTCGCAACTATCAGACCGATGTGATCACCAGGAAGGCGACCACCCAACTGCGACGCCTGTTGAAGCGCAAGGCGCCGTTCCTGCTGGTCGTCATGTATGTCGCGCCGCACGCCGAGAGCGTCTGGGACGGATGGTCTCCTCGTCGGGACCCGAGGCCTGCGGCGCGGCACGAAGGTGTCCTCGCCGGCAAGCCGATCACCAGGCCACTGGCCTACAACGAGGCGGATGTGACGGATAAGCCGGCCTCGATCCAGGCTCGATGGCGCTTCGGCCGAGACAGCCGTGATATCCACGCTTCTCGGGAACGGAACCGGCGAGAGTCTCTGCTTGCCGTCGATGAGGGCGTCGGCGCGATCATCGACACCCTGAGGGAGTCCGGTCGGCTCGACTCTACGAACATCGCCTTCACCTCGGACAACGGCTTCCTGCTCGGACAACACCGGATCCCGTGGGGCAAGTTCTTGCCTTACGAGCCCTCGGCGAGGGTGCCGCTGATCCTCAGGGGCCCCGCTTTCCCGCGTGGGGTCAGGACCGACGAACTGGTCGCGAATCAAGACCTGACAGCCACGATCCTTGAGACGACCGGCGTCGAGCCGGGACTCGTTCAGGATGGCCGTTCACTGCTGCCTTTCGCTGCAGACCCAGATCTGCGAAGCACGCGCCCGATCCTGCTGGAATCCACCAACGCTACAGACGAGGTGATGGATTTCGCCCTCGAGGGAGACAGCCTCGGCCTATGGACACCGTATGTCGCCCTACGGACCAGCCGGTTCAAGTATGTGCAGTATTCGGGCGGCGACAGGGAACTCTACGATCTGCTGCTTGATCCCGGCGAGAAACAGAGCCGGCACGATGATCCGTCCTATCAGGCGACCATGTTGTGGCTCGCCTCGACGGTTGCATCTATGCGCAGCTGTTCGGGCTGGTCTTGCAACATGGTGGTCGGAGAACCTCCGGCTCCAGGCTGATCAAACCCGTCGGCGACGCTGCCGACCGAGCAGCGAGTTCCTCCCGCGTTTAGCGGTGTAGACCATCCGCGGTGGGTGGACCTTCAGCCCGGCGTTCTTCCATTCTCCATGCAGTTGGAGGCGCGCGGCCATCCGGCTCATATCGCCGCGCTCTTCAGCCAAGACCAGCGTGATCCCGACGCCGGTGCGACCGGCGCGTGCGGTGCGGCCGATCCGATGGACATAACTCTTGTCATCCATCGGCGGATCCCAGTTGATGACATGCGTGATGTCGTCCAGATCGAGTCCTCGAGCCGCTACATCGGTCGCGACCAGGACCCTTACCTTCCCAGAGGCGAACCGTTCGAGAGCTTGTTCTCGAGCCGCCTGGCTCATGTCACCATGCAGCGACAAGGATCCGATCCCCTGGGCTCGAAGATCGTCCACGAGATGTTCGCATCCTCGTTTGGTGTTCACGAATATCAGAGCCAGGCCCTCGTCGCCGGGAAGCTCCTCAACCAATGACTGCACCTTGGTCGCCGGCTCGACGGGCAGGAACCTGTGCTGAGCGAGGCTCACCACAGGCGTCGCTTCGGCGATCTCGTGTCGCACGGGCTGGTGGGTGTAGCGCTTGGCCAGACGCCCGACCTCTCCGTCCAATGTCGCGCTGAACAGCATCGTCTGGCGGCCATCTTCGCGGAGCTCAGAGAGGATCTTGTGCACATCAGGCAGGAAACCCATGTCGAGCATCCGATCGGCTTCGTCGAGCACCGCGATCGAAACCCCCGACAGGTCCACGGTGCCTCGCTCGTGATAGTCCAGGAGCCGTCCAGGTGTCGCCACCAAGATGTCGACCTGCTTCAGGGTCTTGGCTTGAGCCTGCACAGAGGTTCCGCCGTAAGCGAGCGCGACCTTGAAGCCGAGCTCTTCGGTGATGGTCTTGGTCTCTTCTGCGACCTGAACCGCGAGTTCACGGGTAGGTACCAGGATCAGGGCGCTCGGATGCGCGCCACGCTCGCCTTCGAGGAGTCGCTGAACCAGCGGTACGGCGAAAGCGAGCGTCTTGCCGCTCCCGGTCTTCGAGCGTGCGAGCACATCTTTGCCCGCCAGGGCATCCGGTATCGCGAGCGCCTGGATGGGGAACGCGTACTCGATGTCTCGAGCCTCTAGGGCCGCGACGATCCGGTCGTCTATGTCGAGGTCAGCGAAGCGCGTATCGGGGATGGGTTGACCGGTAGCCAGGTCTACCGGCCCATCGATCGGTGCTTCGTTCGTGTCTGTCGTTCCGGGGTTCTCGCTCATTTATCCGAGGCCAGCCTACCTGGCCTGGGCATCGATCATCCTGCTCGCTCAGGCTCGTTGATCGACCACGACATCGAAGGCGATGATCGCCGGCACCGGAACCGCCTGGTCGATCGCGCCCAGCGGCACCTTTCCGACGAAGGTCCCGGTGATCGGGCCGGTCTCGTCGATCTCGATCGCTGACAGCGACGGCGAACCAAGCGGGCTCTTGTTGACCACGAACACCCGCCCGGATACGGGGTCATAGCTGATGCCCTCTGGGGCGCCGCCGGGTACGCCGGCAGAGATCCTGGCGACCTGCGCCTCGGAGCATGCGAGAGCGGATGCCTGGATACAGGCCTCTATCGCGTCACGGTCGATGATGCTGAAGGTGTCGTCGCGACCGTTGGATGTGAGGATCCAGTCCCGACCGCCCTTGCTCGTGGCCAGGACCGCATCGATCGGTCCCGCGCCCGGAAGCGCGACGGTAGTGGCAACCGTTCGGGTCGCGGTATCGACCACCGACAGGGAGTTCCCGCCGATGTTGACGGTGTAGGACCGCTCGCGTACGGCGTCCACCAGCGTCGCGTCAGGTCCATCGCCAAGAGGGATGGTGCCGGCCGCCTCTACCGAAACGAGGCCGGTATCAGCGTCACCGGTCAGGTCGTGCACCTGCAGGTGGTCTCCACAGTTGCTCGCCGTATAGAGCGATGCGGTGCCGCCATCGACTGCGACCGCGTACGGAATGGCAGCCTCGAGCGGGTACGAACCGATCGGAGCGAGCACTCCGAGCTCGAGGTTGGTGGCGTCGTACACCCCCAGACGGCCGGCAGGCATGCCGCAGCCGCCCAACGCGAAAACCGCGTTGGTCACCGCGAGGATGTCGCGCTCGCCGACCTCTGGAACATCTACCCTGGCGGCGGCGATCCCCACTGCGCCCAAGCCTCCGGACGGGATCGGCGACGCCGGCGATTCGAGGATGATGTCTCCATCGAGGTCGTAGATCCCTACCGAGCCAGTGATCCCGTGGTTGGCCGAGAACAGGTAGCGCTCACCGTCGAACTCATCCACCCAGAGACGCACCGGAGAGGTGCCTCGGGTTGGGATGTTCGGCTGGGTCGGCTGCAGCGTCTGTGCATCTAGGACGATCAGCTGGTGGTTCAGGGTCGAACTTACGATGATCCGCGAGGATGCTTGGTCCTCTCCGGCGCCAGCGGGCAGCATCGAAGGAAGAGATGCCGCGACCAGGGCAGACGCCAGCAAGGCGAGAGGTTTCTTCATGCCAGAGGGTTCGCCATGGGCATCTCGCCTTCCTCCCCCACGAGGGGTTATCATGGGGCCAGAGCAACGGCGCTCCTTCCATGCGAGGGGCGCCGTTTTCCTTTCGTCGAACAGAACCAGGGGAATCGCACATGTGGGATCCGCGTGCCGAGAGGGACGCCTGTGGGATCGGCTTCGTAGCCGACGCTGAGCTTCGTCCGAGCCGAGAACTGGTCGAGACAGCGATCGAAGGTCTCTGCCGGGTGCGGCATCGCGGCGCGGTAGCGGCCGATGCCAAGACCGGAGACGGCGCTGGTCTGCTGATGCCGATCCCTCGAGGATGGCTTGCTGGAGAACTCCAAGCGCAAGGCCTAGGCGAAGGGCTAGACCCAGACTGGTTCGGCCTGGGCATGACCTTCATCGGCGATGACGGTCCAGAGGATGTGGTCCGCGAAGCCATCGCCAAGGCTTGCCGCGCCGAAGCGATCGATGTGGTCGCTTGGCGCGAGGTTCCCCTCGACGCGAATGCATTGGGCGGTCGCGCTCTGGCCCTGATGCCGCGCATCCGTCAGGCCGTCCTTTTGAAGCCCGCATCAGAGACCGAGGACGAGGCCGAACGGCGCGCGCACCGCGCCCGCCGACGCGCCGAGCGGGCCCTCACCGGCGCAGGCCGGAAGGTCTACTTCCCGTCCTTCTCGTTCCGGACGGTCACCTACAAGGCCCTGGTCGCAGCCGACCAGCTGTCGGTCTTCTACCGCGACCTGGCCGATGAGGCCTTCGCAGCTGCGTTCATCATGTATCACCAGCGATACTCGACGAACACGGCACCTTCATGGACCCGCGCACAACCTTTCCGCCTGCTGTGCCACAACGGCGAGATCAACACGATCGCCGGGAACATCAACCGCATGCGGAGCCGTGAGGGCCGCCTCGGCAAGTGGAGCCTGCTGGACGAAGAGGTCCTCAGACCGATCATCGACGAGACCGGCAGTGACTCCGCGATGCTCGACAACGCGGTAGAGCTGATGATCCGCGAGGGTTTCCGTCCCGGTGACCAGCGCGACATCCGACAGGTCGTCTCGATGATGATCCCGGCAGCCTGGGAGCAGGCAGAAGACATGCCGCAGGAGGTCCGCGACTACTACCGCTGGCAGCAGTCGCTGATGGAGCCTTGGGATGGGCCCGCCGGATTGATCTTCACAGACGGGATCCGTATCGGAGCATGCCTGGATCGGAACGGGCTGCGGCCCTTGCGGTACAGCCTGTCCGACGACGGCTTGGTGCATGTCGGTTCCGAGGTCGGGACGGTCCCCTTCGCCGACAGAGACAGGGTGACCAGAGGGCGGCTCGGTCCGGGTCAGATGCTCTTCCTGGATCCTGCCGAAGGCGGACTTCAAACCGATCCCGTCGAACGGATCGCCAAACGCAAACCTTACGGCGTCTGGTTGGAAGAGTTCCGGACCCCAGCGACCGGAGGCGAAGCGAACATCGAGGTTCCGGGCGATCTGACCCAGCGACAGATCCTGCATGGTTGGACGCGCGAAGAGATGAACCTGATGATCCGTCCGGTCGCCGCTACGGGCAAGGAGCCGACCTTCTCGATGGGTGACGACACCGCTCCCGCGGTGCTCAGTTCCTTCGGGCGTCCTCTCTACAACTACTTCAAGCAGCGGTTCGCACAGGTGACCAACCCCGCGATCGATCATCTGCGTGAGCGTCATGTGATGAGCCTCCGCACGGTGCTGGGTCCGCGAGATCCGCTGCTGTGGGAGCGTCCCGAGGGTGGCGCGCTCCTCGAACTCGACACCTTCCTGCTGTTCAAGCCACCGGGCGGGACCTTCCTGGATGCGACATGGCCGGTGGCAGAAGGCCCACACGGGATGCGTAAGGCCCTGGATGCGCTCGCGGATGCAGCCGAGCGTGCGGCTACCACGGGCTCGGCGATCGTGGTGATCAGCGACGAGAACGCGGGGCCGGAGCGGGCGCCGATCCCGTCGCTGCTGGCGGTAGGTGCGGTCAACACCGCGCTGTCGAAGGCTGGACATCGGACACGGACAAGCATCGTCGTCCAGACCGATGACTGCCGAGAGAGCCATCACGCAGCCTGCCTCCTTGGTTACGGAGCCGAAGCGATCTATCCGCGTCTGGCGTTGGCCATTGTCGCGGATCTGGCCGAAGGTGGGCGTGCGCGCGAGGTCGAGTCGCCTGCCCAGGCGATGATCAATCTCCGTGCCGCGATAGAAGAGGGCGTGTTGAAGATCCTGTCGAAGATGGGGATCAGCACGGTGGACTCGTACCGTGGAGCCCAGATCTTCGATGCCCTCGGACTCGCGAACGAGGTCGTGGAACGCTGCTTCGAAGGTACCTCATCACCGCTCGGAGGCATCGGGTTCACCGAGATCGCCGAAGAGGTCTTACAGCGCCATGCCGCTGCCTATGGCCAGGACGCGGACGACAAGTTGGCGAACCCAGGTTTCGTCAAACACAACGCCAAAGGCGAGTATCACCACACCAATCCTGAGGTTGTGCGTGCCCTTCACGAGCATGTCGATCCTGGCCTCGAGAGGTTGCAGTCGACCAAGACGGGGGCGAAGGAGAAGGAGCCCGAGGTCACCCCGGAGATGGAGGAAGCGCACACGCTGCATCGCGCCATCAAGACCGACCCCAACTATGACCGCTATCAGAACTTCGCGAATCTGGTGAACAACCGGCCTCCGGCGGCGGTGCGCGATCTTCTCGAGATGGTTCCTGAAGCTGCTCCGATCCCTCTGGCCGAGGTCGAACCGGTCAGCGAGATCCTGAAGCGGTTCTCGACCGGAGCGATCAGCCACGGAGCGATCAGCGCCGAAGCGCACGAGACGCTCGCGATAGCGATGAACCGGATCGGAGGTCGGGCGAACACCGGCGAAGGTGGCGAGGCCCCGACCCGTTACCGCTCGGAGAAGAACTCGAAGATCAAACAGGTCGCGTCGGGCCGTTTCGGTGTGACCCCCGAGTACCTGTCCTTCGCCGAGGAGCTCCAGATCAAGGTCGCGCAGGGATCCAAGCCCGGAGAGGGTGGCCAACTTCCTGGACATAAGGCGACCGAAGAGATCGCCGCGCTGAGGCACACGCTTCCAGGCGTCGCGCTCATCTCGCCCCCGCCTCATCACGACATCTACTCGATCGAGGATCTGGCTCAGTTGATCTTCGACCTGAAACAGGTCAACCCCCGCTCGGAGGTCAGCGTCAAGCTGGTCAGCGAGGTTGGCGTCGGGACGATCGCTGCCGGGGTCGTGAAGGGTCTCGCGGACATCGTTCATATCTCCGGCGCGGATGGGGGGACGGGAGCCTCGCCGCTCAGCTCGATCAAGAACGCAGGCTTGCCCTGGGAGATCGGACTGGCCGAGTCGCAGCAGACGCTGGTGGAGAACCATCTGCGCGAGCGGGCTCGGTTGCGTGTGGATGGCGGCTTCAAGACCGGTCGCGATGTTCTCGTGGCTGCTCTGCTCGGTGCCGACGAGTACTCGTTCGGAACCGCCGCGATGGTCGCCGAAGGCTGCATCATGGTGCGCTCATGCCATCTGGATACCTGTCCCGTCGGTATCGCGACCCAGCGACCAGATCTGCGCGAGAAGTTCGCCGGGACCCCCGAGATGGTCGTCCACTACTTCATGTTCGTCGCCGAGGAGGTTCGGCGCTTGCTCGCATCGCTCGGCTTGCGCTCGTTGGATGAGGCGATCGGGCGGACCGACCTGTTGCGTCAGAGGGTCACCCTCACCCGAGCCGACAAGTTGGACCTCTCAGGTCTGCTGAAGAGCCCGACCCCAGAGCGACGGTTCCGCAAGAAGCTTCCGATCATGCAGCCGCGCTCGCCGCTTGGTGATCGTCTCGTCGAAGAGGCATTCGCGACGATCCGTCAGGGCGGAAGGATCGAACTCTCCTACGAGATCACCAACTTCGACAGGACCGTCGGGGCTCGACTGGGCGGGGCGATCGGACACGAGTTCGGCACGCAGACACCTCCCGGCGAGGCGCGAATCACCTTCACGGGGGCGGCGGGCCAGTCCTTCGGCGCGTTCCTGACCGAGGGCATCGAGTTCGTCCTCGAAGGGGAAGCAAACGACTATGTCTGCAAAGGCATGGGAGGCGGCACGGTAGCGATCAAGCCGCCGCCCAACGACGCTACGGATCCGGTGCTGCTCGGTAACACCTGCCTCTACGGGGCCACCGGAGGCCGCCTGTTCGCCGCCGGCCGCGCTGGCGAACGCTTCGCGGTCAGGAACTCTGGCGCGGTCGCGGTGATCGAAGGCGCGGGAGAGCATCTCTGCGAGTACATGACCGGTGGCACGATCGTCGTCCTTGGTCCGGTCGGGCAGAACATCGGCGCGGGTATGACCGGCGGTCGATGCTTCGTGTTCGATCCGACCGGTTCGGTGAAGGCTCGCGTCAACCC
>JBKHYG010000005.1:0-3842 GCA_046565595.1 Actinomycetota bacterium | reverse complement strand
TTCGCTCATACCTGGCGTCGAGATCACGGCGATCAAGCACCCTCACTCTGCCGCCGAACAGCCCGACCTTACCGATCCGAACGGACCATACATCCCGACGGTACCCGTGCCTCCCAACTACGAGGCCCGGTTGAGCAACCCGCCGCTTCCGCAGGATCCAGAGCCAGACGACGGCACGACCGAACCGAGCGGAGCCGAAGGCGGCAGTGTGCTGTACCAGTTCCGCATCGGGGACTTCGCGCTCACCTATCACGACACGACCGGTCCGGTGAAGGTCGGCGACGCAACCTGGAAAGCGATGAGCGCGCTACCGCCCTCTGACATCCAGATCGGAGCCGTCGTCAACTTCGGGCAACTGACCAACGGGATGCGAGATGTGCGCATCCTGGTCGAGGCCCTTCGGCCGAAGATCTTCATCCCCAACCACCACGACGACTGGGACCCTGCCTTGGGAAGCAGGGGGGATCGTTACGAACGGCCCGTGTCAGAAGAGCTGAACAAGATCCCGCCCGAGCGGCGCCCCGCCTTGAAGTGGATAGTGGACCCGCAGGACTACCTCGATCCGGATCTACTCACCTGGGATCCGATCGACCCCGCCTGGCAGTAGCGCGGGCAGACCTGGGCTTGCGGTCGCGACCGTAGCCACACGCCTAGAACTGGGTCAGGATGTTCGTCAAAGGTATCGTCACCATGATGGATCTCCCGTCTAAGAGGACGGCAGCGCTGAGCGCGGCCGCCCTTGTTCTCCTGGTCAGCTGCGCGGGAAGCGCTGGCCCCCAGGCGAACGCTAAGTCTTCTCCTTCGCTTCGCACCGGCCTGTCCGGCACTGCCTACATCATCCTCGACGACCGGATACGCGACTTCGATGTGTTCAAACTTGATCTGGCTTCGCTCGCAACCGAGCGCATCACCATGGATGTGCTCGCGTCGAGCATCGCCAGCTCAGGCGAACATGTGGTCGTCTCCGCGGCGCGGGGCGAGTCATCGGATCCCTCTGGCGGCGACCGCATCTATCGTCTGACCGGGACCGGACTGAGTCCGTTCGCA
Organism: Actinomycetota bacterium; assembly: GCA_046565595.1. GTDB lineage: Bacteria > Actinomycetota > AC-67 > AC-67 > AC-67 > JBKHYG01. The sequence continues at coordinate 2,795 of JBKHYG010000005.1, read as the reverse complement.
TCAGGCCCCCTCGACGGCACCGGCCCGACAGTGTCCGCCAAGGGTTTGGTGGCTTTCTCGCCCTATGGCGAGGATGGCGCGATGATCGACCAGATCGACACCTTCGACCCGCGCACCTCGCAGCGCCGCACGATCTTGTCCGACCCGGGGACGGTGTGGGGCGACATGGATTTCGCCAGCTCAGATCTCGTGATCGTCAGGCCACGAGGTACAGGTGGCGACCTACTCAGGGTGCGGGACTCCGGCAAACAGAGCGTCATATTCACCTCGACATTGCCACTAGGTACGGTTCGAGCAACCAAGACTCAAGTAGCGGTGCTGATCCGTACGCCGGGGGATGCTCTACCCCAGATCCAGATCCTGGGGATCGATGGACGGCGGACCGGCCTGATCTCAGGCTGGCGTCTGCTGGACTGGTCACCCGATGGATCTGGTCTATTGCTGACCCGGGACAAGGTACTGGCATATGCGCCGCGAGACTCCCTCGTTCCACGCATCTTAGGAACCCTAGATGCAACCCCTAGGTCCGGGGCGTGGCTCGCGCGTCCGATCCAGGGATAGGCTTCGGCTGGGAGTGAGACCGGTGGAGCCACGGGTTGACGGCATCCATCCCGAAGGCTGGGAAGGGACCAGGGGAGCCTCATGAAACGCAACAGCGCCATCTCGATCCTGCTCGTCGTCTGCACCGTTGGTTCGATGCAGCCGGGTTCAGCCGATCCGGCCGTCCCCACGCAGATCGTGACCTCCTTGACCGGCCCCGAGTCGGCGGTCTGGGATGCGACGACCGAAGCCTGGTACATCTCGTTCGGCGGCTTCAGCGGTAGAGGCGGCGTGGCTCGCCTGGCCGAAGGCTCGTCGGAGCCGGTGGTGTTCACCGGCGACATGAGTGGCCCTCAGGGCGTGACCATCTTCGAGGGGACGATGTATGTCGCTGACGGCGATGTGATCCATGTGATCGATATGGCCGACCCGGAGGATCGCTCGACCATCTCGATCCGGGCTGCGAACGACCTCGATGTCGACGACGATACCGGCGATGTGTATGTCACCGATCTTGGTGGAAACACCATCTGGCGCATCCTGGCGGGCTCCGACGCCGCCGAAGCCTTCGCCACGATCAACGCACCGGACGGGATCTATGTGAAGGATGGCGGCGTCTACATCGCCAACTTCGCTCTCGGCGGCCCAGGCGGCCTCTATCGCTTCGACATCGCGACGGGACAGCGTTCGACCATCGTCGAGCTTCCCGGAGCGACGCTCGATGGACTCGAGTCCGACGGTGAGGATTGGCTCGTCACTGACTTCTCGAAGGGCCACCTGTTGCGGATCACCGAGGACGGAACCGTCACGCCAGCAGGACAGTTCTTGGTCGGCTCGGCCGACCTTGGCTTGAACCCGGAGACGCGGGTGATCGCCGTTCCAAACCTGCTGCTGAACAATGTGATCTTCGCAGACCTGGACGCGATCTAGCCTTTGAAAGACACGAAAGCCTTCTCGAATCCCGGCAGCGAGCGTTCGACCATCTCGTCGTTCGCTGTCAACGAGAGCCTGAACCAACCGGGCATCTCGAAGAGATAGCCGGGGCCGACGAACACCTCCTGATCAGCGAGCGCACCGCAGAAGGCAGCATCGTCCTCGATAGGCGATCGCACCATCATGTAGAAGGTGCCCGCTGGCACGATCACCTCATAGCCGATCTCCCGCAAGACCGTCGCCAGGCGGTCGCGCCGGCGCTCCAAACCCTCAAGATCGATACACAACTCGTCCAGGTCGCCGATCGCACGCTGCAGCGTCGAGTTCGGGAACTGCCAGCCTCCGATCATCTGGGACAGCGAGATGCTCCCGCGAAGCTGTTCTCGATCAGGCATCCGTGGATGCAAGGCGATGTAGCCGATCCGCTCTCCTGGGGCCAAGAGCGTCTTGCCGTATGTGTATACGACGGCCGTTCGTTCATACGCCAGGGCGGGCGACACGAACCTCTCTCCGCGGAACACGATGCGGCGGTAAGCCTCATCAGAGATGAGACAGATAGGCGACGGAGCTGCCTGCAGGACCGAAGCGACAGCTCCGAGTTCATCGGTCGAGTAGATGCGACCGGTCGGGTTGTGGGGGGTGTTGATGATGATCGCGCGGGTTCGCTCGGTGATCGCATCAGCGATCAGCGCCGGGTCGGGTGCGAAATGGGGATCCTCCAGCGGGATCCGAACAGGCTGCGCGCCGACGACCTTGATCATGGCGTCGTAGAAGAACCAGGGTGGACTCAGGTACATGACCTCGTCCCCCGGCCCGGCGAGCGCACGGATGAGAGTGCTCAAACCACCGAACGCCCCAGGGGTCAGGAAGATGTCCTCTGGCTCGAAGGGCAGGTTGTGTGAATCGGTGAGCGATCGCGCAACGACATCTCTGGTCTCGGGTTCGTTCTGTTTGTAGGCGAACCAGTTCTTGTCATGCGGCTCAGTGTGAGCGGTCAACGCCCTGGCGATACCGGGCAACGGCATATCGTGAGGGTTGCCGAACACGAAGTCCGCGATATCAGGGTCACCCCACCTCGCGGCGTACCTCGAGCCCTGGACGAAGCTCATGAGCGGTTCGAGATCCTTGGCGATCCGCTCTAGAGACGAGCTGGGCATCCGACTCCCTCCTGCCGACGATGAAGAACCCACCTAGGGTGTCTGAGTTCACCACCCGTGCCACCGATTGGCTTCGGGAGTTATGCCACACCTGAAGACCTCCTGGGCTTGCCGTTTGGTTGAGCAAGAGCACCGAACTCCTTGGACTTGTCGTGGCGAGCCTTG
>JBKHYG010000004.1:0-31390 GCA_046565595.1 Actinomycetota bacterium | reverse complement strand
GGTGCGATCGACCGTGAAGGTGTTCTGGATGGTCGTCTGGTTGCTCGCGTTGTCGGTGACGCGCACGAAGACCGTGTGAGATCCATCCGCAAGGCCACCGAAGGTGACCGGAGATGCGCAAGCCGCGAATGCACCACCGTCGACGGCGCACTCGACCGTCGCGACGCCGCTGCGCTCGTCAGCCCGGGTGAAGGAGTGGCTGACCGGATCTGCGTTGGTCGGCGAGGCTGGGGTCGCTGTGAAGGAAGCGGTCGGAGCGACCGTGTCGACAACGAACGAGTACGAGGCCGGGCTGGCATCGACATTGCCCGCCGGGTCGATCGCGCGCACCCTGAAGACCTTGCTGCCGTCGGCATAGGCAGGGTTCAGGGTGTATGGGCTGGTACAGGAGACATACGGCTGGCCCGTGTTGCGGGAACACTGGAAGGTGCTGCCCGGCTCGTTCGAGGTGAACTCGAAGGTAGGTGTGGAGTCGTTGGTCGCCGGACCTGGGTTAGCCGTGATGGTCGTGTCCGGAGCGGTCAGGTCGATCGTCCAGGTGTGAGAGGCCGGGGACGGGTCGGGGTTTCCTAGAGCGTCCAGGGCTCGCACCAGGAAGTCGTGACTGCCGGCAGCCAAGCCGCTGTAGGACTGTGGCGAGGTACAAGCGCCGAAGGCCGAGCCGTCCAGGCTGCACTCGAAGGTTGCACCAGCTTCTGGGCTCGTGAAGTTGAAACTGGCCGATGTCTGGTTGGTCGGCGACGACGGGGCTGAGGTGATCGTGGTGTCGGGGCCCGACAGATCCACGGTCCAGGTATAGCTGGCCGCCGAACCTGTGTTACCGAGGCTGTCGGTTCCGGTTACCGCAAAGGTGTGGGAGCCCTCTGCCAGGGGCCCTACGGTGGTCGGCGAGGTGCAGGCGAAGGCTGCTCCCCCGTCGAGTACGCAAGAGAAGGAGACCGGTGTCGAAGCATCGGTCGTGGAGAAGGAGAAGGACGGGTTAGCGTTGCCGCTGGGGTCCGCTGGGGCCGAGTCGATGGTCACCACCGGCCCAGTCGTGTCGACCCGGAACGGGTGGGTCGCGATGCTGGCCTGCGTGTTGCCTGCCGCGTCGGTTGCCCGCACCTGGAACTCATAGGTTCCGTCCGCAAGCGGGCCGCGTCCCTGTGGCGAGGTGCAGGTGCCCCAACCCTCAGACGGCGAAAGTCGGCACTCGAATGTCGCCGACGGGTCCGTGGAAGAGAACTGGAACTCGGGGGTCACATCGCTGGTCGGGTTGGTCGGCCCAGAATCGATCGTGGAATCGGGCGCGACCGTGTCGACCACCCATGCGTAGCTGGCAGGGGTCGGGTCGACATTCGCGCTGGCGTCGATGGCACGGGCCTCGAAGGTGTGGTTCCCATCGGCTAGCGCTGGTGTGATCTCGTAAGGATTGCTACACGCGAAGAAGGGCGAGCCATCGACAGAGCACTCGAATGTTCCGGGCTCATCTGTCCCCATCGTGAAGGACGGAGTCGTGTCGTTCGAAGGGTTGCTCGGGCCACTCAGGATCGAGGTCTCGGGAGGGGTGGTGTCCACCGCATTCGGAGCGGCTGGGAGCGGAAGGGACGGCAGCGGAAGGAGAGGGATCGGGTCATCATTCGTCAACGCTGGCGTCGCGAAGGCGATACCGCCGAATGGACCGACCGACAGCGCTACGGTCGCGGACGCGAGGAACGCCGTCGTACGGCGGAACGCGTTGATCATCTGTTTCTCTCCTGCTCTCGAAGCCAGCGGAGGGCGGTTTGGCGTCGCCTCCCCATTTATCCCGTCCTAGGTGTTCGCCCTGCATCGTCCCCTTCCCTGCCTACGAATGGGAAGAAAGGGGCGAAACGGAAGCAACAGGCTTCAGAGCGAAGCTTGGAGGCTGCTGGTGGGCGGCGAGTACGCCTTGGGGGCATCCCCGAACAGCGCTGGGATCGCCTCTGCCAGCTCGGCGGCGGTCCAGCGGCGGTCCAACTTGGCTGGCTCGCCGAAGTTCCAGGGCTCGAACAGGTGGACGCTTCCACCGTAGACATAGAAGGTCTGGCCGGTGATCTCTGCTGCCGCGTCGCTGCCCAGGTACGCCACCAGCGGAGCGACATTGTCCGGGTGCCACTCGTCGAAGTCGCTGGCGGAGGCGATGTCGCCGAAGGTCCGTTCGGTCATGCGGGTGCGCGCGGCAGGAGCGATCGCGTTGGCGCGAACCCCGTACCGGCCCATCTCCATGCTTACGATCTGCATGAGGGCAGCTATGCCTGCTTTCGCCGCTCCGTAGTTCGACTGTCCAACATTCCCCAAGAGCCCGGAGGTGCTGCTGGTGCCGATGACCGTGGCGTCGACGGGGCCTCCGAGATCCTTCGACCTCTGCCGCCAGTAGGCGCACGCATGCCGGGTCGGAGCGAAGTGGCCCTTCAGGTGAACGCGCATCACCGCATCCCAGTCGGACTCTTCCATGTTGAAGATCATGCGGTCGCGCAGGATGCCGGCGTTGCACACCAGGATGTCGAGCGACCCGTAGGTATCGACCGCCTGGTCGATGAGGTCCTTCGATCCGCGCCAGTCGGCAACATCGTCGTAGTTGGCGACGGCTTCCCCGCCAGCAGCCTTGATCTCGTCGACGACCTGCTGGGCGGGGCGGTCATCCGAGCCGCTGCCGTCCCACTCGCCGCCCAGATCGTTGACCACGACCCTCGCGCCTTCCCGAGCGAGCTCTACGGCCTCTCCCCTACCGATGCCTCGGCCGGCGCCCGTGACGATCGCGACCTTGCCGTCGAGCATGCCCATCTGTCTCTCCTGTGTCGTCGTATGGATCGTCCGAGTCTATGTTCGGGCCGCTAGGCGTTCTCGGGCGCGTTCGCCCAGCACATCGAAGCTTCGCATCGCCATCCCCGCGTCGGTCCCGGGAGCGTCGGAGCGCTGGTGCACCCCACGGCTCTCGGATCGGGCATCGCATGCCCGCAGGATCATGCCGGCTAGCTCGGCATGAGGGTCGGGTCCGTGGCGCCGGACCAGCTCGTCCAACCTGGCCAGACCCTCAGCGATGAGTTCCGCGTTGCGGACGATCCCTGCCGATCTCGACAGGATCTCGGTGATCGCACGCGACGGCTCACCCATCTGCGCCGCTGGCTCGCGACCATCGCCCGCATGGCTAGAGGTGGCCGATACGACCTGCCGTCCCACCCGACCTCCAACCACGACAGCCTCCAGCAGAGAATTGCCGGCCATGCGATTGGCGCCGTGGAATCCGGTCGAGGCTGCCTCGCCAGCGGCGAACAGACCCGGAAGGCTGCTACGCCCATGAGCGTCCGCCGAGATCCCTCCGATGAAGTAGTGGGCCGCCGGTTCTACGGGTACCGGTTCGGTCAACATGTCGAAACCGCGGCTGCGCACCTCGGCGACCACATTCGGGTAGCGCTCGGCGAGTGCTGGAACATCTCGGCAGTCAAGCCAGACGCTCCCTTCCTCGAGGATCGCGCGAGAGACCTCACTGCGCGGACCGAGCTCATCGACGAACCTGTCTCCAGCCCGGTTCCTCAGCTTGGCTCCATCTCCTCTCAGCGCCTCGGTCAGCAGAATGCGGGTGGTGGGCCCTCCATGGGCGAGCGCTGTGGGATGGAACTGCATCAACTCGAGGTCGGCGAGTTGCGCGCCTACGAGCATCCCCAGCACTGCTCCGTCGGCGGTTGCCCCCTGCGCGTTGGTGGTCGCCCCCCACAAACCCCCTGCCCCTCCGGTCGCGACCAGCGTGGCGGATGCGTGATAGGGCTGGCCGTCTGCCACGGCGCCAACCACGCGACCCTCTGCCCAAAGCAGAGCGGTGGCCCGAGACCGGATCCTCGTTATGGGTCGGCCGGCCACGGCATGCCTCAGCGCTCGCACCAGCTCGGCACCCGTGGCGTCCAAGGAATGGACGCTGCGGGCGACGCTCTGGGCGCCCTCGCGGGCGGCATCCAACGAACCGTCTGGCCCCCGATCGAACCGAACCCCGATCCCCTCGAGCCAGGCGACCGCGTCGGGTCCCTGCGAGCAGATGTCATCCACGACATCCACCTCGCACAGGCCGGCACCCGCGGCGATGGTGTCGCTCGCGTGAAGCTCAGGCGAATCACCCGGACCGACCGCGGCTGCCATGCCGCCTTGCGCCAGAGGAGACGAACCTGCGGCCGCCTCTCCCTTATCGAGGACGACGATACGAGCGTCGGCGGGAGCTTCTAGCGCAGCACAGAGACCGGCGATCCCACCGCCGACGATCAGCAGATCGGCGGTCAGACCCGCCAATGCGCGCGCACCCAGGTGCGGCGCCCGCAAGCCGGGCACATCATGAAGGTATGGAATCGCTTGGGAAGCGTGATGGTGAACGGGAAGAGCAGCCGAGGGAGCTCTCGTAGCGAGGTCGGAGTCTCTCTACCGCACACCGAACATTCGAGCGCGAGACGGCCAAGGCTGCCCTGATCTGGGGCGTTCTGACTGAACAGGGCTGCCTTTCCCAGGGGATCGCGTTCGCGATCCTTCGCCCTGCTCTCTGCCAACTGCTCGTCGAGCCTCAAGGTCTCGTCGTTCACTCGTTGGCCTCCGAGGGCGTCGGGGTGATCTGCACGCTGGCCCGATCCTCGATCGGCGGCGTCGCGGCGGGGGCGTCCAAGTCGATCGGCGCGCTCGGCATGCGCGCGAGCCTGCGGGCCACCGCTCGATATGCGGCCGCACCCGGATGAGAGGACGAATGCTTCAAGATCGAGCGTCCTCGTAGGGGCGCTTCTGCGAACCGGACGGTCTTTGGGATCGCAGGTTCGAGCACCGGCAATCCGTAACGCCGACCGACATCCTCCAGGATCTGGCGTGCATGCTTGGTTCGGGTATCGAACATCGTGGGCAACACGCCACCGATCTTCAGGCCTCGATTGGTCAGCCGCCGAACATCACCGATGGTCTCCAAGAGCATGCCGACACCGCGATGGCTGAGTGCCTCGCACTGCAGCGGGATGACGACCTCGTCCGCTGCCGTCAAGGCGTTGAGCGTCAGGACTCCCAGAGACGGAGGGCAGTCGATCAGGATCTCGTCGTAGTAGCCCATGATGTCGTCCAACGCACCGCGCAAGGCGAACTCCCGACCCGTGCGGGTCAGCAGGTAGGCCTCTGCCCCGGCGAGGTCGATGTTGCTCGGAGCTACATCGGCCTCCTCCCGCTGGTTGATGATCTTTCCGAAAGGTATGCGACCTACCAGGACATCGTGGATGGTGTGCTCGAGGTCATCGGGGTCCATCCCCAGCGAGAAGGTCAACGATGCCTGTGGATCTAGATCGATCAGGAGGACACGACGACCTAGTTCAGATAGCGCCGCGCCGATGGATACGGTCGAGGTGGTCTTTGCCACTCCGCCCTTCTGATTCGCGAAGGCGATGATCCTCGCAGCGCTGCCGGTCACGACCGAATCTTCACACCGTCGGCGGCGCAGCGCAACCTTGACCTAGCCGTTCGACGCTGACCTGCGGGCCCGCCAGGCAGCCAGCCGCTCACCGGCCACCTGCAGCGTCTCGACCCGCTTGCAGAAGGAGAACCGCAGCTTGTCGCTGCCCTGCGCCGGATCGCGATAGAAGCTGGATCCCGGCACGGCTGCGACACCCGCTTCGACGGTCAATGTGCGTGCGGCGGTGCGATCGTCGGGGAACCCCAGCGAAGATATGTCGCACATCGTGTAGTAGGCGCCACCGGGAGGGCTGGGTTCTATCCCGGCGCTACGCAGGATGCCCAACATCAGATCCCGACGCTCGAGGTATCCGGCTCGCATCTCTTGGTAGTAGGCGTCGGGTAAGGTGAGAGCGACCGCTCCCGCTTCCTGGAGGGGAGCCGGAGCGCCGACGGTCAGGAAATCATGAACCTTGCGGATCGCTGATGTGAGGAGCGGACTGGCGATCGTCCAACCAACCCTCCATCCGGTCACCGCGTAGGTCTTGCTCATCGCGTTTATGAGGATCGTGCGATCCTCCATCCCAGGGATGGTCAGCATCGGCACATGCTCCAACCCGTCGTAGGTCATCTCGTCGTAGATCTCGTCGGTGATCGCGACGACTCCCCACTTGACACACAGTTCTGCGATTACCGCCAGTTCGGCCTCGCTGAACACCTTGCCCGTCGGGTTGTTCGGAGAGTTGATGATGATCGCCTTGGTGCGGTCGTTGAAGGTTGCGGCCAACTCGGACGGATCGAAGGACCAGTCGGGCTCGTGAAGGGTCACGAACCGAGGCGTCGCTCCCGAGAGGATCGCGTCCGGACCATAGTTCTCGTAGAAGGGCTCGAACACGATGACCTCATCGCCGGGGTCGACGATCGCGAGCTGGGCGGCGACCATAGCCTCGGTCGAGCCGCATGTGACGCACAGTTGCGTCTCGGGATCGGCAACGATCCCGTATCGTTTCGCCGCTCTCTCGGCGATCGCATCGCGGAACCTCTTGGCTCCCCAGGTGACCGCGTACTGGTTCACATCGCCTGCGATGGCTTCCATCGCCGCCCGCTTGACCTCTTCTGGCGCCGAGAAATCGGGGAACCCCTGCGCCAGGTTTATGGCTCCGTGCTGCATCGCCAGTCTGGTCATCTCGCGGATGACGCTCTCTGTGAAGGACGCGGCTTTGATGCTTGCGGGATCGGTCAATACGGTCTCCTTGATGATGCGAGGGCGAGGATAGTGGCCATCAACCGCAACGGTCTGACCGCCTTAGCTATCGTCGGTGTCATGAGTCACCGCATCGTTCACGAGATCTCTGCGAGGTATTCGCGTGCCCTGTTGGACAGACACGACGAGCCGGTACTGGTCGAGATGGAAGACTTCGCACGAGCCGAGGGCTTTCCGATCGTCAACCGCCACGCTGGAGCCACCCTCGAGATCCTGGCAAGGACGCTCGGAGCCCAACGGGTGCTCGAATTGGGCAGCGGGTACGGCTATTCGGCGTACTGGTTCGCTCGGGCAGGTGCCACCGAGATCCACTGCACCGACGGCTCGGAAGAGAACGCCGATCGCGCGGAGGGCTATCTGAAGCGCGTCGGGTACTGGGATCGTGTGTCATGGCACACCGGCGATGCCGTTGGTGAGATGAGCAAGTTGAAGGGCGATTTCGACATCATCTACAACGACATCGATAAGGACGGCTATCCGGCCGCATGGAAGGCCGCCAAGGATCGGGTTCGCGTCGGCGGTCTGTACATCTGTGACAATGTCCTGTGGTCGGGTCTGGCCGCCGAGGATCCGCCACGAGATGATGATGGCCCGGCCGGATGGACCCAAGCCATCAAGGACCACAACCTGGCGATCGCTTCAGATGACGACTGGATCTCGAGCATCCTGCCGATCCGCGACGGCATCATCGTCGCACATCGGCTCCGATGACTATCCGCTGTCGCTGACAGCCAGCTCGGCGTAGCCGAGGGCTTCCTTGTCGCCGAGGGTGGCCCGAACCACCAGACGGGTCGTGGGTTCATCGGCCTCGGGCGGCAGGACCGCGAGTACCTCTGCCGCCAGGCCCCCCAGTAACAACCGTTCGGGGGTCCCTTCGCCGGACACCTGAAGTCGATCGGGGAAGTTGCCTTCCTTGGAACAACCGGTCGTCTGGATGGTCGCGTCACTTAGTACGAGCCGTTCGTGCCAGACCGCGTGGCCCTCTTCGAAGCCGACCAACAATCGAGCATCGTTCGGATCAGGTTCGCGAACCCCCCAGGTGCGTGTGCGGAGCCCGTGCATGTCGGCCTTCAAACGACGGTCGCCTATCCGGATCTCCCCCGCGGCCCTGACCGGCTGGTCGAAATGCCCGCTCGACACGATCGAAGCGAATCGTTGGTCGGTGATCACGCGCCGACGCGTGGCCATGCCCTCCGCCTCGCCGGTCGCCTCGAAGGACAACTCCACGGAACACCGTTTGGCCTGCCCCATCGCAGGCGAAGCCTCGGTGCCGGTGGCGGACGCCCCGACCAATACCGTTCCGGGGGTCGTCACCAGCGCGACCGTCTCTGCCGAGAGTTGCCAGGAATTCAGACGCTCTGTCGGCCCGAAGGTCAGTGCACCGATGCTGGTCTCGCGCGTCTGGACACGATCTTCTCTGAAGGCTGCCCGCAGGATGACGCCATCTTCCAAGCGGATCAGTAGGTCGCCAGCAGCCGTCCTTGCCTGAGGATCCCAGGTCGCTCTCACGACCACCATCACCGCTGGGTCCGCGGCAACATAGGTCAGCGACTCACGCCAGCCATCCTCGCCCCCGTGCTCATGCGGCCGGTCGTCGCGCTCGTCGATCGAGCGAGGATCGCTCATGCGAGCGTCTCCCTGATCGCCGCGAGGGTCGCCTCGACCATCTCCTCGTTCGCGGTCTTGCCCATCACCCCGACCCGGATCGCCCTTCCAGCCAAGGGCGCCAATCCGCCTGCGATCATGATGCCGCGTTCCAGGACGCCTCCAACGATCCTGTTGGCTTCTTCGGCGTAGGCCGCGACGATCATGCCGGCCTGAGCGTCGGCTCTGGCCACCGGCCTCAGACCGAGCTCGTCGAGACCCGCACGGACCTTGGCCGCGAGCGCATGCTTGGCTTCGATGGTCGCGCCGAGGCCTTGGGCGAGGATCCGCTCCACGCTGGATCGCGTCGCCTTCACGATGTTCGCGGGCATCGTCACCGGATGAGGATGGTGGGGCCACTCCTTGCGATAGCGGTCCCACACCTGCAGGTCTAGATAGAAGGTGTGCGGGCGCTGCGAGCGAGCCGCGACGCGCGCTACCCCTTCGGGTCCGAGCGCGAGGATCGCCAAACCGGGCGGCGATTCGAGGCCCTTCTGGGTCGCGGTCACCAGGGCGGCCAGGCCGAAACCATCGACCTCGCACGGTTCTCCCCCCACGCTGGCGATCCCGTCCACGACCGTGATGGCGCCCTCTGATCGAGCCGCCTCCGCGATCTCTCGGATCGGGTTCCGGGTGGCGACCGAGGTATCGACATGGCAAAGCACGACCCCGGCCGCACGATGCTTGGCCGCCGCGTCCGCGACCACCGCAGGATCGACGGGTTCGCCGATCTCGACCTCGAGGCGGAACACATCGAGGCGATGGGCGGCGGCGATCTCGAGGAGTCTGTTACCGAAGAAGCCCGTATCGGGGATGACGACACGCTGTCCGGGTTCGAACAGGTTCAGCAGCGCTGCATCCAAAGCTGCCGTCCCAGATCCCGGGATCAGATAGGGAGGATGTTCACATCCGAGCATGCGCCCGACCACGGCTACCGTCGCCTCGTGCTCTTGCTGCCACGCATCGCCGAAGTGGGCGACGAGCTGCTCTCCCATCACCTCGAGGTCCGGGTCGTGCAGTTCGCCCGGACCTACGATCATCAGTCGGGGCCGTCGATCACCCATCGATCCTGCCAACCTCCGCTCGTCGCCTCAGTTCGTCGACGATGGAGCGTTGGGTTCGATGCTGTCCGATCATGCCGCCATGCTGGTTGCCGTGGAAGTCGCTGGCCGAGGTGGCCACCAACCCGAGTTCGTTGGCGATGTTCGCGAAGCGTGCAGACGCTTCATCGTCATGTTCGGGATGATAGACCTCGAGGCCAGCCAGCCCGGCTTCGGCGCAGGCCTCGATGACGGCGTCCCCATCCAGTCCGTGAAGATCCAGCCAGACGGGGTGAGCTAGCACGGCAGCTCCCCCAGCTTCGCGGATGAGCTCCACCGAAGCCACCGGATCAAGGACGCGCTTGCCGACATAGCAGGCACCGCCATCGGCGATCCACTCGGGGGTGAAGGCCTCCGGTGTCCTGCTGATCACTCCCGCTTGGACCATGGCAGTTGCGATGTGCGGCCTGCCGATCGAGTCGCCTCCCGCAGCGGCCTTGACCATCTCCATGGTGATGTCTATGCCGGTGGCGCGCAGCTTGTCCACGATCGCGTTTGCCCTGACCTCTCGATCATCGCGGATCCACTGCAACTCCTCGACCCATCGTGCATGGTCGGGATCGACGAAATAAGCCAACACATGAACCGAACTTCCATCCAACTGCGCGGACAGTTCGCAGCCCAGGAACACATCCACGCCGAGATCGTCTCCGGTGGTCTTGGCCTCTTCGTAGCCGGCGGTGGTGTCGTGATCGGTCAGGGCGATCCCTGCCAAGCCTGCGGTGTGGGCGCGGCGAACCACCTCCGCTGGCGGCAAGGCGCCATCACTCTGGTTCGAATGCGTGTGAAGATCGTAACCCCGCTTCACATTGTCCCTCCTGGTTGAACGGGGGCGGCCGGTCTCGTCATCATACGAAGGCGTTCTCGCCGGTCAGATGACGCCCGATGATCAGTTTCTGGATCTGCGAGGTGCCCTCGTACAGCGTGGTGACACGGGCGTCGCGGAGGTAGCGACCTACCGGATATTCGTCGATGTAGCCGTATCCGCCATGTACCTGGATCGCGAGGTTCGCGCACTCCACCGCCATCTCGCTCGAGAGGTACTTAGCCATGCTGGCCTCGAGCGTGTTGCGGACACCGCGGTCCTTCAACGCCGCGGCCCGGTAGACCATCAGGCGAGCGGCCTCGACCTTGACCGCCATGTCGGCGAGCATCTCTTGGATGAGTTGGAAGCGAGCGATCGGCCTGCCGAACTGGGTTCGTTCCTTCGCGTATGCAAGTCCGGCGTCGAGGCAGGCCTGAGCCAGACCGACGCACGACGCTCCGAGTCCCACGCGCCCGTTGTCGAGGGTCGACAACGCGATCTTCATTCCGTCGCCGATCGAACCGAGCATCGCGTCGGAGGGCACCCGCACGCCATCGAGATGTAGCGAAGCGGTCGACGACGCACGCAACCCGAGCTTGCCGTGGATCTCTCGCGCCTCGAAACCTTCCGAATCGCAAGGCACCAGGAAAGCGGCCGTTCCCTTCGATCCGAGGCTCTGGTCGGTCTGCGCGAAGATGATGGCGACTCCGGCGACGGTCCCGTTGGTGATGAACATCTTCGAGCCGGTCAGGATCCAGTCATCGCCGTCCCTCACAGCCTTGGTCTTCATACTGGCTGCATCGCTGCCCGAATCGGGCTCGGTGAGGCCGAAACATCCGAAGGTCTCGCCGGTGCTGAGCGACGGCAGCCAGCGCTGTTTCTGCTCCTCGGTGCCCCACTTGGCGATGGTCAAGCCGACCAGGGAACAGTTGACGCTGATGATGCTTCGTATGCTCGAGTCAGCCCGGGCGATCTCTTCGAGCAGGATCGCGTAACTGATCGCGTCGAGGCCCATGCCTCCGTACTCGGGAGGTAGAGGAGCGCCGAAGTAACCGAGAGGCTTGATCTTCTCGACCACCTCCCAAGGGAACCGCTCCTCGCGATCCCACTGGGTGGCGTACGGCGCGATCTCGGCCTGCGCGAACTCCCGCACGCTCTTGCGGATGAGTTCCTGATCCTGGGTGAGTTCGAAGTCCATGTACCCAGGCTAGTCGTCGAGGGCAGCCAGTATCTCGGCGTGCAGCCGCGGTCCTGCAGCCAACGCGGGTCCAGGCTTCAAAGCACGGTCCCCCGTCAGGTCGGAGACCACACCTCCCGCCTGCTCGACGATGAAACGCGGTGCGGCTATGTCGTAGAGCGCCAGCGGCGCGAACTCGAGCATCGCATCCACAGATCCTTGTGCGAGCAAGCAGTATCCCCAGAAGTCTCCGAAGCCTCGATGCCTGCGGACCTTGTTCAGGATCGAGCCGAGGTTGGGAGCATGGCTCTCGGCGAAATCCAGGCCACCGGTGCACAGGTCCGCCTCCTCGAGGCTCGCCCGGTCCTCCACCCGGATCGGACGGCCATCCAGGAAGGCTCCAGATTCGTCAGCGGTCCATCGGTGCCCCAGAGCGGGTGCGCTAACCGCCGCGTGGGTAAGTTGGCCGTCTTCCCATCGGGCCACCAGCGTCGCGAATACGGGGATACCTCTGGCGAAGTTCTTGGTCCCGTCGATCGGATCGATGATCCAAGCGACGCCCGAGTCCGGCAGGGCGCCACCCTCCTCCTCGCCGACGATCACATCGTCGAGGAAAGAGGAGCGGATCCGTTCACGCAGCCGCCGCTCTATCGCTCGGTCGGCCTGGGTCACCGGGGTTCCGTCGGCTTTGATCTCGGCTAGGACAGACAGTCCGTGATGGTCCATGGCGAGTCCGTCGGTCTCATCCAGCCACGAGGAGATGCGGTTGAGCACGGTGCGAGGCTAGCGCTGATACCCTCGAGTTCATGGGGTCTTGGCCAGTCGTCGCGGTGGGGGCGATCATCCGTCACGCCGATGAGATCCTGCTCGTCCTGCGGGATCGCGAACCTGCGAAAGGAACCTGGTCGTTGCCAGGCGGGAAGGTCCGCGCGGGCGAGACCCTGAGCGATGCATGCCGACGCGAGGTGCGGGAGGAGACCGGCCTGACCGTCGAGGTCGGAGCGGTCGCAGGCGTCGTCGAGCGGATGGCTCGAAAGAGGGACGGTTCGATCGACCACCATTTCTTGATCATCGACCTCTGGGCCACCGTCGCCAACACGACGGTCCCGACCCCAGGAGACGACGCGGCCGACGCACGATGGTTCAAGGTCGATGCGCTGGCCAGCGAGCACCTAACGCCTGGATTGCTCGACTTCCTCATAGCGCAGGACGCCCTGGCCGCCGGGTCTCAGATCGTCTAGCCCCTGAGCTTGGCAGCGGTCGCACACGACTATCATGCCCGCGGTCGACGAACCACAGGAAGGACCTCCATGTCAGTCACCATCCGCGACTTCCGCATCACCGACCGGGTGCTCGCAGAGAGCGACCCCGATGCCGGCGATGTCGTATTCCTAGGTAGCCACGGCGATGTCGCGTCGCCGTTCGTCTGCGAGCGGCGGTTGACCGGCCCAGGTGGGCACTATCTAGACGCGGTCGAGGTGGTCGACGCTGACGGGAAGAGCATCGCGAGCAAGGAGACCCGCTTCGAACTCGAGGGCGAGTCCGTCGCCACTCGGATCGTCACCGAACTGCGAGGGGTCCGGTTCCCTACCCCAGGGACCTACCTGCTTCAGTACTGGGTCTTCGATGAGGTGCTTGGGTCCTTCCCCTTCCAGGTCCTCCAGCAGCCCGGTGCCGGAGCGGGGATAGTCGACGGCGCCCTCGACGCAGCATTGAAGAAGGGAACGATCGCCTGGCTCTCTATGGCCGACGACGATCGGGATCCGACCGAGACCGGCGAGCCCG
Organism: Actinomycetota bacterium; assembly: GCA_046565595.1. Classification (GTDB taxonomy): domain Bacteria; phylum Actinomycetota; class AC-67; order AC-67; family AC-67; genus JBKHYG01. The sequence goes on along the minus strand of JBKHYG010000004.1, from coordinate 18,212 downwards.
TCAAGCAACCTCGGTACAACGCGGGACACGAGTTCCCGATCTGGTTCGGCTACGAAGACGGCCAGGTGTATGTGCTGACCGGCCAGGGAGAGCAGCAGATCCCCGGCCTGACCGAGGCAGACACCGTCCGTCTGATCGCACGCTCGAAAGACAAGCGATCCCGGGTCGCTGACCAGCCGTGCGCGGTAGCGGTGCTACCCAAAGACGCGGCATGGGACGAGGTCGCGCGCGATCTCCTCATCGGTCGCCGACTGAACCTGCAAGGCGGAGAGGCGGCTCTGGACCGCTGGAAGAAGGACTGCGAGATCGTGGTCCTCACTCCCGTTCCGCACGCTTCCTGATCTCCACATCCTGCAGAGCCGTGAAGTTCGGCTCTTGCTTGCCGCGTCGGCGTTTCCTGGCTGCGACGATCGCTGACGCGAACAGGACCAACGAGATCCCGGCGAAGAGCAACCCGACGAACAGGCCCGTGTCTCGAGCGACGCTAGAGACCTTGAGTTCCGCAGATTCGCCCAGTTGGGGACGCCACACCACCGTCTCCTGGTCGATGTCGGCCTGTCCCTCATCCACCCTCGTGCTGCCGGGAAGGTCGACGGTGACCTGGAAGGTCGCCAACCTTCGGAGTTCCGCCAGCAACTCAGGCCCGAGTTCCTCGAGGGCGCTGGTATCGAGCCGGGCTGTGAAACTGGTACCCGTCTGCAGCAGTCCCGGATCGCGATCCACCGACATCGAGAGATCGACCGAACCGAGCTCTCCCGCGTCTTCGGCGGTGCGCGCCGAACGCAACTCGTCCAACACCGACCCGAACTCGTCCGGCGATGCGAAGGCCTTCTCCGCGGAGACCCGCAGTCCGCCGGCCGGTTCACTTCGAGCAACGCTCCAACCCATGGAGGAGAGTTGATCGAAGAGGTCATCAACCGGAGCCAACCCACCTTCGCTCTGACGGAGGTCCCGGAGCTCCTTATCGGCGGTGACAGCGACACGGAAGAGACCACTGCCGTCAGGAGTCACGATGGTGTCGAACTCGATCTGGATCTGACAGGCCGTCGTGGCGACGAGCAGCAGGACGGCGGCAAGGATGCGACGCGGCTGGATCATCTCAGGGTCTCAGCGAGCTCGGCGACAAGATCGATCTGCTCGGGATCGGCCAGAGCGAAGGGAAGGCTCGCTAGCGACACGATGATCTCGCTCGCGCCCGCCTCTGCGAAGGCCTCGATCCGCGAGCGGACCTGGTCGATCGTTCCGACCGCTCCGCCATCCGCGAATCGCTCGAGTTCGACCCCGTTCAGGAGCCCACCCGGGCTCCACGCCTGCAGCTGCTCGTACCTCTTCGCGAGGTCATCCTCGTCGCGTCCGAGGTAGGTGTACAGGCCGACGGTGACCGACAGTTCCGCTGGGTCGCGACCTCGGTCTCTAGCGATCTGACGCATGACCTCGCGGCGGTCGGCGACCCAGCTCGGTTCGGCTCGCCAACAGACATTCCAAGCGTCGCCGTGAGCGACCACGGACTCGAGGATCTTCGGACCTCCCTTGCCTCCGATCCATATCGGGGCGACATCGGCCTCGTGTAAGACCTCGGCTGCTTGCCTGAGTGCTGCGATCCTCGAGCCCGGGGTCCCGAAGGCGATACCGGCCTGCTCGAACTCGGGCTCATACCAGCCCGCGCCGAGGCCGCAGGTGAAACGCCCGCCGCACAGGTCCTGAAGCGACCGGACCTGTGATGCGAGGACGGCAGGGTTGCGGAACGGAACGCAGAGCACGAGGGTTTCGAGGCCGATCCGATCGGTTCTCTCCGCTAGCGCGGCCAGCAGCGCGAACGCTTCGGGGGTTTCGTATCGACCGGACGGACCGCCGTACTTGCGGATGTCCAGGAACAGGTGATCGCTGACGGCCACGGCATCGAATCCCGCTTCCTCTGCGTGTAGCGCCACATCGACTATGCGGTCGATGGTGGCCGGACCGCCGTCGGGCATCGAGAACCCATAGTGAGGTAGAGCAAGGGAGAAACGCACGGATCGGAGTCTAGAGGCCCGAACAGGTGGTGCTATCGGGTGCTACCCTGCATCGCATGCCCACTCGCGAAGAGATCTACGCCGTCCTGGCGACCGTCCGCGACCCAGAGATCGGCAAACCGATCACGGAGCTCGACATGGTCAAGGAGGTCACCGTCGATGGATCTTCGGTGATCGTCGAGGTCCTGCTGACCGTAGCCGGCTGCCCCTTGAAGGACCAGATCCGGCGAGAGGTGACCGCTGCAGCGACCTCCGTCCCGGGCGTCGAGAAGGTCCATGTCGAACTCGGCGTGATGACCGACGAGCAGCGTCAAGCGATGGTCGGCCGACTGAGGGCCGGTCAGCCCACGGGCGGGCCCGCCGAGGACAAGCCGATCGGCTTCTGGTCACCTGGCTCCAAGACCCGAGCCATCCTCGTCGCCAGCGGCAAAGGCGGGGTGGGGAAGTCATCGATCACGGCGAACCTTGCGGTGGCGCTAGCTCAGCGCGGTCACAAGGTCGGCGTGGTCGACTGCGATGTCTACGGCTACTCGATCCCGAAGATGCTGAATGTGACCGGTCGCCCGGTCGCGTTCGAAGGGATGTTCCTGCCGTTGGAGAACCACGGCGTGAAGGTCGTCTCGATGGGTTTCTTCGTTCCAGAGGACCAGCCGGTCATCTGGCGTGGTCCGATGCTTCACAAGGCGCTCCACCAGTTCCTCGCCGACGCCTACTGGGGCGACGACATCGACTTCATCCTGCTTGACATGCCTCCGGGCACCGGTGATGTCGCGATCTCGATCGCGCAGTACCTGCCGGGCGCAGAGATGCTGGTGGTGACGACACCTCAGGAGGCCGCACAGACGGTGGCGGTGCGAGCCGGACGGATGACCGATCAGGTCAACCTGAAGGTGCTGGGTGTCGTCGAGAACATGAGCACCTTCGTATGTCCCAACTGCGACGAAGCCCACCGGATCTTCGGCGACGGTGGAGGCGAGAAACTCGCTCAGAGCCTCAACAGCAAGGTGTTGATCGAGGTTCCGATAGATGTGCGGTTGCGTGAAGGCGGCGATGAAGGCAAGCCGATCACGATCACAGATCCAGATTCGCCAGCCTCGAAGGCGATCTACGCCTTGGCCGGATCGATCGAGGGAGCAAAGCCGTCGCTGAAAGGCAAGAAGTTGCCCTTCAGTTTGGTCAACTAACGGCGCGACCAGAGACGACGCCTACGCGGCGTCGTGAAGCGACGAACGAGGTCGGCACAAGCCCTCCCGATCAGCAACCCGCCGATCACATCGGTGGGATAGTGCACACCGTTGTACACGCGGCTGTACGCGACGATGCTCGGGATCTTCTCGACCATGCCGCGAGCACCTGGCAGCAGGTCTGGTTCGAGCGTTCGCGAGATCGCTGCGGCAACGGCCGGATGTCCGCTCGGGAACGATGACCCAGCGGGGGTCCTCACCAACCTGTCGGCCATCCCGGTCTGATAGGGCCTGTCGCGCCGATACATGGGCTTCATGCCTTGCGCCGCGGTCCAAGCCAGACCTCCGGCCATCAGGATCCTCGCGGCCAGCCTCCGCTCACCGCCTAGAGCCAAGACCGCGCCAGCAGCGCCCAAGGCATAGAGCGAACCGAGGTCGGTGACCACCGGCATGACCTCGTCGAGTCTCTCGCTGCGTCCCTTCACGAGCAGCTTGCGAGCATCCTCGTCGGCATCGGCGATGCGACCGTCCCTGGATGCATAGCCGAGTGCGACGACCGCGCCTAGACGCCAGGCGATACCGAAGAGTCCGGGCCGCTTCTGCTTCCGACCCATCAGGTGTCCTCGTAATCGCGTACGACGGCGTTGGTGGGATGCTCGACCGGGTCGGTGTGATGCTCGACCGGGTTGGTGGGCTCGACAGGGTTGGCGGGATGCTCGACGATCTCGACGGCAGGCCCGTCCGTTCGATCCCGCGTCAATTGCGCGTGAGGATCGGCTTCCACGACTTCATCCGGTCGGTCTATCACCCCGGCCCCCATCACCTTCTCCTTCGAGTCCGCGATCGTCTTCGCGACATCGTCACGCGTTCCTCGCAACTCGCCGATCATGTCCCGGAGTTCGCCGGTGGGTTCGTCGAAGACCTCCTTGAACGCGTCCTTGGCCTTCGTCGTCTCACGCTGGAAGGTCTGATAGGCCTTGCCCAGCGCTCGCGCGATCTCGGGCAACCGCGAAGGCCCCACTGCTAGCAAGAGCACCAGGAAGATGGGCCCGAACTCTCCGAGACCTACATTCGGCAGCATCAGCCACTCGGGAAGGTCCCGAGCGTCACCTCCACCACCGATTCGCGTTGATCGCCGCCCGCGTCACGCAGGAATGTGACGGTCACCTGTTCGCCGACCGATCGTTCCGCTAGCAGGCCGATCAACTCTTCCATGCTCCTGATCTCTACATCGTCGACACGGATGATGATGTCGCCCGCGCGCAGACCGGCCTCTTGCGCAGGGCCACCAGGTGTCACCTCGCGCACGCGCGCACCCGCGCGGCCCGGCAGGTTGTCTCCGCTGATACCCAGATACGCGAACTCGACCTTGCCGGTTGCGATGAGTTCGTCGGCAACCTTACGAACGATCTCTACGGGGATCGCGAACCCGATGCCAGCACTCGCGCCAGATTGGGAAGCGATCGCGGTGTTGATCCCGATCACGGTTCCACGCGCGTCGGCGAGCGCGCCGCCAGAGTTACCCGGATTGATAGGAGCGTCGGTCTGGATCGCGTCCGGGAAGCCGGTCTGGCCGGGTGTGGTCCGATGAAGGGCGCTGATCACCCCGGCGGTAACCGTCGCATCGAGTCCGAAGGGTGTTCCCACGGCGACGGCCACCTCTCCCACCTGGAGTCCCTCGGTGGTGCCGAACACGGCGGGACGCAGGCCCTCGGCCTCCACCTTCAGAAGCGCGATATCCACCCGAGGAGCGGCGGTTCCGACGACCTCCGCATCCATCCGTCGCCCATCTGGCAGGGTGACCTGGATCGAGTTCGCGTTCTCGATCACATGATTGTTGGTGACGATGTAACCGTCTGAGCGGTAGATCACGCCTGATCCCAGGCCCGAACTGCCGAAGCCGCCTCCGACATCTATCCGCACGACGCTGGGCAGAACGACGGCCGCCACGCGAGCCACCAGCGAAGAGTCCTCTTCGATAGCGCTCGGATCGACGGGAGGGTCAACGACCTGAACGGCGCCGGTGCCTCGAGTGATCGAAGCGGCGGGCCGGTCCGCGGCCACATAGACCGCTCCGCCGCCGAGCAACGCTCCCAGCAAGCCGGTCAGCAACATGACCGACAGGATCCGTCCCTTCGACTCGACGATCGCAGGGGGACCCTCTGGTCTCGGCTGAGGGGAGACCGGTTCTTCGCCGGGTGGCGACGAGCGGGGCGGCTCCAGGGGCCCCGTCGTCTCGGTCGGCGTCTCGATCGAGTCCCAGAATGTTGGCAGGGTCGAGCGATCGGCGACCTCTTCGGGTGGGGTGGGCGGAAGCGGGGGCTCTTCTGATGCGGCCTCTATGGCAGCCGCATCTTCTGCCGGGTCGAACACGACCGTCGACCAGTCGTGACCGACCGGCTGGCGCTCTTCGGTCGGTTCGGGCAGGGGCGGGGTTGCAGGCGGGTCAGCCTCTTGGTCAGCGCGAGGGGGAAGGTCTTCCTGCATAGGGTCGATCATAGCCACGGGATCCTCCAGATCTCAGGGAGCCCCAAGACTGGACCGATGACCTGAAACCTGGATGAGACAGAAGCCAGAGTTGCGTGAGAGTTCGTCAGAAGAACCGAACCTTGGCAGCGAACTCGGCAGCGAAGCCCATGATGACGGCGAGGTAGAAGAGCCCGGTTGCAGATTGCAGAGACGCTTCCTTGATGAGCGCCCGGATGAACAGGCCGATGACCAGGCACAGCGCAGCCAGACCCATGGTTAGCCAGACCACCAGATCTCCGGCTCCTAGGAGCGGGGACACGCTTGCATCCACCGCTCCCCGGCTGCCCACCGTCGGCGCGGCCGTGACGATCACCGCTACGCAGCCTGCGAGGAAGGCCTGGTTCATGCGCCAGATCGGTCTCCTCGACAGGGTGCGGTCGACCAGATGCCAATGGCCGAGCAACAGTCCCGCCAGCGCGGCCCCAGCGAAGAGAGCCCCGGCGAGCACCTGTAGTACCCCCAGAACTTCGCCGGGCCGGGATGCCGGATCGATCCCGATCGCGATCAGGCAGGTGAGGCCGGCCGGGACGGCTGCCCATCCCAGGTACTTCGCGGCTGTGAACCGCTTCGCGTATAGCAGGACCTGCCACAGGACCAACGCGCCAGCGAAGACCCAGCCGGCGGCGATAGCGGTGCGCGCGCTGGCTGGGCTCTGCCCGCCCAACAGTGGGGCGCTCGCGGCCCATACCCCCAGCAGGGCGCAGATCGCAAGGGTTGCACCGGCCAACTTGAAGAACCCCCACTTCACCTCTCCCCACAACCGAGCGAACCAGAGCACGGCGACGCCACCGATCGCCGTCTCGATCAGTAACAGGGCCATGACGATGGCCGGACCGCCTGGATCACGCATGGGTGGTTTCGCTCGCGGACGAACGGTCGGCGAGTATATGGAGCATCATGGACGGACCAACAGAAGGCCTACAGGGCAGCGCTGCTCTGACCGTCACCAAGGGTCTAACCGCCCGAGCGATCGGCTCAGGAGATCTGGAAGTGTTCGGAAGTCCAGCGCTGCTAGCGATCCTCGAGGAAGCCGCCTGCAGAGCGCTAGACGGAACGATCGCAGACGACAAGACACATGTCGGAGTATCGGTCCAGATGGAACACCTCGCTTCGACCAAGGTCGGTGCGCAGGTGCGCGCTGAAGCTCGACTGGTCAGTGTGGACGGCTCGAAGTTGCGGTTCGAATGCAGCGCTTTCGAAGGCGACAAGCTCATCGGCCGCGCCACGCATCTGCGGGTCGTCGCCGATCGCTCGCGATTCGAGTGATCCAGCGAAACCGTGTCGAAGTTATCGCCTGAGGCTCCGAGCGTCTCAGCGTGCCTCTGACGACAGGTACTCGATGATGGTCCGTACCGAGGCGCCGGTACCGCCTCGGGTCACCTCGAAGCGATCCTCGTTGGCGCGAGCAGCTCCCGCGATGTCCAGATGCGACCAAGGCGTGTCGCCCGCGAACTCTGAGAGGAACAGGGCTGCGGTGATGGAACCTGCCCCCACCTGCGGGTCCCCGGTGTTGGAGAGATCGGCGATCCTCGAGTTGATGGCGGCCCGGTATCCGCTGAACAGCGGCAGCTCCCAGGCTGGCTCGCCGGCGGTATCGGCGGCCTTGAGTATCGCCTTCGCCTTCTTGGACTCGTTGCTGAAGACAGCGAAGATGTGCGTCCCGAGACCGGCGACCACCGCCCCGGTCAGGGTCGCGATGTCGATGATCTCGTCGGCTCCGCGCTCCTTGGCGTAGACGATCGCATCCGCGAGCACCAACCGTCCCTCAGCATCGGTGTTGCCGATCTCTGAGGTCTTTCCGCCGTAGTGGGTTACGACATCTCCTGGCCGCTGAGCGTTACCGTCGGGCATGTTCTCGGCGCACGCGAGATATCCGCGTATGGCTATGCCTTTGGGTTTCAACTCGGCGATGGCCTGCATGATGCCGAGCACCGATGCGGCGCCGCTCATATCGGTCTTCATGGTCAGCATCGAGTTGCCGGGCTTCAGATTCAAGCCGCCGGAGTCGAAGGTGATCCCTTTGCCTACCAGCGCGATGGTGCGGGTCGCGCCCTTGGGTTCGTAACGGAGTTCGATCAGGCGGGGAGGCTTGCTCGATCCGCGACCGACCGCGATGTGCCCGCCGAACCCCTTCTCTTCGAGTTCCTTCTCGTCGAACACCTTCACCTTCAGGCCCGCTGCCTTCGCGATCCTGCGGGCTTCTTCGGCCAGGGTCTCTGGACCCTTGTGACTGCTCGGCAGGTTGATCAGATCGCGGGTCAGGCAGGTGGCATCAGACAGGATCTGTGCCCGCTTCGCCGAGCGGTTGAGCCCTCGGGTATCGGGCTTGCTCTTCGTCACGACCGTAACCGACTCGATGCGGTTGGGCTTGGTGTCGGTGTTGACGGTGCGGAAACCCTCGTACTCGTAGGAACTGAGCAGGAATCCCTCCCAGAACCTCTCGAAGGCTTCGGTTCCTTTGCCGCGGAAGACCTGAGGCAGAGTCGTGGCGACCGTCTTGGCTCCTCCCGTGCGCCGCGCCAGAACCGCGCCGGCCTTGCGTGCGACCGAAGGGTCACCGCCCTTCGCGCCGACGCCGATCAGGAGCACCTGACGCGCCGAGATCTTGCCAAGCGTAGGGACCGCGATCGCCTCTCCGAGACCAGCTTTGAAGGGGTTCGGAAGTAGTGGAGCCTGGTCGATCACATCTGGCAGGTCCCCTAGTGCGTCGCGCAGTTCCTTGCCCCCCGGACCTAGTTCTCCTCCCTCGAACACAGGTATCGCGATGACATCGACCTCGAGGTCGGCGATCGATCTGTCGGTGAAGGAGAGGTCTGGCATCAGATTCCTTTCGTTCCCAGGGGCGCTCGGAAGGCTGGAAGTATAGTGACCGTGCTGTCCGCAACGGCCGGTACCGCTTGCCTGGGAGTGTCCAACATGAGCCAAGAAGCTGTCCTCTACGAGGTTTCGGATGCGATCGCGACCATCACGCTCAACCGGCCGGATCGACTGAATGCGCTGGGCCAGGCGGTCACACTTGGTCTGACCAAGGCCGTGAACGACGCTTCGGGGGATCGAGAGGTGCGCGCGGTGATCATCACCGGCGCGGGACGAGCCTTCTGTTCGGGAGCCGATCTCGCCGACATCAAGCCGTACTACGAACGCGGAGAGGTGCCCGACCTGGCATCGCATCTACGCAACGATTACCACCCGATCATCGAGACCATCCTCGAGATGGAGAAGCCCGTGATCGCCGCGGTCAACGGGATCGCAGCCGGGGCAGGTTCTTCGCTGGCCCTGGCAGCCGATCTGGTGTTGGCGGCAGAAGGTTCCGCCTTCATGCAGGCTTTCATCCGCATAGGCCTGATCCCAGACTCAGGCGCCAACCATCTGCTCCCCCATCTCGTGGGGCTGCGCAAGGCCCTCGAACTCGGGATGCTCGGGGACCCGATCGACGCTGCCGACGCCGAGCGGTTGGGTCTGATCAACCGTGTCGTTCCCAGCGATCAGCTGATGGAGGAGGCTCGGGCCCTTGCAACGCGACTGGCGCAAGGGCCGACCAGGGCGCTGGCGGCGACCCGGAAGATCATGCGTTTCGGCGCGGTCCGAAGTCTGCGCGACACCCTCGAGTATGAGGCGGATCTCCAAGCTCAACTCGGTCAGACCGCCGACCACACCGAGGGGGTCAAGGCGTTCCTGGACAAGAGACAGGCCGACTTCCAGGGACGCTAGGACCGGGTGTCATCGGCATTCGGGCCATATCATCGGGGGAAGATCTATGCAGGAGAGTCACCGATGAGCACCCAGGATCGTCTCGCAGCCTTCGAAGCGCGGATAGACGCTGGCGAGAAGATCGAAGCCACCGATTGGATGCCAGATGAGTACCGCGACGCGACGCTGCGGTTCATCGAGATGCACGCCAACTCCGAACTGATGGGAGCCCTGCCCGAACGCGAGTGGATCCCGCGCGCACCGTCGCTACGCCGCAAACTATCCCTGACCGCCAAGGTCCAGGACGAGGTCGGTCACGCTCAGATCCTCTATCGGATAGCCGAGGATCTAGGCAAGAGCCGGGATGCGATGTTCGAGGACCTGATCCACGGACGGACCAAGTTCCACAATGTCTTCCACTATCCGACCTATACCTGGGCCGATGTCGCGGTCATCGGTTGGCTGATCGATGGCGCGGCACTGGTGACGCAGCGAGCCCTGTTGGACTCCTCCTACGCGCCGTATGTGCGCGCGATGCGCAGGATCTGCGCCGAGGAATCACTCCATCTGCGTCACGGTGAGGACCTGGCCGTCGAACTGGCCGGTGGGACCGAGGAGCAACGCTCGATGTTGCAGGATGCGGTCAACCGGTGGTGGTCACCGATCATGCACTTCTATGGACCTCCGAGCGATCCGAGCAAGGATGTCCTGCTGCGTTGGAAGGTCAAGACGCGAAGCAACGAAGACCTCCGTCAGGAGTTCTTCGATCTGTATGTGCCGAAGCTCTGGGATCTCGGTATCAGCGTCCCCGACCAGGAGCTCGAGTATCTCCCCGACCAAGGACGATGGAACTGGGGAGATCCCGGTTGGGACGAGTTCTGGCAGGTCGTCCGAGGCAACGGGCCGATGACCCAGACCCGCCTCGCATGGCGTCGCGCGATGTGGGAACAACACTCGTGGTTGCGAGAGGTCTTCGCGCAGATCCCGCGGGCTGCTGCCTGATATGGATGTGTACGAGGTCTTCCAGCGGCGGACGCCGGAAGATCCGCTCGTCCATGCAGGCTCGATCCTCGCGCCTGACCTCGACATGGCGAGGCTGCTGGCGCGGGAGACGCACATGAGGCACGGCGAAGGAGCCGAGTGTTATGTCGCTAGGCGGGGCGACCTGCACGAGGTGGTGCATCCCGAGTCGATGGCCGGCGTGATCGACCGTTCGTACCGCAAACAGAGCGGCTACAAGGGTGTCGGATCGCGTCTCCGCACCCTCGCTGAGCGGCTCCGAGAGGAGGGTCGCGGGATCGACAAGGCGACCCCTCGGGACAGCAGCAAGGCAACCCATGGATGATCCCCGTCTCGAGTTGCTCCTGTCTCTCGCCGACGATGAACTGATCCTCGGCCACCGCCTGAGTGAGTGGACCGGCTGGGTCCCGTATCTCGAGGCCGATCTGGCGCTCAGTTCGATCGCTCAGGACGAGTTGGGGCACGCTCGAGCGCTGTATTCGCTGGCGGTAGACATGGGTGCAGCCCCCGATGTGGACGCCATCGCGCTAGGCAGACAGCCAGAGGGATATCGCAACGCTGCCTTGAACGAGCTGCCGAACACCGATTATGCCTTCACCCTGGCCAGGCAGTGGCTCTACGACCATGCGGATCGGGTCCGCTGTGCGGCACTCGAGTCTTCCTCATGGAGCGAACTCGCTGGTCTGCTTCGAACGATCCGACTCGAAGAGGACTATCACCTGGCGCACGCCGACACCTGGGTCAGACGCTTGGCTGACGGACCGATCGACGCGCGTCACCGACTCGCCCGAGCTATAGCTGACGCGATCCCGTTCGCCTCGGCGGTCCTCGCTCCCCTGCCACACGAATCCGAGTTGCTGGCCGACGGGATCCTCACCGTCGGCTCGGAAGGGCTGATAGACCAGTGGCTGGGGTCGATCGGCGAGATGCTCGACGAGATCGGTCTCGATCGGATGCTTGCTTCCGCCGAGATGGTGCCGACCTCGGCGGGAGCGATCGAAGGCTCGACCGTCGAGCCAGGACTCCCCGGCTTGACCCTGGTCGACGGCAGGTGGAAGCACGACGGGAGCTTCGATGTTCCCGACGGTCGGGCAGGCGACCACACCGAGCATCTCCGGCCTCTGTGGGAAGAACTCACCGGACTGTACCGCGCGCATCCGGGGGTCAGCTGGTGACCGCTGTCAGTCGGGCCGCGGTCGAGGCGGTCCTCGCGACCGTTCCCGATCCAGAGATCCCGGTGGTCTCTGTCATGGATCTCGGACTGCTGAAGGATGTGGTATCCCAGGCAGATCACCTCGAGGTCGAGATGCTGCCCACCTTCAGCGGATGTCCCGCACTCGACACGATCCGGCACGATGTCCTTGAAGCCCTGAGGGCGCGGTTCCCCGATCTCGAGATCGAGGTGCGCTGGGTGTTCGAGCCTGCCTGGACCACAGACCGGATCTCAGAGGCAGGCCGCCAGGCCATGGCGGGGCTTGGCATAGCTCCACCCAGCGCGGGCGTCGTGATGCTCGACCTCGGTAAGCCGGACGCCGAGAGCCTGGCGTGCCCCTACTGCGGATCCGCTCAGACCCGGATGGACTCTGCGTTCGGACCAACGCCGTGCCGGTCCGTCGCGTACTGCGAGGCCTGCAGGAACCCCTTCGAAAGGTTCAAGGACAAGGGCTGAACGAGCGAGGCCGCGCCTGTCGGCGCGGCCTCGTCCCTTCCGGTTGGAACGCCTAGGCGGGAGTGATGGCTCCTGTCGGGCAGTCGGGGCAACGGAAACGAACCTTGGTGTTCGCTCCGCCGATGACCGTGACGATCGCCCACATCTGGGTTGAGGCGGTCGGCTTGTTCAGGTCGTTGATGTAGCGCGCAGACGGGAACTGCTTGCTGGTCTCGTTCCCGAAGCCGGTGTAGGAGCCCGGCGGGTAGAACGGGCTGGAACTGTCGGGCTGCGTCGGGTTCGATCCGATGGTCGGAGCCGCATCCGAAGGCTGGCCTTGGCAGTCGCCGAGTGAGGTGTAGAAGACCACATCGACATCCGGCACCGTCACAGGCGAGGTGGGGGTCACAGGAGCGCCAGCAGCCCAATCGAGCACGACCAGGTTGAACAGACGGTTGTTGCCGTCGGTGATGTTGCCGCTGCTGATCGCGGTCTGCGAGTCGTAGGAGAGCGTCTTGAACGGATCGATCTTGAAGACGAATCCGAGCTGACCGGTGCCGCCGCTCTGGGCGGTGTTCTTGTCCAGCAGGTAAGCACAGCGAGCGTGGCGAGAGACCGTGGTCTTCTGACAGGTTGCGTGGCCCAACCCCGAACCGGCGCATTGAGCGACGGTCACTCCCTGCGCCGCGGTAGAGCCGACGATCGTCACCTCTACGGTCGAATCGGCCTGTGCCTGGACGGGAACTAGGAGGGCAGCCAGGATGGCGGCCAAGAAAGCCTTCTTCATTACCGAACTCCTCCTCGAGGGTCGAGTCGTGTCTGAAGACAGATTCGGCACCAGCCCGGGGATTCCTCCTAACGAATGCTCGACCGCGCTCTGGACACTTCGGGCATCTGCGAACCGCCGGTATCTTCCGAGGTCAGGAGGTACGCGGAGCGAGGTGTGGAGCCGTTTCGCGCAGCCTCAAGGTGGAAAGAGCTACCAGGAGCGCAACGACCGCGATGACCAGGAATCCGACCCTTGGGCCGAACGCTTGTGAGACGGGTCCCGCGATCGCGGGGCCGATCAAGCCGCCCAGATCCTGAGCGACCCGGAAGCCTCCGATCGCAACACCTCGGTTCTCTTCGGTAGCCACATCCCCAAGCACGCTGGTCACCGCTGGGCGCGAGTAGCCCGTGGCCGCCCCGATGACGAACATCGCGCCACAGACCGTCCAGAAACCCCCGACCCTCGACAATCCCGCAAGGCCAGCAGCCAGGGCGAATGCAGACCCGACGATCACACCCTTGCGTCCACGCTGGTCCACCAGATGGCCGGCATGAAGGATCACCAAGAGACCTGCTCCCGTCGTGACCGTGAAGGGGATGCCGATGGTCGCCTTGGAGAGGTCGAGGGTGTCTACCCAGAGGGTTGGCAGTAGCACCTGGGGGGCCATGAGGACGACGAAACCCATCATCGCGACGAGCAGCGAGATCCTGTAGGACCGGTCCTTCATCAGGCCGGCTAGGACCTGAAGGTTGGGGGGCTTGACGCCGGTCGCGTGCTGATGGATGGGTTTCGACATCGTCCGATACGACCAGCCTGCCGCCAGCAGACAGGCGACACCGTAGACCGCGAAGGGGAAGTTCTCGCCCCGCCAAGCGATCAGCAGGCCCCCGACGACCGGGCCGACGAAGATCCCAGCGCTGACCGCTCCCTGGAACAGTGCGGTCGCGCGACCCCGCTGATGTGGGGGAACGCGGGCAAGCAGGTACGAGAGTAACCCGCCGAAGTAGAAAGCCGATCCGATCCCGCCGAGGGTCCGGAATATGAGCAGCATCGGATAGTTGACCGCAGCTGCCGCAGCCAAGGAAGACAGGCCGACGATGAGGGCTCCCCAGACCGTGACGGCACGCTCGCCATGGCGGGTCAGTGCGCGGCCGACCAGGAAGTTGCCGACGAGCCGCATCGCGGCGAATGAGGTGATCAGCAGCGAGACGCCAGCGTCGCCGACACCGAACCGCTTGGCGAACAGCGGCAGAGCAGGAACGATCAGGCCGAAGCCCGCCATGATCAGGACCGCGCCCAGCATCACAGCGCGAAGTTCGCCGCTCGCTACGGCGAGCTGCGATCGGAATCCGCTTCGCACGCGACCGAGCAACACGCTTGCGGATGATACGCGGCATCGCTGGCTACGATTCCTGGTCCCGTGCACCACCCGATCGAGAGACATGTCCTGCGCCACCGGGTGCAGCCTCTGCATGTGCTGGCCTGTGGCGAAGGAGAACCGCTGGTGCTGTTGCACGGCTGGGGTCTGGCTGGCGTTGCGTACGAGCCGACCATGAAGGCCTTCGCTTCCCAGGGCTGGAGGGTCATCGCTCCGACCGTGCGGATCGGAGAGAGGTGGTCTCTAGATCTCGCTGGAGACCTGTGTGCTGAAGCGATGGCAGGGATGGACATGTCCTCGGCTACGGTGGTTGGACATTCCTACGGTGGCCTGGTTGGCGTCGGAGCGGCTTTCGGTCATCCTGGGTTCGTCCGCGAGTTGATCGCGATCTCGACGCCGTTCGTGCCGATACGGCAGTACGGGGTGAGAAGGTTCCTCCAGCCGGGTCGCCAGTATCGGCTGGCAGGACACCTGGCAGCGGTGCGTGCGATGGCTCGGACCGCGACATCACCCGGAGGACTCGCGAATCTGACCAGGATCGCCCGATGGTTCTTCGACAACGACGACCCGGAGCTTCGCGAACGCTTGAAGGCCCTGACGCTCCCTCGAGCCTTGATCTGGGCCGAACACGACTCCCTGTTCCCCGCAGAGGTCGGCGAAGCCTCGGCCGAAGTGTTCGGCGGCAGGTTCCTGACCGTCGAGAACGCCGGCGGGAGCAGGGTGGACCACGACTGGCCGATGCGCATGCCGAAACACTTCGCGCAGACCGTAGGAGGCCTAGCGCGAGTTCTCGCTTCCGAGGGACCCAAGAAGCGAGGACAGGCGTCTGGCGGTCAGTAGACGGTCAACTCGTCGAATGTGATCAGGGTATCTCTCGACGCGGCATCCTTGGTTCCAACGACACGAAGCTTCACGAGATGAAGGGTGTCGGTGAGCCCGCCCACGCCGAACTTGACGACCTGGCGACCGGGCGCGTAGAGATCCTTTGTTCCTCGCAGCTTCCCATCGACCCAGAGTTGAGCGATACCTTGATCGGGTCCGGCGATCATCTGCAACGAGAGGCCGGTCCCTCTGACGGTGGTGAACATCGCGGCGTCGCGGGTCAGCGAACGCGAGATCGTGTTGCTACTCACCAGCGGCTCGGGTCGTAGCGACCATCTGTAGGTGAGTTTCGGATTCCGTCTCAGACCCTCTGAGTCCTCGATGGCATCGACCGAGATATAGGCGCCACCTCCCCTGGCTCCCCCTTCGCCCTTCACATAGATCATGAACTCGTGCTCTCCAGGACCGAAGCCAGCGAAGGTTCGCTTGGCCTTCAGCCGGGTCTGAGCCGCCGAATTGTCGATCACGGCAACGAGTTCGCCATCCACTACGACAGAGCCTCGGCCTTGATCCGGACCGACCAAGGTGTACCAGGTGAAGGAGTCGCCGGTGAAGGTGCCAAGTACGCGCGCACCTGCGAGACGCTCGCGAACGAACTTGCCGCCTTCAGCGTCTGCGGTCTTGACGATGTCCCAGGCGTAGATGTGGGTCTCGAAGGGGTCTTGCACCCAGCGATGCCCTCTGAAGGTCCGCGAACGAGTCGGGACCACATCATCATCAGCTTCCACGATCGGATCCGCCCCTTCAGGGTTGACCTCGACCTCGTAGTACTGACCCGGGATGAGCAGATCGCTTGGGGAAAGCAGAGCGCGCCTCACCTGCGGCTCGGAGCAATCCACCGTCTCGCCGCCGATGTCACGACACTCCACGCCTGAGGGGAGCGGATCTCCACCGTCACGGGGAGCGATCACGAGGTTGGAGGGATCGACCCCTTTCACCCGGTTGTAGAAGTCGACGATGATCGGTGCGTTCAGGTATCCGCTGGTCGAGATCCTGACCGCATCCTCCACGGGATCGCCGACGCCGAGCACGCCGAGTCCGACGCCGCGACCGCCATCGGGGTTGCGTACCGTCACATCTCGGGCCCCGACCGGCGCGGATGGCGAGACATCGAGGGTCACAGTGAGTTGGGTCGGGCTGGTCACCGTGGTCCCCGATACTGCGACGCCACCGGGGATGCTCACCGTGATCCCATCGACGAAACCGCTGCCAGAAAGGGTGACGGCCTGCGCGCCAGGCTCGAGGGAATCCGGCGATGCCGAGCTGACCTTCGGGCCCACCAGCACCTCGAACCCGTCGTCCAGTGTCGCGCGTCCCCCGTTGCCGTTCACGAGGGTCACATCTCGTGCACCCGCGGTCGCATCTGGCCCCAGGGTCAGTTGCGCCGTGAAACTCGTGTCCGATCCGTCGGTCGCGTCCACGATCGCATCGTCTCCTAGGTCCAGGGTCGCTCCCGGCGTGATACCGGCTCCCTCGACGGTGAGCGTGCGATCTTCAACCCCTTGAGGAGCCGCGGCGGGGGTGACCGAGGTGAAGGTAGGTGCCTCCACGATGCTCAGACACGCGTCCTCAGCGGCAACGCAGTTGGCTGGCGACCCTCCGTTGTTGTTGCTGATCGTGATGTCGAGTTCGGCAGGTGTTGCAGTGGACTCGACATCGACCAGCAGCGTCAGTTCGGTGGCCGAAACGAACTCGACCGTCGCGCTGGCGTCGTCACCCAGCGACGCGATCGCTCCGTCCAGGAAGCCGGTGCCCGTTACCGTGACCGGGAAGTCGATCGCGCCGACGCCAACCTCGTCCGGCGAGAAGCCGGTGATCGTCGGTAGCGCATCGACGGTGAAACAACCCGTGCAGGTAGCGGTCGTACCGTCGGGGTTGGTGGCCACGATGTTACGCTTGCCTGGCGTCGCAGCCTCGTCTACATCGATGGTTGCGGTGAACTCGGATCCTTCGCGCCCGCTATCTGTCACCGTGATCCCGTTGCCGAAACTGACGACGCTCTCGTCGTAGAGGCTGTCTCCGTCGAACACGATGGTCTGGGCGGTAGCGCCTGCTCCTCTGTTCGCTGGCAGAACCCCGCGCAGGGCAAGCGGCGGATCGATGGATAGGCACGGGTCCGCCGAACAGTCGCTGCGGCCCCCATCGGGGTTCACGGCTGTGACCGTGCGCTCCCCCGTCGGAGCGCTCGAGCTAACCGTGGCCGTCGCCGTGACAGAGGTACCACTGCCGCTTGTAGCCGACATACTGACGCCGTCGCCGACCGAGATGGTGACGCCCGAGACGAGGTCGCTACCGGTGAAGGTGAGCTGGGTGGAGGCACCCTGAGAGATCACATCGGGGCTGACCGATGTGATCTGCGGCTTCGGGTTCACCGTGAAGGTGCAACTGCAGGTCGCTCGACCGTAGTCGCCGTTGATGATGCTGGGGTTCCTGGCTCCGGTCGCCGCGTCCTGCGCGATCGTGATCGAGCAGGTGACTTGAGTCGCTGAGCCTCTAGTACAGCCTGTGGGTGTGACGCCGGCACCCAGATCGATGGCCGTTCCGGGACCGCTAACGAAACCGGTTCCCGTCGCCGTAACCGTCGATGCGAGCGCTCCCTGTCCCCTACTCGTTGGGGATATCGCGGTGATCGTGGGAGCCGCGTTGATCCCGAGCTTCGGGTTCGAATCGACGACCGCCAACTCTCCTGGCTGTTGGATGGTCAGATCGCGTCCGGTCAGATCTGCGGCAGGATCCACGCTGGTAAGACAGCTGATGCCTCCCTCGACCTTCGAGCAAGCACCTACGGTGACACCTGTTCCGCTGAAGGTATAGGTGGAACTCGGGTCCAGGAATACGCCCTTCATGATCAGTGCCGCGTTCGAGGCTCCTCGGCCAAGCCCGGCCGGCTCGTATGCGGTGACATTGGGAACGCCGACGATCTCTACCTTGGCGACCTTCACCGGTCCGCCGTCGTTCGGGTTCACCAGGACATCGACCATGTCTCCGATCCTGGCGGCAGGCTGGACGTCGATACGGAAGGAGATCGCGGTTCCTTCTGGATTCACCGACAGGTTCGAGCCGGCGTCGTCGAAGGCGATGATCCCGGTCGGGCTGAAGG
>JBKHYG010000003.1:0-1245 GCA_046565595.1 Actinomycetota bacterium | reverse complement strand
CCATGATCCACCCCATGTCGGTGACCCAGAAGAGCAGTTCTTCGGGGTGAAGGTCGACCTGATGCGCGACCTCTTGGGCGATCTTGACCAGGAACCCTCCGTGGACATGGACGACACCCTTGGGCTTCCCGGTGGTTCCACTGGTGTGAGCGATGAACAGTGGATGCTCTGGGTCGAGCGGGATCGGGTCCAGTGTCTCTCCAACCTCTCGAACCGACTCCCAATCAAGGGCCGCGTCGACCAGATCCACGCCCGAGTGGCTGTAGATGATGAGGTGCTTGATGCTAGGCACCGCGCGCGAAGCCTCGACCGCTGCAGTCTGCATGTCGATCAGTTTCCCGCGTCGCGGGAAGGCGTCGGCAGCTATCAGAGCGACGGCACCAGCATCCTCGAGCCGAGAAGCAACCGCGTGGGCGCCGAAACCAGAGAAGATGGGTAGCCAGATGACGCCGAGCTTGGCACAGGCATAGATGGCGATCGGGTTCTGAGGGATCATCGGCATGTAGATGCCGACCGCGTCGCCCTTACCGATCCCGAGACGCTTCAGGCCGGCCGCGAACGCATCGACCTCCTCGCGGAGCCGGCGATAGGACAGGGTCTCGGTGCGGCCATCCTCACCTTCCCAGACGATCGCCCTGGCTTCCGGCGACTCCCTGGCCCACCGATCCACCGTGTTGTGAGCGAGGTTGATCTCGCCGCCGGAGAACCACAGCGGCCACTCGATCCCTCCTTGGGTGTCTAGGACCTCTCGGTAGGGCTTACTGAACTCGATACCCAACTGCGAGACGACCGCGTCCCAGAACCACTCGATGTCGGCTTGGCTGCGGGCTACCAGGTCCTCGTAGGAGTCGATCCCGTGCGCACGCATGAACTGCCCAACGCGGGCGCGTTCGATGTAACTCTCGTCGGGCGTCCAGCGGAAGGGTTCCATCGATGGCGGAACCTATCGGAGAGTGCTCGGGTCTCGCCCTAGCAGCGTCAGTCTTGCCGAAGTTTGAAAGCCCCGTAGACGACGACCCCGGCGGCCACGATGCCCACATAGGCACCGAGCTGTAGGAACTTCAGGTTGCCGAGCGCCTTCAGCGCGATCAGCGCGGTTCCTGCGACGGCCAGAGCAACCTGCAGGACCGGTGGGACCGTGATCTCCTTGCCGAGGACCTTCAGCAGGCTGAGGAGCCCAGCGGCGACCACCAGGACTATCCCAAGGCCCACCGTCCCCTCTTGCCAACCGTTACCGGTAACCGA
>JBKHYG010000002.1:0-27614 GCA_046565595.1 Actinomycetota bacterium | reverse complement strand
GACGCTGCGAGCGTTCGGAGCACCTCCTCGAGGAACACGGGCCCTTCGAACCACCAGTGCCCGAAGAGTTCGGTGTCGTAGGCGGCCACGATCATCGGGTCGGGTTCTTCCGTCGTCGTGCGCTCCTGCAGTGTCCGAACGATGTGGGCGACGAAGTCGGCCGCGTCGGTGCGCGCGGCAGCGATCGCAGCTTGAGGTTCGTAGGGCCGCTTCTGGTGCAGCGGCTTCCTGGTGCCCGTCACACGCCAATCTTTGAAGCCGGCCTCTATGTCGTAATGGAAGAAATCGCGATACCACTTGCCGCTCGGATAGCCGCCCGTAGGGGACCAGACCTTGTAGGTGGAGTCCAGGTCTCGGGCGAAGGCGACGACAGCAGAGTCCGCGATCCTGCGCGGCCTGGTCGTGTCCCCGCCCGACCGGATCATGGTGGGTCCGTCGACCACGAGGTGAGTGACGCTCTGTCGGTCGAGCGTCTCTTCCACGCCGGGACGGTAGTGACATTCGGGCAACCAGATCCCACCCCAATCTGTCCCAGCGAACGCTTGCCGACCGAGACGCATCTGTAGTTCGGCCAGGTGTGGGTGGGTCTCTGGCATGAGAGGGTGGGTGAGCGGCCCACCCAACAGCTCGACGACTCCTCGTGCTCCCAGCGACGCGAAAGCCGACCGCAGATCGCCGTGCACGGCCACTTGGGCATCCAATGACTCGCAGCGTCTCCGCGCCCAGGTCGCGTAGAAGCCCGCGAGAGCACGGACCTCATCGCGATGCGCTCCCTCGTACATGACGGCGTTCCGGATCGCGCGAGGCTCGTACCTGCCGAGGAACCAGCCGAGCTCGTCGAGCATGTGGTCGTCGGCCAGCTGGTGGCCAACCATCGGGGATACCCCTAGCGTGCAGACATCGGTGAAGCCGTCATCGGCTAGACGACCGAACATCTCGAGCAACGGTAGATACGATTCGCTGACTGCCTGGTGGAAGAGGTCCTCGCCGGATGGCCAGACGCCGTTGTGTTTCAGGTAGGGCAGGTGCGTATGCAGCACCAGACAGAAGGTTCCCACCGGTTCAGCGGGCTCGAGCTATCGCCAACAGGTCTAGGCTGCGATCGATCCGCGCAGCTCGGATCGCGAAGTCGTTGACGCTCAGATCGTGGACCCGCCGACGCAAAGATGACGGCCAGTTCGGAGCAGGCTGCTCGATGAGGGTCTCTGGCAACGAGGCCCGATGCGCCAACTCCCAACGCTTGATCCGAGGTCCGTGGAAGACCCCGAGCATCTCGATCGACTCGAAGCGTTGGTCCAGAGCAGCTGACAGCTCTGAAGCATCGAACTCGACGGTGTGGAACGGGTTGCGCACGACCCCGCCGGGGGAGAAGGTCAGCCGGTTGGGGGTTCCAACGATGATCAAGCCACCCGGCCGAAGGACCCGGTGGCATTCGCTGAGGAACACCCGTGGGCTGGGCAGGTGTTCTATGACCTGCAGCGTGACCAGAGCTTCGAGATGTCGGTCCGGCAACGGCATCTGTTGCAGATCTCCGCGGACGAAACCCACCTTCGGGTACCGTTGGCGAGCGCGGGCGAGCACCGGCTCCTCTAGATCCAGGCCTGTCACCTGGGCGGCGGATCCGGCCAAGAGGTCGGCCCCATAACCCTCTCCGCAACCGGCATCCAAGGTCTTCGCCCCGGCTACCAGGCGCGCCACGAAGCCGTAGGCCACGAGGTGGCGCTGGAACCAGTAGTTCTCGTCGGCGATGTCGGGGGCGGTCCGTTCGCCGGTGAGCGGCAGCGGCTCATCCGCGGTGAAGGTCACCCTGTCTGGCATGCCCCGAGTCTAGGCCGCCTGGCAGGACATCGATCCGGCCCTATCATCGCGTCATGCCTTCGGAATGGGATCGGCGAACGCCGCTCGAGCAGCGCCGCATCCAGAACCTCCAACTCAAACAGACCGTCCTGCATGGCGCGCTCGCATATGTGCCGTTGGTCCGTGCACGGCTGGCCACGATGGGCAAAGACGCCCGTCTCTTCAAGGGACTCGAGGAACTGCCCACGCTTCCGTTGACGAGCCGACGAGATGTGTTCGATCCTCGTCGCAATCCGGAAGGGTCCGACGGGGTGCTGTTGCAGGGCAGCGAAGAGGGCGTGAAGCGTTTCAGCGACCGAGCGACCCTGCGCAAGATCGCGTTCGCGCGACTGATCGGCGGCGAGACCGATGCTCATCGCGCGATCGCGTCGGCGACACGCCCGATCCACACCCACCTGGTGGCAGGCCCCGGTGGCAGGGTTCCGGTCGGATACACGCGCGACGATCTGGATCTGCTGGCTCGCGCGGGCGCGAGGCTCGCGCAGGTGATCGGGATCGACCGCGAGGACCGGATCGCGAACCTGGTCCCCGCTGGCCCGAACCTGAACTTCTGGGGCATCCACTACATGGGTCACGGTCTCGGAGCCTGGACGCTGCACCTGCGTCGGGAGACCGATCCGGTGCGACCGCTCATCACCGCAGCCGAGCAGAAGAGCACGGTGCTGTTCGTCCCGAGCGAGGACGCGGTTGAACTACTGGAGGCTGCAGCAGAGACCGACCTCTCCCTGGCAACGGTGAGGACCCTCGTGCTCGTGGGAGGCACGCTCGGTCGCCAAGAGCATGCGCGCATCGCCGAGGCGATGATCACCCTCGACGCGCCCGAGGCACGGGTGGCTGGATGCTTCGGAGTCCCAGAAGGAAGGGTCCTGTGGGGAACCTGTCCGGTTCCGCTCGGCAACGCCGACGGTTACGGATTCCACACGCTGCCGGACATGGATGTCGTAGAGGTGGTCGATCCTGAGACCGGCGCCTTGCTGCCAGAGGATCGAGCAGGTGAACTGGTCGTCACCCCCCTCGGGTTCCGTGGAGGCAGCCTCCCGCGCTGGCGCAGCGGGGCGCTGATCTCGGCTGGGATCAACCGGCTTCCGTGTCCGAACTGTCAGCGGACGGTTCCTCGCATCGGCCCTGCGGTCGTTCCGGGAGCGTGGCACGATCTGGTCCGAGTGGACGGACGGCGCCGCTGGGTTGATCTGACGCTCATAGCGTCGGCGGCTGCAGAGCGCGCGGCTGATTGGTTGGTGGAACATCGCGTGGGCGACGGGCTGTTCGTGCATCTGACAGGCGTCAGCGACCCAACCCCAGTGATCGAGCTCTTCCAGGATCTGGACCGGATCGGTATGCCTCCGACGCAGATCGTGGGATCGGCTCCGAAGGACATGGCCGATCGGCTCGGCAACGGTGAGGCTCCATGGCGACGCCTCCAGCGGGTCGAACTCGCCTAGAGGTACGCAGGTCAGCGCGGTGAGGCTGAAACACGGCCGACACTCTGATAGAAACCCTCTTCGATCCTCTTCCCTGATGGAACATCGCGCTCACTCTCGCAAGGCTCGGCTGGTCATCCCAGCCGTGTTCTTCGCCACCCTCGGCATCCAGGTGCAACCGGCGTCGGCCGTGCCTGGAACCGTCAGCGCGACCATCCCGCTGACACTGAACGGCACCGACACCAAGCTCGTCCAACTGCCGTGGAAGGCCAACCTGATCAGCGTCTCGTTGCCGGGTGTGGGACGCGAAGCGCGGCTCGAGGTCGGAGTGAACGGCAACTGGTATGACCTCCAGTTCGAAGAGGATCACGGACCGTCTGGCGCTGAAGCGGCCCGAGCCGTGCCTCGTAGTTTCAGCGAACCTCTCTGGCTCGGAACCGAGCGCGTATTCGCTATCCGTGCGGCCGAACCGATCCGAGTGCCACTCAAGATCCACGCGATCAACTCCAAGGGCGACTCGAGCGTCGCTGTAGCTCCCCTGCGGATCCTCGGATCGATGTTCCGAGCCCTCACGGTCCCTCGGTCGGCCGAGGCCATCACCGTTGAGCGGCCGGTCATCCCTCGCAGCGGTTGGGGAGCCAACGAATCCTGGCGCGGGCAGGGGCCGGGCGCGTCGGACCGTCTGGACGGGCTGATCGTTCACCACACCGACACCACGAACTCCTACAGCAAGTCCGATGTACCAGCGATCATCCGAGGCATCTATCGGTACCACACCAAGACCCGAGGCTGGAGCGACATCGGGTACGGGTTGTTGATCGACAAATGGGGCCGAGTGTTCGAGGGCCGCTATGGCAGCACCTACGAGCCGATCATCGGAGCTCAGGCGAGGGCGCACAACACGCGGACGATGGGGATCGCGTTGCTCGGCGACTATGCGGATACGGTCCCGACGAAGGCTTCCCGGGTTGCGCTCGCCAGGCTGGTCGCTTGGAAGGCAGACCTGCATCAGATGCCGCCGGTCGGCTTGGTGAAACTCGGTGACGGCGGCCACCAACACAAGCGCGTGATCGGTCACCGGGACGCCAATTCGACCGTTTGCCCAGGGAACAAGGCCTACGGTTACCTCGACTGGGTGCGTCGAGCGGCGAACCGTCTGGGTCACCCGAAGTTCTACCTGCCGCGTCAGAACACCTCGATCCTCACCCCTGATGGCGATGGGGATCAAGACATCTGGAAGGTGACCGGCTGGTTCAGCCGCGAGGTCGACTGGAAGGTCCAGATCACCGACGCTGCTGGCGTCGTCGTGCACGAGGCGACGGGTGCCGGACGGCGGATCGCTCAGCCAGCTGGTGACGGCGTCAGATGGGACGGCAAGGTAGCTGGGGTAGCGGTTCCGAGCGGCCGATATAGATGGACGCTGTCTGGTACCGACGCGGGCGGCAGGATCGCCAGGCCTGTCGAGGGCGAATTCCTCGTCGTCAGTGACCACCTGGACGGGACGCTGCTCCAAGATCCAGAGGGTGTGTACTGGATCGACGGCGGCTCGGCGCGTCCGGTCTCGGATCTCGCGTTGCGAACGGTGTTCGCTCGCAGGACGCCCATATCCGTAGGCGCCGAGGAACGCGGCCGATACAGCCTCGGTACGCCGATCGCGGTGCGCGAAGGCTCGCTACTTCTCGGGCCGGATGGAACTCGATACATCCGTAGCGATGGTTTCCTGCGATCGATCGATCCGGCCACCTTCACGACCCTGGGTTTCCGAGACTCTGCATTGATCCCGGTCTCGACGGACCAGATCGCGACCATGACGCCGGGCCAGCCGATCACGAGCACCACTCGGCATCCCGCCGGAACCGTCGTGGCTGAACGGACCTACGACTCGTTCGGCAACCAAGGCGCCACCAGATATTGGCGCATCCGGACGAACTCTCGTTCCGAACTGAGCGAAACAGCGGTGAGATCACGCATCAGGAGCAACGAGGTCGTGGACGCGCTGCCTGAGGATCTGACCCTTCCCGTCACCGGGTCGACCAAGGTGCTCGATGGCACGCTGCTGAACGACGGCCGACGGTGGATCATCTCGGATGCTTCACGACGGAGGTTCCTGTCCAACCGTCTGTTCTATGCCTACGGCTATAGGGACGCTGAGGCTCTGAGCGTCGCAACCTCGGTGCTGAACGAGTACCCCCCCGGCGGTCCGGTGGACGAGTGATCTACCTTGACCATGCCGCGACCGCGCCGGTGTGGCCTCAGGTGACCGATGCGGTCGTTCGCCATCTGACCGAAGGTTTCGCTAATCCATCAGCTCTGTACTCGGGTGCCAGAGATGCCCGGAAGGCGATCGAATCCGCCCGCGAGTTGATCGCCGAGGCGTTCACGGCTCGACCTGAAGAGGTCATATTCACCAGCGGCGGTACCGAGGCTGACAACATCGCGTTGCTCGGTTCGGCGCGTCGACTCGCCCCGCAGGGTCGCACCACCATCGTGGTGAGCGCGGTCGAGCACCATGCGGTCCTGGAGGCCGCTGCGGCGCTTTCAGAGGAAGGTCTCGAGGTCAGGATGGCGCCGGTCACCAGTGCAGGCGTGGTGGATCTCGATCGTCTCTCCGACCTGGTGGACTCCAAGACATCGGTCGTGTCCGTCATGGCCGCTAACAACGAGACCGGCGTCGTCATGCCGCTAGATGGTGTGGCCGAGATCGCTCATGCCGCTGGCGCGCTGCTGCATACCGACGCGGTTCAGGCACTCGCCTGGCTGGATCTGAGAGGCTGTCTAGCCGACATGATCGCTGTCAGCGCTCACAAGATCGGCGGCCCCAAGGGGGTCGGCGCTCTGATCGTGCGTAGGGGTTCTCGACCGCAGCCCATCCAGCATGGCGGCGGACAAGAGCGCGGGATCCGCCCAGGAACACTCAACACCCCTGGCATCGCCGGTTTCGGAGCTGCGCTCGAACAGGTCCTTGCTGACCGCGAGGCAGCGGCACGCGTGAGGTCGCTGCGCGATCACCTGCAAGGGCAGCTGTCGGGGAGGATCGATGGCCTCATCATCAACGGCCACGACGCGCCCCGGTTGCCTGGGCATCTGCACATGTGCATCCCAGGGGTCGAGAACCAGAGTCTGCTGCTGCTGCTGGATTCAGAGGGTCTGGCCGCCTCGGGCGGATCTGCCTGCCAGAGCGGGGCGGCCGAGCCCAGCCATGTCCTGCTAGCGATGGGCCACGACACCAAGATGGCACTATCTGCCCTTCGTCTTTCCCTTGGGCGTGCAACGACCAGAGACGAGGTCGACGAAGCTGCTCGGATCATCACCAGGGCCGTAGAGAGGCTGTCGGCGTGAGCAAGGTCGTCGTGGCGATGAGCGGAGGTGTCGACTCTTCTGCGGTCGCGGCGCTGATGGTGGAGGCAGGTCACGATGTGACCGGCATCCATCTTCGACTGGCCGATGCTCACGGCGAAGCCGCTGACGGGAGGGTGCACGGCTGCTGCGGCCTGACCGACGCCGACGATGCACGACGGGTGGCGCAGGTCCTCGATATCCCCTTCTACGCGTGGTCATTCAAAGGACTGTTCGCAGAGCGGGTCGTGGACGATCTCGTATCGAGTTACGAGCGTGGCGAGACACCCAACCCTTGCGTCCGGTGCAATGAGCAGATCAAGTTCGGTGCCCTCCTGGAGCGAGCGGCCCAGTTGGGCTTCGACGCGGTCGCCACCGGTCACTATGCGCGCAGGACCGCCGACGGTGGCACTGCACGCCTGTTCCGTGGCATCGACGGCGCCAAGGACCAGTCATATGTGCTCGCACGAACCACCAAGGAGCAGCTGCAGATGGCCTGGTTCCCGCTCGGAGACATGGTCAAGTCCGAGACCCGCAAGATCGCTGAGAGAGCAGGTCTGCGGACAGCCAACAAGCCGGAGAGTTACGACATCTGCTTCATCCCCGATGGCGATACCGCTGGTTTCGTAGAGCGCTCGTTGGGAGGCCCGAGGCCCGGTCGGATCGTGGATCCTGCGGGCAACGAACTCGGCGAGCATGGCGGGGTTCATCGCTTCACGATCGGCCAGAGGCGAGGTCTCGGCGTCGGATCGCACGAGCGACTGCATGTCCTCGAACTCGACCCAGCGACCGCCACCGTCACCGTCGGTCCACCGAACCTGCTGACCCGGCGCCGGATCGTCGCTCGCGACCCGGTCTGGACATCGGGGGAGCCTCGGGGATTCGATCAGATCCAGGTGCGCGCACATGGCGGCATCGCGGCCGTCGCCGCTTGGACCATCTCCGAAGAAGGGCGGCTCGAGATCGAGTTGGAGGACTCCCTGAAGGGCGTCTCCGCTGGGCAGCTAGTGGCCTGCTACGACGGGGACGAGGTCGTCGCTGGGGCGACCATCGACGGCCCTGCCTCCTGAGCGGCATATCATCCTTCGTGACACGACCGGAGGGAACCCCTGTGGCCTCAGTACGCCTGCCAGATCTCGAGACGATCCGACGCTTCTCCATCGCGGTGCGCAGTGAGCACGCCGACGCCGATGAGGTGATCGAGGCGCTGCGCGAGGATCTGACGAACCTGCTGCGAGCCACCGGACGGCTCAAGGCCAAGGACGACGCGACCCCAGCCAAGAAGCCTGCTGCCCGCAAGGCTTCCACCAAGAAGCCGGCCTCGAAGAAGGCGACCCGACGCTCGAAGTGACCGACCCCGCCGACCGTATCGAGTGGCTCCGACACGAGATCCGACGCCACGATCAGCTCTATCACGGTGAGGACACCCCGGAGATACCTGATGCGGAGTATGACCAACTGGTCAACGAGCTCAAGCGACTCGAGGCTCTGCATCCCGAGCTCTCCTCGATGGATTCCCCGACCAAGACCGTTGGTGCGCCGCCGTCGGGCGGGTTCGCGCCCGCACCTCATCTCGAACGGATGTTGTCACTCGATAACGCATTCGATCGCGGCGAGCTGGAAGCGTGGGCGGACCGGATCAAGCGCGCCGTCGGAGAGGTCCGGTTCACCTGTGAACTGAAGATGGACGGGGTCGCTTTCGCCGCCGTCTTCCGTGACGGTGTCTATGAGCGGGGCGCGACCCGCGGTGATGGCGAGATCGGCGAGGATGTGACCGCGAACATCGCGACCATCCAAGGCTGGCCTCAGCGGCTGAAGACCCGGAAGCCACCATCTGTCATCGAGGTACGCGGAGAGATCTACATCCCGACCGCGGATTTCGCCGAACTGAACCAGCGTCTCGCCTCAGAAGGCAAACCGACCTATGCGAACCCCCGCAATACGGCTGCGGGCAGCCTGCGTCAGAAGGATCCGAAGGCGACGGCTGCCCGTCCGCTCACCTATCTCGTGCACGGATCTGGTGCGGTCGACGGTGCGGGCCCGTGGCATCGGTCTCATGCCGAGACCTTGGAGTGGTTGGCGAGCGCAGGCCTCCGAGTCTCGGAGCAGACGCGATCCTTCGAAGACCTGGACGGCGTGTGTGGCTTCATCGATCATTGGGGTGAGCACCGTCACGATCTGGAGTTCGAGATCGACGGCGTGGTAGTTAAGGTCGACGAGCGTGCCAAGCAGGACGAGCTCGGCTCAACATCGAAGTCGCCACGCTGGGCGATCGCCTTCAAATACCCTCCGGAGGAACGCGAGACCCTGCTGAAGGACATCGGTGTCCATGTGGGAAGGACCGGTCAGGTGACGCCCTTCGCGATACTCGAGCCGGTCTTCGTGGGCGGCGTGACCGTCACCACGGCGACCTTGCACAACCGCGATGATCTGGAGCGCAGAGATGTGCGGCCAGGCGACACGGTCCTTGTTCGCCGTGCAGGGGATGTGATCCCCGAGGTCGTCGGGAAGGTCAAACGCCCCAAGGGATCCAAGCCGTGGCGCTTCCCCACCAACTGTCCCGCGTGCGGAGAACGCCTGGTACGCGAAGAGGGAGACGCCGCCACCTATTGCGTGAATCCAGCGTGCCCGTCCCAGAGGCTCGAGCGGCTGGCACATTTCGCGGGCAGGGGCGGCATGGATATCGAAGGACTCGGATATGAGACCCTCGAGTTACTCATCGAGGGCGGACAGGTCCGGGATGCAGCCGACCTCTATCGCCTAGATGAACGCTCGCTCCTCGACCCGCTGGGCAAGGTCGGCAAGGGCGGCGCAAGGACGGCGGGGCAGCGGGTCAAGAACCTGTTGGCCGCGATCGAAGCCTCCAAGGATCGGGGTCCGGTTCGTCTGCTGACCGCGCTCGGGATCAAGCATGTGGGTCCGAGCGTGGCGAAGCTGCTGATGGGCAGGTTCAACTCACTGCGCGAGCTCCGCGAGGCCGACGAACAGACCCTCGCCTCGATCGATGGCATCGGTCCGGTCATCGCTCATGCCGTCACCGCAGCCTTGGCCGAGCCCGAGATGGCGCGCCTGCTTGACGAACTCGAAGAACTCGGCCTCACCACGCAGGGCGGTGTCGCGATGCCGGGTTCCGAGGGTCCGTTGAAGGGCATGAGCATCGTATTGACGGGGACGCTTCCAAACCTCACCCGAGACGAGGCGAGTGCGAGGATCGAGGCTGCCGGCGGCACCATCAAAGGGTCGGTCAGCTCCAAGACGGATCTGGTCGTTGCAGGCTCAGACGCCGGCTCGAAACTCTCCAAAGCCGAGTCCTTGGGGATACCGATCGTGGACGAGGCCGGCTTGTTGGGCTTGCTGGGAGAGGGCCCCTAGAAGTGTGGCCTTAGAGGAGCGTTCAGGCCGCTATCCTGCGCCGCCATGTCCATCTCCCGCGACGATGTCTCCCATGTTGCGCGCCTCGCTCGGCTGTCTTTCTCCGAAGGCGAGCTCGAGCGATTCACGGCTCAACTCCAGCAGATCCTGGCCTACGCAGAGCAGGTGTCGGACCTGGTCACCGAAGATGTTCCTCCCACGGCTCATCCGCTGCCCTTGGTCAACATCTTCCGCGAAGACGCCGTAGGGGAGTCGCTTCCGCAGGCCAAGGCTCTCTCGACCGCGCCTGCGGTCGAGCAGGACCGGTTCAAGGTTCCTCGCATCCTCGAGGAGGGGTCATGAGCCTGCTCGGCAAGGATGCCCAGACGATCGCTGCTGCTATCGCGACGGGAGAGACCAGTGCGCGCGAGGTCGTCGACCAGCACCTCGCCCACATCGATGCGCATGACGCGGAACTCTCGGTCTTCCTGCACAAGATGCATGACGACGCGCGACGCGTCGCCGATGAGGTCGACCGGCGTCGTAGCGCGGGGGAGGAGCTGCCCGCCTTGGCGGGGGTCCCTCTGGCGGTGAAGGACATCCTCTGCGTCGATGGCTTTCCCACCACCGCCGGTTCGAAGATCCTCCAAGGCTACGAACCACCCTACGACGCGACGGTGGTGCGGAAGTTGCGTCAGAACCTCATCCCGATCGTCGGCAAGACGAACATGGACGAGTTCGCGATGGGATCCTCCACCGAGAACTCTGCCTACGGGGTCACGCGCAATCCGTGGGACACCGACAAGGTGCCCGGCGGTTCGTCGGGAGGAAGTGCGGCAGCGGTAGCCGCGGGGTTCGCGCCGCTCTCGCTTGGTACCGACACCGGTGGCTCGATCCGCCAGCCTGCTGCTCTGTGCGGCGTGGTGGGCGTGAAACCGACCTACGGGCTCGTCTCTCGTTACGGGCTCCTGGCTTTCGCTTCGAGCCTCGATCAGGTCGGGCCTTTCTCGCAGACCGTGGCGGATTCTGCAGCGCTGCTGGACGCGATCAGCGGCCACGACCCGATGGACGCCACGAGCATCCCCGATGCGCAGCCCAAGGTGTCAGCTTCTCTGGGTCAACCGATCGACGGCATGCGGATCGCGGTCGTCTCCGACTGGCTCGAAGGTGAAGGTCTGCAAGCAGGCGTGAAGGAGCGCGTGGAGCAGGCCATCGGAGTGCTGGAAAGCCTCGGAGCCAAGATCGGAGAGGTCAGCCTCCCCTCCTTCCGGTACGCCCTCGGCGCCTACTACCTGATCGCGCCCGCCGAGTGTTCCTCGAACCTGTCTCGATACGACGGCGTCCGGTTCGGTCATCGCGCCGAAGGCGCCAGAGACATCGTCGAGATGAACATCAAGACCAGGAACCAGGGGTTCGGCGACGAGGTCAAGCGGCGCATCATGCTTGGCACCTACGCCCTCTCCGCGGGGTACTACGACGCTTACTACGGCAAGGCCCAACAGGTCCGGACGCTGGTCATCCGAGACTTCGAGAAGGCCTATCAGGAATTCGATCTGCTGGTCGGTCCCACATCCCCGACCACCGCCTTCGGGATCGGTGAACGAGCCGAGGATCCTCTCGCTATGTACCTGTCGGATGTGTACACGATCCCGACCAACCTGGCGGGCGCGGCAGCCATCTCGGTCCCTTGCGGAGTTTCTGCCGAGGATGGTCTCCCGGTCGGTCTCCAGCTTCTGGGGCCGCCGCTGAGTGAACCGAAGATGTTCCAGGCAGCGGCCGCCTACGAGGCAGCCCGCGGACCGTCGTCGCTTCCACTTGCTGGAGGTGTCAGATGAGCTACGAGGTCGTCATCGGGCTCGAGGTGCATGTCGAGTTGAACACCGCATCGAAGATGTTCTGTGCATGCGCGACCGATTTCGGCAAGGAGCCCAACACGCAGACCTGTCCGGTCTGTCTCGGTCAGCCGGGAACCTTGCCGGTTCCCAACCGTGCTGCCATAGAAGCGCTGATGCGGATCGGGCTGGCGTTGGACTGCACGATCGCAGCGCACTCGATATTCCATCGCAAGAACTACTTCTATCCCGACATGCCGAAGAACTATCAGATCTCGCAGTACGACCTGCCCTTGTGCTTGGACGGCCATCTCGAGGTCCAGGTCGAGGGCGAGCAGGTCTCGATCGGCATCGAGCGGGCCCATATGGAAGAGGACACCGGGAAGTCGCTACATGTAGGAGCGAGCGGTCGCATCGCCGATGCCGAGTATTCGTTGCTGGACTACAACCGTGCTGGCATCCCGCTCGTCGAGATCGTCAGCCGTCCCGACATCCGTAGCGCCGAACAGGCTCAGGCGTACCTGACCGAACTGCGCTCGATCGTGAAGACCTTGGGCGTCTCGGATGCTCGCATGGAGGAAGGCTCGATGCGCTGCGACGCCAACATCTCGCTGCGTCCGGTCGGAGCGTCTGAGTACGGAACCAAGGTCGAGATCAAGAACCTCAACTCGATCCGCAGCCTGGGTCGAGCCATCTCTGCCGAGATCGATCGTCAGACGGCGATGCTCGAAGCCGGCCAGCGGATCGTTCAGGAGACCCGCCATTTCGAGGAGTCGACCGGGCAGACCGCGACGCTGCGCTCGAAGGAGGAAGCGATGGATTATCGCTACTTCCCAGAACCCGACATGGTCCCCATCTCGGTCGATGATCAGTGGGTCGATCGCATGCGCGCGATGTTGCCCGAGCTCCCGCGTCAGCGGCGGGAGCGTCTGGCTTCAGAACATGGCCTCACCCCGGAGCAGATCGGTGTGGTGGCTGCCTCGATCGAATCGGTCGGATACTTCGACCAGCTGTTGGCGCACGGAGTTGCGGCCCGCGATGCGGCGATCTGGATGGCCGGCGAACTTGCTCGAGCACTCAACGCAAGGGGCGA
Source organism: Actinomycetota bacterium (assembly GCA_046565595.1). GTDB lineage: Bacteria > Actinomycetota > AC-67 > AC-67 > AC-67 > JBKHYG01. The sequence continues at coordinate 14,724 of JBKHYG010000002.1, read as the reverse complement.
CGACATCTCGGCTTCCAAGGTCGAAGCGACCGATCTGGCAACTCTGATAGACGCGGTAGGAGCGGGGAAGGTCAACCTGAACACCGCCAAGCGGGCCTTCCAGCGCGCATACGAGGAAGGCCGCACCCCTATGGACATCGTGGAGACCGAGGGCCTGACCCAGGTGTCCGACGATGACGCGCTCGTTCCGCTGGTCGATGAGGTCCTGTCCAGCCACCCCGACGAGGTAGCCCGCTTCAAGGCCGGTGAGGAGAAGCTGATGGGCTTCCTCATGGGCCAGGTCATGCGCGCGGCACGAGGCCGAGGCGCGCCCGATGCGGTCAAGCGGGTCCTGGGGGAGCGATTGGAAGCGTGAAGCGGAGGCTGCTTGCCGCGCTGCTGCTGGCGGTGACGGTCGTCGCGATACCAGCCAGCGTCGGCGCTCACCCGAAGGGGCAGCGTCCGGTCTTGATCCTCGGGCGGGACGCGGACGGCGTCCGCGGGTCATGGGTGATCGCCGCCGACGATGCCGCCGCGCTCGGATCCGAGCTTGGTTTCGGCCCGCGACGGCCCGAGACCTTCGGCGAAGAACCCGCCTTCCAGGCCTACATCCAGCGCCGTTTGCTGCTGGTCGCCGACGAGCCCTGCCAGCTCACGGTGGTCGGCGTCGCACAGGTGGCGACCGGATACGCGACCGGTTTCGACGCGAACTGTGGTGCGGCGCCCGAGCGGCTGACCGTCACCGTAACCCTCTTGCATGATGTGAGCCCGAACTACATCCATGTGCTCGAGGCTTCCACCGAGCAGGGCCCTGTGCGCGCGACACTGACATCCGAGCAGCCGACCGCCGAGTTCTCGTTCGTCACCGCTGAACAGCCGATCGGTGAAGAGGACCCTGACGCACAAGGCCGCCTAGAGGATCTCGTCCGGGGTAGGGGCGGAGGGATCCTCTTCGCATTCGGGCTGGCTGTGTTGCTTGGCATGGTTCACGGGCTCACGCCCGGGCACGGGAAGACCCTTGCGGCGGCGTATCTCGCGGGGTCGCGCGGAACCATGAGGCAGGCAGCACTCCTGGCAGCGATTGTCGCCGCCGCTCACGGGGTTTCGACGCTCGCGCTCGCGGCCGTAGCGGCTAGCGTCGATCAATTGCTGCCCGAGAAGGTCGTTCCCTGGCTCGAGGGCATCACGGCGCTGTTGGCATTTGGTCTCGGCCTTGCGCTTCTGGTTGGTCGCAAGGTCGAAACGCACAGCCACGCGGATGGTGACCACCATCACCGATCAGATAGCGGCGATCATGCAACTGACATCGGGCGCGATAGTCGCGGTCGGGCGACCGGAACTCGAGAATTGACCTTGGGCCGTCTAGCAGCGATCGGCCTCATCGGCGGCCTGATACCCGGTCCGGAGGCATTCGCTGTTGGCTTCCTCGCGGTTGCTCTGGATCGCCTTCTGCTGGGTGTCGCGTTGATAACAGCCTTCAGCATCGGTTTGGGTCTGGTCGCCTTCGGTGTCGCTGCGCTCGCTGTATTGGTCGGCCGAGTCGTCAACGCCGATCACAGGCTCGTCGTGCTTGCTCCGAAGCTGGCAGGTGTCGTATTCATCGGCGTCGCAGTGCTGCTTGCTCTCCGCGTAACGAGTGGCGGTTAGGCTCGGCGTTGACGCAGGGGAGGAACCAGTGAGCGAACACGACCGCGAGAACCAACCGCCAGAGGAACTGCCAGCCGACGCATCAGCGGATGGGGGCGAAACACCTTCACTCGAACCCCCCGAGCCGACATCGGCGCCTGCGGCACCTCTTCCGGCCGAAACCGAGACCGTCGTCTACGAGGCCAGCGGCTCAAAGGCCGGCAAGGTCATCGTTGCGGCCCTGCTGATACTGGCTCTCGGCACTGTCGGGACGATCGTGTTCCTGAACAACTCCGGCGCAACCGATCCCGCAGCGGCGAGGGTCCCAAGGACAACGGATCTGTTCGTGCAGGTGACGCTAGAGCCAAGCATCGAACAGCAGAGAGCCGTCCGAGATTTCGCCGATCGTCTGCCGGGTGGTCGCGAGATGGCCGAGGATCTGGTCGATAACGCGCTGCGACAGATGTTCGAGGGCGCACCGGGCGGCCTCACCTACCAAGAGGTCGAACCCTGGCTCGGTGCGCAGATCGCGGTCGCGGTCCAGGACCTCAACGATGCAGAGAACACCGCGGTCGTGCTCCTGCAGTCTGACGATGATCAAGCAGCCGAGGAGAGCCTGAAGAAGCTTCCAGACTCCGAGACGGCTACAGAAGTTTCGAAGGGGTGGGCGTACATCGCGGCCAACCAGGGGGCGATAGGTCGTCTTCAGCAGGACGCCTCCAACGATCCCTTGATCAGGGATCGAGCCTTCCAGCAACAGCGCGGCAAGGTCGGTGGGGATGGCATCGTCCTGGTGCGACTAGACCCGAGGTCTCTGACGGAGCAACGGAGCTTCGGCCTGGATCTTGGGACGCTGGGCACGAACGATCCTGGCGTGCTGGGGATCCGGATGGCGGATGAAGGTATCGTCCTGACCGGCGTCGGAACCGCGGCCCTGCGCGGCACCAGCGGAATCCCAGCGCTGATGGATGCAGCTCCCGGGTCGACGCTCGGAGCTATCAGTTTCTTCGACCTGGCCGAGGTGATCCGTCAGGTCGCTCCCGCCTTCGAGCAAGAGGCGGGCACCGAGCCAGATGCGTTGCTCCAGCAGTTCGGGTTGAGCCTCGAGGACGACTTCCTGTCTTGGCTGGGAGGGGAGACGGCGATCATCGTCGGCGATCCTCAGATCGGCGAGTTCGCCGCGATCATCGACGCGACCGACCCCGACGCCATGACAGCGACCCTCAAGAAGTTGCGCAGTTTGGCGGCCATCGCGGGCGCCGCCAGCGAAGACCTGAGCCTCAAAGGTCCAGACGACGACATGGTGCTCACCATCGAGGGCAACCGCGTGCGCATAAAGACCGACGGTTCCCGCCTGATCGTGTCACCTTCTCCGGGCTATGTCGACGAGATCCTCGATCCAGCATCCACCCTCGCGGCTGGTCCGATGTACAAGCGTCTGCTTCCCGGCGGGACCGAGGTAGCCGCACAAGGCTTCGTGAACTTCGACGCGATCCGGAACTTGATCCCCGACGAGGCCGCGCCGTTCTTCGCCGTCTTCGATGGCTTCGCGATGCGTTCCCGTTACGAATCCGGCGATCAGATCTTCACCATGACCCTGGCGTACGCGGAGTGAGCATGGATCCGCGCCACCGCAGCCGTGATGTGACCGAGGGGCCTCAGCGGGCCCCTGCGCGCGCGATGCTGCGTGCGGTGGGTCTGAGCGAAGAGGATCTGACCAAGCCTCAGGTCGGGGTCGCGAGCTCGGGTAACGAGGTCACCCCTTGCAATGTTCACCTGCAGCGCCTCGCACAGACCGCCAAGCAGGGAGTGCGTGCAGGCGGGGCCGTGCCGGTCGAATACACGACCATCGCTGTTAGCGACGGGATCGCCATGGGGCACGAAGGCATGCGGGCGTCTCTGGTCTCTAGAGAGGTCATCGCTGACTCGGTCGAGGTCGTCGCGATCGCGGAGCGTTTCGATGCGTTGGTCACAATCGCGGGCTGCGATAAGAGTCTGCCGGGCATGGTGATCGGAGCTGCTCGGCTGAACATCCCCTCGATCTTCCTCTACGGCGGAACGATCCTGCCTGGCACATTCGAAGGTCGAGATGTGACGATCCAGGATGTGTTCGAAGCTGTCGGATCCCACGCGGCCGGCACGATGACCGACGAGCAGCTCCTGGAACTCGAGCGCTCCGCATGTCCCGGTGCCGGCTCTTGTGGAGGCATGTTCACCGCGAACACGATGGCTTCAGCGATCGAGGCGCTTGGACTGAGTCTGCCTGGATCCAGCGGCCCGGCCGCGGTCAGTGAGGCTCGGGACGAGTTCGCCCGGATGAGCGGCGAAGCCGTCGTCCCTCTGCTCCAGGCAGGTATCCGTCCCCGAGACATCCTCACGCGCGAAGCCTTCGAGAACGCGGTGACGGTCGTGGTGGCGTGCGGAGGCTCGACGAACGCGGTCCTACATCTGCTCGCGATCGCGCATGCCGCGAAGGCGGACCTGACCATCGACGACTTCGATGCCATCAACCGGCGCACACCCGTACTGGCTGACATGAAACCCTGGGGTCGGTTCGTGATGCTCGATCTTGACCGGACCGGCGGCATCCCGGCGGTCATGCGCGAGTTACTCGACGCTGGCTTGCTGCACGGAGACGCGCTCACCGTCACAGGCAAGACCGTCGCAGAGAACCTCGAAGGCGTCGCCGGGCCTAGCGACCCCACGGTCGTTCGACCCTTCAACGACCCGATCCAGCCCTCAGGTGGGCTCGCGATCGTGAAGGGTTCGCTGGCCCCGGAAGGAGCCGTCGCGAAGGTCGCCGGTCAGGAATCCAAGGTCGTACGCGGACCTGCTCGGGTCTTCGACACCGAGGAAGCCTGCATGGAAGCGGTCGTATCTGGCCGCATCAACGCGGGCGACATGATCATCATCCGCTACGAGGGCCCAAAGGGCGGACCCGGCATGCGCGAGATGCTCGCGGTCACGGCAGCGCTGAACGGGCGCGGCCTGGCCAAGGATGTTTGCCTGATCACCGATGGGCGGTTCAGTGGCGCAACCCATGGTTTCATGGTCGCGCATGTGGCTCCCGAAGCCATCGAGGGCGGGCCGATCGCGCTCGTCGAGGAGGGAGACGAGATCATCCTCGACATCCCTGCTCGAACCTTGGACATCAACATCGAGCCGCGCGAACTCGATGATCGCAAAGCTGGATGGAAACCGCCAGAGCCGCGCTACACCGAGGGACTGCTGGGCAAATACTCCAGGGGCGTGGGTTCGGCTAGCCGCGGCGCGGTCTGGGAGTAGGAGCCGTCCTGGCAGGAGCCGTCCTGGCAGGAGCGCGACTTCCGCCCGGCAGGTAGTCCTCGAGCCTTGCTGGTCTCAGCCCCTGGCGTCGCATCTGTCTACGAAGCACCTCGAGGTCATCCCGCAGCTCTGGCCGGAAGTGAAGCAGCACTATGTCGCCCGCACGCAGACGCGGCGCCCCTTCGCCGATCATCCGTCCGTAGCGGACCTCCTTGGACCACATGACCACCGAAGCGAGGCCGCACCTCCTTGCCGCTGGGAAGACCGCCGGCTTCAGAGCGCCGTACGGCGGACGCATGCTGTTGGCACGAACACCGAAGCGCCGGTGCATCAGCCGGTTCGCTCGGCAGAGTTCCTTACGGATCCCGACCGGACCCAGCCGTCGCAGATCGGGGTGGTTGACCGAGTGGTTCTGGATCGAGGCGCCCGCGGCCTGCAGTGCCGAGAAGTAGTCGGCTCGAGGGCCTCGCGTAGCTGCCTCCGTCAGGTAGAGGGTCACCGGGAAACGCTCGCGGCGTAACAACTTCACCAAGCGCCAATCGCGGTACCAACCGTCGTCGATGGTGATGAACACGACCCGCTCTCGGGTTCGGATTCGTTGGACCAACCGGGGGAAGGGCATCCAGCGTTGCCTGGTCGCCTCGACGGGAGCCTCTGGTCGGATGCGGTCCTTGGCCCCGTAGAAGGCCAGGACATCTCTATCGCTGGACGGCACGAAGCCCTGTGCCTGATGTTCCCAAGCAGCCCTGGTAGGCGCGCTGGCGGCTGGTCTTATGGAGGGGATCAGGGCCACGAGCATGAACACCGATACGCCGTAGACGAGTGTTCGTTGGATGCGTCGGTGGTGCTGCCAGGAACCCTGGGGACGCGACCGCATGGAACCTTTAGGCTAGCCGCAGTCGACCTACCGCCAAGTCGGGAGGAACGGTGTCGAAGACAGCGCTGATCATCATCGATATGCAGAACGACCTCGCTCATCCCGAGGGGAGCCTGTTCGTGCCCGATGCCGCGCACCGGGCAGATGTGATGGAGGGTCTCCAGCGCCGTTTCCGTGACGAGGGGGCGCCGGTGATCCAGGTGATCCGGTCTCATCGAGCAGACGGGTGGGATGCCGAACTCTCTAGGGTCCCGATGTTCGTCGAGGGCAATGGCCTGGCCGTCCAAGACTCGTGGGGGATGAGTCCGATCGATCGCCTCTATCCCGAGCGCGACGAGCCGGTGGTGCTGAAGCGTCGCTTCTCTGGGTTCCTAGGGACCGAACTCGACCTGTTGCTGCGACGCGCCAACATCGAGCGTCTGGTCCTTGCTGGGGTGAGCCTTCACGCCAGCGTCCGCGCGACCGCCGTCGACGCGGTCTGTTACGACTACGAGACGGTCCTGGCCGAAGACGCGATCGCGACCGCGATCCCAGACACCCGTCAGGCCAACTTCATCGACCTGCGTACCCTTGGGTGCCGGGTGGCTCCCGCCGATGAGATCGTGAAGGAACTCTCTCGAGCAAGCGAACGGGTCTGAGTGGAGGAAGCGAGCATGAAGATCAGTGGAGCGCAGGCAGTCATAAAGAGCCTCGAACATGAAGGGGTCGAAGTCGCCTTCGGCATCCCCGGCGGCGCGATACTGCCTCTATACGACCCGATCATCGACTCGACGATCCGTCACATCCTGTGCCGCCACGAGCAGGGCGCCGCGCACGCCGCGGACGGGTATGCGCAGGCGACCGGACAGCCGGGTGTGTGCTTCGCAACCAGCGGGCCGGGTGCGACCAACCTCGTGACCGGACTGGCCAGCGCATACATGGACTCGATCCCGATGGTCGCGATCACCGGACAGGTGCCGCGCTTCGCGATCGGCGCCGACGCCTTCCAGGAGTGCGACGCGACCGGCATCACGATGCCGATCACCAAGCACAACTACCTGGTCATGGACCCTCAGGACATCCCGCGGGTGATAAACGAGGCCTTCCATATCGCGACCACGGGAAGGCCCGGACCGGTACTGGTGGACATCCCCAAAGATGTGCTCCAAGCTGATGTCGCGTGGTGGTACCCCGAGGGCCCCAGCCTTCCCGGTTACAAGACGCCACCCAAGCCGAACGCGAAGCAGGTCAGGGAAGCTGCCCGCCTCATCCTGTCTTCACGAAAGCCCGTCCTGTATGTCGGGGGAGGGATCATCCGTTCCGGAGCCTCCGACCAGTTGCGTCGCCTCGCTTCGCTGACCGGCATCCCTGTCGTGACCACGCTGATGGGACGGGGAGCGGTCAGTGACACCGATCCGCTCTGCTACGGGATGCCTGGCATGCACGGCAACTACACCGCGGTCATGGGTCTGCAGCGCAGCGATCTGCTGATCGCCCTGGGCGTGCGTTTCGACGATCGGGTGACCGGCCAACTCGAGTCCTTCGCGCCCGAGGCGAAGGTGATCCACGCCGACATCGACCCGGCCGAGATCGGCAAGAACCGCGTCGCAGATGTTCCCATCGTCGGCGATGCGAAGGCTGTCATCGCGGCTCTATGCGATGCCGTCGAAGAGCAGATCGCCAGCCGAGGCGCCCCCGACTACGAAGACTGGGTCAGTCAGTTGAACGGATGGCGCAACTCCTATCCGCTCCGCTACGAGCAGGACTCAAGCGAACTGTTGTTGCCTGAGTATGTGATCGATCGGATCGGGGCGCTGACCGGAGGCGACGCGGTGTATGTCAGCGGCGTCGGCCAGCATCAGATGTGGGCCAGCCAATACCTGCCCTTCAAGCAGCCGAACTCTTGGATCAACTCGGGTGGGCTGGGCACGATGGGATACGCGGTGCCGGCTGCAATGGGCGCCAAGGTCGGTCGACCAGAGATGCCGGTGTGGGCGATCGACGGGGATGGCTGCTTCCAGATGACCAACCAGGAACTCGCCACCATGACGGTCGAAGACATCCCGATCAAGGTCGCGATCATCAACAACGAGTACCTGGGGATGGTCCGCCAATGGCAGGAACTCTTCTACGAGGAGCGATACAGCGAGGTCTTCTTGAACGGCGGCATCCCGGATTATGTGAAACTGGCTGAGGCTTATGGTGCCGTCGGGCTGCGCTGCAGCGATCCGGGTGAGGTCGATGCGACGATCCAGAAAGCCATGGAGATCGACGACCGAAGCGTCGTGATCGACTTCCGCGTGGATCCGCGTGAGAAGTGTTACCCCATGGTTCCGGCGGGTGCATCCAACGATGACATCATCCTCGGTCCTGCCTACGAATCCGAACACAGAGATGTCCTCGTCGACCGTCCGGAGGCGATCAACTGATGGCTACCTTGCACACACTCTCGGTCTTGGTCGAGAACCGTCCCGGCGTGCTTGCTCGCGTATCGGGGCTGTTCAGCCGCCGTGGCTACAACATCCATTCACTCGCGGTGGGCCCGACCGAGATCGCAGAGGTCTCGCGGATGACGATCGTCGTCGATGTCGAAACCTCACCCCTCGAGCAGGTCACCAAGCAGCTGAACAAGTTGATCAATGTCCTCAAGATCGTCGAACTCGAATCCGAGGGAGCGGTCGAGCGCGAGTTGCTGTTGATCAAGGTCAAGGCCAAACCCGAATCGCGTGCGCAGATCGTCGAGATCGTCGACATCTTCCGATCGAAGATCGTAGATGTGGCCCCGGCCTCCCTGATGATCGAGGCGACCGGTTCTCCGGACAAGTTGGCGGCCTTGACCGATCTGCTTGGCCAGTACGGCATCCGAGAACTCGTGCGTACGGGCCGAGTCGCGCTCGCTAGAGGGGACCGAGCCATCAACGACCGGGCGCTCAAGGCTGTCGAACGCGCCGGCTGAGATCACGAAAGGGAAACAGTGGCCAAGATCTATTACGACTCAGACGCGGATCTGGATCTTCTCGAAGGCAAGACCGTTGCGGTGATCGGGTATGGCAGCCAGGGGCATGCCCATGCTCTGAACCTGAAGGAGAGCGGCGTCGATGTCGTCGTCGGGCTCTATGAGGGGTCTGCTTCGCGCGCCAAGGCAGAGGAGGACGGGCTCAAGGTGACCTCGGTGGCAGACGCCACCAAGGCGGCTGATGTCGTGATGATCCTGCTGCCCGATACCAAACAGAAGGCCGTCTACGACGAAGAGATCGCTCCCAATCTCAAACCGGGAGCCGCTCTAGCGTTCGCGCATGGTTTCAACATCGTCTTTGGTCAGATCGAGTGTCCAGAAGGCGTCGATGTCTTCATGATCGCGCCGAAGAGCCCTGGGCACCTGGTGCGTCGCACATACACCGAAGGCGCCGGCACCCCCTGCCTGGTCGCCGTCGAGCAGGACGCCACCGGCGAGGCCCACGACATCGCTCTGGCCTACGCCAAGGGCATCGGCGGGACCCGGGCGGGTGTGATCGAGACGACCTTCAAAGAGGAGACCGAAACCGACCTGTTCGGAGAGCAGGCGGTGCTTTGTGGCGGTGCGAGCGCGCTGATCCAGGCGGGGTTCGAGACCTTGATCGAGGCTGGCTACCAGCCCGAGGTCGCCTACTTCGAGTGCCTGCACGAACTGAAGTTGATCGTCGATCTGCTCTATGAGGGCGGGTTCGAGCGGATGCGGTACTCGATCAGCGACACAGCCGAATACGGCGACTATTCGCGTGGGAAGCGGGTGGTCACGCCCGAGACCAAGGCCGAGATGAAGAGGATCCTGGATGAGATCCAGGACGGCAGGTTCGCCAAGGAGTGGATCGCCGAGAACGAGGACGGCGCGCAGAACTTCCTGAAGACCCGCGAGGAGGCTGCCAAGCACCCGATCGAGCAGGTCGGCTCGAAGTTGCGCGGCATGATGAGCTGGCTACCCAACCGGTAAGCACGGGATCGAACACTGAGGCCGGAGCGGATGCTCCGGCCTCAGTCTTGCTGGTTGGGGCCCGTTACGCCACCGTGACCTCGGTCTGCATGCCGAGGTCATCTGCGTGCTTCTTGCCGTCGTCGGTTTCGACAGAACACAGGAACTGGTAGGTGCCTGGTTCGAGGTCGAACTCGAGCCGGACCGTCCTTCCAGGCTCGAACTCATGGGTGCCGGCGAAGAATCGGATCGGAGACTCGCCCTGTAGGCCGCCCTCGAAATACTGGTCGATCTCTGCTCCGGTCACGCCCTCGTCGATCTGGACGACCACGAGGTCGTGCGGTTCGGTCCCGGCGTTCCGCACCTCCAACGACACGCGTCCGGACGGGATCTCCTCGTCCATCTTGACCTCGTACTCGGTCAGTTCGACCATCGTGTCGGTGACCAGCGGCCCATCTTCGGACGGACCTTCTGCGATCTCGAAGGTCTCGACCATGCCCTTGAACGCGTGCGGAGGTCCGCCGCCCTTGGTGGGCATGAAGCACAGGAACACATAGGTCCCCGCCTCGGCCAGATCGATCTGGACGGTCTGGGTGCGGCCCGGATCCACCACTCCGATGTCGATCGGTGATTCGTCGTACCACTCTGGAGGCGGGCCATCTCCGCCGTTCTCTAGGAAGTCCATGACATCGGCCTTGGTCTTACCGTCACCGATCTTCCCGATGATCCCGTGATGTAGTTCCTCGCCCTCGTTGCTGAACTCGACCGTGGTCAACCCAGATACCGGTTCACCGGTGATCTGGAACCCGTAGTCGACCGCGGCGACCTTCAGGACATTCTCTGGGAGGTCGGGTTGGTTCGTGGTCGAGCTGCAGGCAGAAGCGATGAGGGCTAGCCCCAGCGCAACCGTGAGTGATCGGGTCTTCACATATTCCCCCTCGCGGATATTGGCGGGCGGAATCGTATCCGCACCTCACCTGCGGACGGTGTTTCCAGGAAGGCCCAGACGATGCCCCTTGAACGGGACTACCATGCGGTTCCTGACAGGCCTTCGAAGACCCCCGAAAGGACGCCCGTTGCGTAAGCCCGAGATCCTGATGACCCCCGGCCCGACCCCGGTTCCCCCAGAAGCGCTTCTAGCCCAGGGAGCCCCGATCGTCTACCACCGCGGCCCCGGCTTCGCGAAGCTGCTGACCGATGTGACCGACGGCCTCAAGTGGATCCTCGAGACCGAGAACGATGTCTTGACCTTCACCTGTTCTGGTACCGGGATGATGGAGAGCGCGGTCTGCAACCTGTTCTCGGCCGGCGACAAGGTCATGGTCGTAAGCGTCGGGAACTTCGGCAAGCGGTTCCGCAAGATCTGCGAGGCCTACGGGCTCGAGGTCGACTTCGTCGATGTTCCTTGGGGTCAGACGGCGAAGGCCGACGAGATCAAGTCACGCTTGGCCGACGACACCAAGGCCGTGCTCGTTCAACACTCCGAGACTTCGACCGGTGTCGTCAACGATCTCGAAGCCATCGGGCAGGTCTTGAAGGACCACTCGGCCCTCTATGTCGTGGACAGCGTCAGCGGTGTCGGAGCGGCTCGCATCAAGGTCGACGCTTGGGGGATCGATGTGTGCGTCACAGGCAGCCAGAAGGCGTTGATGATGAGCCCGGGGATCGGCGCGGTGTCGGTTTCTGCTGCCGCCTGGGCGGCGACCGAGGAAGCGACGCTGCCACGCTTCTACTTCGACTGGAAGCGCACCAAGGAGTTCTACGAGAAGTCCGTCCCGGAGACTCCCTTCACCCCGGCGGTGTCCCTCTACGCCGGGCTCGCGGCCGCCATCGACCTGATCAAAGAAGAGGGACTCGAGAACACCTACCGGCGCCACGAGGTCATGAGCGAGGCCGTCAAGCAGGCGTGCATCGCGCTGGGACTCGAGATCTTCGGCGAAGACCCGGATCGCAGCGTGTGCGTCACCGCGGTCAAGTGCCCAGAGGGATTGGACGGCGACGAGTTGACCAAACTCGTTCGAGCCAAGTACTCGATCATCTTCGCCCCAGGGCAGGATCATCTGAAGGGGAAGATCTTCCGCATCGGTCACATCGGCTATCTGGAGCGGATCGACATCTTGCAGGCCATCGCGGTCCTGGAGCTGGCGTTGGATGAGCTGGGCTACCCGGTCAAGTTCGGCACCGGTGTCGCGGCCGCCCAAGAGGTGTTCCGGCGCGCATGAAGGTCTTCATAGCCGAGAAGATCGCCGACAGCGGCACCGACTTACTCAGGTCGGAGGGGCACGAGGTCGTAGACGCGACCGGCCTGAAGCGAGAGGAGTTGCTCGACCGGATCGGTGAAGCCGATGCGCTGATCGTGCGCAGCGCGACGAAGGCAGACGCCGAGCTGTTCGAGCGAGCTCCGAACCTTAAGGTCGTCGGCCGGGCAGGTGTCGGCCTGGACAATGTCGATGTCGAAGCCGCGACACGCCAGGGCGTCGTCGTCGTCAACGCACCTCAGTCGAACATCCTGAGCGCCGCAGAGCACACGATGGCACTGCTTCTGGCCGTCTCACGGAGGATCCCGGAGGCGAACACCTCGCTCCGGTCGGGGAAGTGGGAGAGGTCCAGGTTCGAGGGCGTCGAGCTACACGGCAAGACGCTGGCAGTCCTCGGTCTGGGACGCATAGGCACACTCGTCGCCCAGCGAGCGATGGCGTTCGGGATGCGGCTGGTCGCATACGACCCGTTCGTATCCGCCCAGCGCGCCGCGCAGATCGGTGTCGAGCTGATGGATCTGGAAGATGCGCTGAAGGTCGCGGATTTCGTGACCATCCATCTGCCGAAGACCCCGGAGACGGCGAACCTCCTGAACGCTGAGCGGCTCGCCCTGCTGAAGCCCGAAGCACGGGTGATAAATGTCGCCCGAGGCGGATTGGTCGACGAACAAGCGCTCGCGGACGCCGTCAGCTCTGGCCAGATCGCAGGGGCTGCGGTCGATGTCTTCGTCCAGGAGCCATGCACCGAGTCGCCCCTGTTCGAGCATGACCAGATCGTGGTCACTCCCCACCTGGGTGCCTCGACCACCGAGGCGCAGGACAAGGCCGGGTTGACCATCGCCGAACAGGTTGCGATCGCGCTGAGGGGAGACCTCGCGCCGTACGCGGTGAATGTGGATGCAGGGAGGGAACTCTCTGATGTCGTCCGGCCGTTCCTGCCGCTGGCCGAGACGCTCGGAAAGATCTTCTGTGGCATCGCTGGGGGCATCGGGGGCGAGGTCGCGGTCACCTATCACGGGCCGATCTCGAACGAGGATGTTCGTGTGGTCACGCTCTCGGCACTGAAGGGGATGCTGACCCCGGTCGTCCACGAGCCGGTCACCTTCGTGAACGCTCCGCTCCTCGCCTCGGAACGCGGTATGCAGTACCGCGAGGAGAAGCACACGACCCATCGCGGCTATGCGAACCAACTTGAGATCCGCGCAGCCGATGGGACCGTTGTCAGCGGAACGGTCGTAGGGCCGGACGGCTCCCCGAGGATCACGGGCATCTATGACTTCGCTGTCGAGATGCCTCCCGGCGAGTGGATGTGCTTCCTGCGTTACGACGATCGTCCCGGTGTCATCGGCGCGATCGGCACGATCCTCGGCGAGACCCAGATCAACATCAGCGACATGCGTGTGGGACGCCAAGAGCGCGGAGGGGAAGCTCTGATGGCTCTGGCCGTCGACCAACCGATCCCGCCGGATACCCTCGAGAGGCTTCGCGAAGGTTCCGGCGCCAAGGACGCCATCTCCCTAGAGCTGTGAAACGAAACCTGCGGAAGGCTCTGACCATCACTGCTCGAGTCGGTAGCCTGGCCACATAGCCAGGAGGCAACGCATGGATCAGGTCATCATCTTCGACACGACGCTCCGGGACGGGGAACAGTCGCCCGGCATCAACCTGAGCGTCAAAGAGAAGCTCGAGATCGCCGAACAGCTCGCTCGGTTGAATGTGGATGTCATAGAGGCCGGGTTCCCGCGAACCAGCCAAGGCGACTTCGACGCGGTCCGGGCTATAGCGGACTCGGTCAAGGGGCCGACCATCGCGGCTCTGGCCCGCTGCAACGACGAAGACATCGACCGCGCATGGGAAGCAATCAGCATCAACCCGAAGCCTCGCCTTCATGTCTTCCTGTCGACCAGCGACATCCACCGCAAGTACATGCTGAATGCCACCGAGGACGAGATCCTCGCGCAGGCCGTAGCCGGGGTCCAACGAGCCAAGGGATATACCTCGGATGTCGAGTTCAGTCCTCAGGATGCGACCCGAACCGACCCCGAGTTCCTGTTCGCAATCATCGAAGCCACCCTCGAAGCAGGCGCGACGACCATCAACATCCCCGACACCGTCGGATACGCCATCCCGTATGACTTCGGTGCGCTGATCGCCGAATGCTTCGAACGCGTCCCCCGCCTGGCCGAAGCGACCGTAAGCGTCCATTGCCACAACGACCTCGGGCTTGCCGTCAGCAACTCGCTTGAAGCCGTTCGGAACGGGGCTCGACAGATCGAGGGCGCGATCAACGGCATCGGCGAGCGTGCAGGCAACTGCTCGATCGAAGAGGTCGTCATGGCTCTGCGAACGCGACGCGACCTGATGAACCTCGACACGCAGATCAACACACGCGAGATCGCGCGCACCTCGCGGCTAGTAACGCTGCTGACCGGATACCAGGTTCAGCGCAACAAGGCGATCGTCGGCGAGAACGCGTTCTCGCACGAGAGCGGCATCCATCAGCATGGCGTGCTGCAGGACAGGCTCACCTACGAGATCATCGAGGCCGCCGACATCGGCGTCGAGGGCGGCAAGATCGTGCTCGGCAAGCACTCGGGTCGGCACGCGTTCGCGAAGACGATCGAGGAGATGGGCTTCCAGCTCTCCTCTGATGACCTGACGCGAGCGTTCGCGAGATTCAAAGACCTGGTGGACCGCAAGATCGAGATCACCGACAAGGACCTCGAAGCGATCATCGCTGACGAGTTCCAAGACATCGAAGAGGTCTACTC
>JBKHYG010000001.1:0-9624 GCA_046565595.1 Actinomycetota bacterium | reverse complement strand
GCCTGGCTGATCATCGGCTGGCGTTCACCTTCGACTCGCATCATTGGGAGGGCGGCGTGGCGACGGTCATACCGGCCCAAGACTCGACCGTCTGGGGTGTCGCGTGGCGACTCACCGATACGCATGTTGCCACGCTGGACGCCTACGAAGGTGTCGCGCAGGGGATCTACCGTCAGGTCGTGTCGCCTATCGGTCTAGGCACCCAGACCCTCGACGCTCTCTACTACAGGACCCTCGATGACACCCCGCATCCCCCAAGCATCACCTACATGGAAGCGCTCATACGCGGAGGCGATCACTTCGGTCTGCCCGATCACTACCTCGACTCCCTACGAGAGGTTCGAACGGTCGCCGGCTCCGACTGAGCTGCAGTGGTGCGCCTGCGTCCAGATAGAGTCCTGACGCATGACGGTCACCATCTTGGAAGATGTGTTGGTCGACAGGGCGATGGCGATCTTCGCTCACCCTGATGACGCTGAGTTTGGAAACGCAGGACTGGCTGCAACCTGGGCAGACCAAGGTGTCGAGTGGACCTATGTGCTCGCCACCAACGGTGCATCTGGCTCGAGCGATCCCGACATGAGTCGCGAGCGCCTCACCGAACTCCGCTATGCCGAGCAGCGCGCCGCATGCGATGTTCTGGGCGTGAAGCATCTGGTGACATTGGGCTTCGAAGATGGCGAGCTCTATCCGACGCTGGAACTCCGAGAGGCGGTCGCCAGGGAGATCCGCAGGGCTAAGCCGGATGTCATCGTCACATCTGATCCCACGGTTCGATTCGCCATGGAGGCGTATGTGAACCATCCCGATCACATCGCGATCGGTGAGGTCGTCTGCCGAAGCATCAACCCGGATGCCTCGAGCGGACTGATGTTTCAACATCTGCGGCGCGATGAAGGCCTCGAACCGCATCTGCCGAAGGTGCTCCTGCTGCAGGCCTTCGAGGGTGGCGACTTCGTCGTCGATATCGCGGGAGCCCTCGACCGCAAACTCGAGGCTCTGGGATGCCACGAGAGTCAACACGACGACCGGCAAGGGGTTCAGGACATGGTCGTCGGGTGGTGCGCCAAGTTAGGAGAGTCGATCGGCTCTCCGGCTGCGGAAGCCTTCCGTGCCTTCCGCGTGGGCTGAGTGACGCGGGTTCGGTTCAACCGAACCGTCTCGAGAGCCAGTCCGCTACCGCGTCTATCGCCCTCGGATCCCGCCGGAGCTGGTGGGTGCCCTCCGGGATCCGAACGATCTCTTTCGGTTCGCCGGCTGCCTCGAAGAGCAACTCCGCGTGATGGTAGGGGACGATCGTGTCGGCCTCGCCGTGCACGATCAGTAGAGGTCGGCCGGCCAGGCTCGCGGCGGCGATCAGCGGCCCTTCGGTGAACTCCGCGAACCACCCGGCTTCAGAGGAAGGGAACGACGGGTCACGGATCAGCCCGATGTTGCGGAAGTGAGCGATCAGCGTGTCAGGGTCCGGGAGGAATCCCTCCTCGGTCCAGGTCGCCACGCCCGCGAGCGTCGCGACGCCAGCAACCTCTGGCCTCGAGGCAGCGACCCGCAAGACCGTAGGACCCGAGCCGCTCGAGCCGAGCAGGACGCGCGGGCGACCGGGAGCAACATCGGCGAGGGCATCCAAGATGGAAGCCAGGTCCGCTTCCCATCCCCGCACGCTGAAGTTCCCTTCCGCTTCCCTCACGCCGCGCAGGTCGAACCAGGCCGATGTGTAGCCGCGCTCGGCGAAGATCCGCGCTAGTCCCGGATAGCCAGGATCGTCGTCGTTGGGGTCAGGTGGATTGCCGCTCGGGATGCCGTGACAGATGATCAACAGTGCCTTGGGGTCGCTCGATCCCACCACCTCGCCTGGGAGACGGTTCCCATCGGAGGTCACGACCATGGGTCTGGCTTGCATGAGCCAGCAGGTTAGCGGGCGTCAGACCCTGGGAAGCACCCGGATGTAGCCGTTCATCTGACTCGCGCCATGCACATAGCAGTGGAAGCCGATGATGTAGTCGCCGAGACCGGTCGGCATGTACGCCTCAGGGTCCATCGTGGCGATCCTCACATCCAAGATGAAGCTCTCGCCCGGTTGCAGCAGTCCACTGCGGAACGCACGGCCTCCGCCGAAGCCGCCACCCGGGACGGGCAGGATCGGACGGTCGCCCCCTAGATCGCTCGAAGCTAACGAGTGACGATTGCCGCCCATCGGATTGCCATTTCGGAAGATCACGCGCTGCCCATCGAAGATCTGGAAGACGCGCGGCGCGAAGGAGAAGTCTCGGACATCGATCACCAGCACGGGATCGTCGGTCAGGTCGGCGTAAGAGACACCCGCTCGGGCGAGTCCCTGTTCGACCTGTCCGACCCGGTCGCACACGGGGGTCAGGCCACCCAGGCGCCGACATTGGACCTCCCCCTCGTGGCCGAGCGCTGGTGTGAGCAGAGATATCAGACCCAACGCGACCGAGACGAAGCGAAGCATCACAGCACGACCCTCACTCCGACAGCTCCTCCGAGCAGATGCCCGATCGCTTCACCGAGCGACCCGGCCGCGAACTCGGGCATCGTGTTGAACGCGCCGCACGAACGATCCGGGAGACCGATGGTGGAGAGATCCTCTCCGACAGATGTCGTCGACCCGCGGACCATCCCGGCCCGTCGATGCTGCGCACAGGTCCTCGAGTCGCCCGCTGTGTCATCGACGAGCAGACCGGCACCGAGCACGACACCGCCCATGGTCGCCGAGATCGGGAACGATTCGCCGGATCCTTGCGCGTCGGTTCCTGGCACCAGCGCTGGTTCGCCGTCGGCATCCAGGACGGGGGAGTAGGGGAAAGCTTCTTCGGTCACATGGGTAACGGCACGGTAGGTGCTGGAGGAGCCGCCAAGGGTTGCTAGGACGCCGATCCCTCCGAAGCCGCCCTGACCTTGTCCGGCTCGCCCTTCCTGCTGGCAGCCGCGTGCGTTAGGCGAGAACTCGTTCCGGTAGACCTCGGGTGGATCAAGCAGGTAGGCCTGAGCGCCGTCCTTGAGGTTTGCTAGCACTCCGACGCCCCCGCCGATCCCGTTGCCCTGGCTCAAGCGATCCGCCCAGAAGGTCGCATCTCCGCGTCCCGTGGTCAGCAGCGCACCGAAGCCTCCGACATGACCGCTGCCTTGCGAGTTCAGCCGTCCTCGGAAGTTGTCGTTCCCATCGCCGTCGTCCCACAAGATCCCGATCCCGCCGAGGGCTGAGCCTTGCACGAAGTCGCGGTTGGTGTTGACCTTCGAGGCGTCGCCAGGGAAGCAGTCCTCCAACAGATCGAAGAGGGGATCCTCGTGACTCCAAGGGGCAAGGTAGGTGTCGGACCCGTCCAGATCGAGCGCGACGGATACCAGCCGCCCGTGGGCCTCTTGCGGGGTCCCTTGGGCGCCGGCGATCGTCCGGTCGAACCGTTCGTCGCTGCCGCATGAGCCCGAGTCGGCGTCACCCTGACCAGGATCGGTGTGCCCGGGTATCCCGACCACGGGGAGGTCATCGCGATCGGTCGCGCGGTTAGCGGTGTCGTAGGTGCAGACGGTGCTTGGCGTCGCGGTGCACCCGAGGTTGGGGGCCGCACGGCCGGTGGTACCTCCGCCGAAGGTGCATCCAGCGGCGGCCGGGAAGAGCGTCTCGTTGATCGTGCCGCCGGCGTTGTTCAGATAGGTGTCGTCGCCGGCTGGATCGATCAGGATCTGTACCTCGTCCTCCCAACGATCGTCGCCTTCGGTTCCCACGCACAAGATGTTGTCGCCGAAGCAACTCGCTTGCTGAACCCGGATGCGCGAGAGTTCGGTCCGCATCGGGCCAAGGCGCCTCACCAGATCTAACCCTGCGGCCGTGATCGCCGCCTGGTCGATCGTGCGCCCTGACGACAAGGCGTCTCGCACGGCGAGCGTCGCCTCGGATACGGCCACGACCATTCCAGCGACGGCCTCCCTCTGGCTCGAGGGAAGTTGAACCAGCCATCGGTCGAGTCGAACATCATCAAGGCCGAGCTGAGCTTTGGCGGTCGTAAGTTGCGACAGGTCGATCGGCTGCAGCGGGCCTCGCTTGGCCTGGCCTGCCAAGGTACCGACCGCGTCGAAGATGTCATCCAGCCCTGGGGCCGACGAGGAGGATGCAGGAGCGGGGGCTGCGCTGGCAAGGCAAGCCAGCGCAAGCGCACACATGGTCAAGCGCCTTCGCATCACGGACAGATTCCTCATCTCACACCCTTCATCCTGCTTCGAGCAGGGTACCGGTGGGTCTTGGGAGAATCATCCCTTAGATGTTGCGATCCTGCGCGGCCGTGTTGTCGGCTTTCGCCCTGGTCTCCACCGGGGCGATGCAGCCTGCCTCTTCAGAGCAGCACCCGGTCACCGCGCATGTGCACACGCTGGACACCTTGCCGATCCCGTCCTTCTCGCCGACCGATGTCGTCATACGGGTCGGAGACAGCGTCCGATGGGACAACCACGCTCCTCGTGTGCACACCGTCACCCACGAGCGTTGTCCCCGGTTGGACATGCGCAACGATCCGGCCGACTGCGTCTTCGACACGCTCCGGGACCGCGGCGAAGACCTCGGGACAGGGGACGAGTTCACGGTCACCTTCGATGTCGCCGGCATCTATCCCTACCAGTGTGCGATCCACCGGTTCGGAGGGACCATCACCGTCCTGGACGGGTCCGGCGCACTGCCGAACCTGATCGTGGACCAGATCTCGTTCCATCAGACGCCGCTTGGAACCTCGGTACGGGTGAAGGCGCTGGTGAGCAACATCGGAGAGGCTGCAGCTCCGGGCTCGAGGGTGCACTTCGACTATCGCCCCGTCGGCGCAACGGAGTGGACGAGGTTCGGCGATGCAGAGATCTCCGCGTTGCTCGCGGGTGGTCAGGTAGAGGTCAACCAGGATTGGACGACCTTCAACAAGGTTGGCGACTTCGAGGTACGAGTCGGCGCCGACGGAGCCGAGTCGTTAGTGGAATCGGACGAAACTGACAACTCTGCGGAGGCTGCGTATGCGATCCTGCTGCCAGAGGGAACCTTGCCGGGCGTTGGACTACCCGATCCACCCTCTCCGCAGCCCGTGACGACCCGGATACCGAGCCCGCTACCTACACCCTGAGTCCCGACCGTCAGGAAGGAATCTGGCTGGTCGGCGTGGAATCGAAGGGGTTAAGAGGAGCCAACTACTACTTCGAGGAGAGAACCGATGCGTAAGCCGTTGCGTTTGGGGGTTGCTTTCGCAGCCGCCATCTCCACGGTCCTTGGGACCCCAGGGTCTCCGTTCGCGGCAGCAGGAGACGCTCCTGCATGCGCGAACGCAGCCACCGAGGGGTGCTTCGACGCCCCCTTCAGCGAGAACGGCGATTTCGATGCCGCCGCTCCGAACACGATCGAAGAGGCCGGCAGGTACCCGACGGCAGCGTCCGCGGTCGTCCTGCCCGACGGCAAGGTTCTGTACTGGGACGGCCTCAGCGACATCCAGAATGCGCAGTTCGCTACGGTCTTCCTCCCAGACGCTCTCGAGACTAAGGACCGTTCCCGCATCCTGGACCTCGGTGACGACTACACCGATGCCCCGTTGATCAGTGAGCCGGCGGTCAACCCGACCGGCGGCGGCGACAACCTGTTCTGCGCAGACCAGCGTCTGCTCAGTGACGGTCGCCTGCTGGCAACAGGCGGAACGCTCTACACCTATCAGAATGACTTCGAAGGCACCGCTCTCGAGGACAACCCAACCGGATACTCAGGCATGGGTTCGGAGCTGTTCGGGAGCCAGCACACCCGCGTGTTCACCGCCGATGGCGGCGGAGCCTGGGAGCGTGTCGGAGACATGCGCTGGCGCCGGTGGTACCCCACCCTGGTGACGCTTCCCGATGGCAAGTTGTTCGTCGCTGGTGGTGTGAGCAAGCTGGTCTACAACACCTCTCTGGCCAACACCCCCGATGGCGAGGCCTCCGATGTGCTGCCGCGCAATGTCGTCCAGACCGAGGTCTTCGACCCGATCACCGACACCTGGAGCGACAACCCGGACACGGCCAACAAGTCGCTTCCGCTGTTCGCGCGGATGCATCTGGCCCCCACCGGAGAGATCGTCTTCACCGCTAACGGCCAGCAGTTCAACCCGATGGGTCAGGATGTCGACGAGCTCAGCTGGAACAACCAGGCTGCCTTCGATCCGGACACCAACACCTGGCGAGACATCGGCGTCGGCCCTCTGGCAGCTCGCAGCGGTGCCGCAGAGTCGCTCCTGCGCCTCGAGCCGAACGACGAGGGCGACTACGACACCGCCCGCGTCCTGATGGCTGGTGGAACCCTCGGCGTCAGCCCAGGCACCTATCTGGCTCACAACAAGACCGAGATCCTCACACTCACCGATGCCAACGAAGACGGCAAGGTCGAAGCATCAACGGAACTCGGCCCCGACCTGAACAACAGCAGGTGGTTCTCCACGGCCGTGACGCTCCCGACCGGAGATGTCCTCGCCTTCAACGGTGGAACCCTGGACGATGTCATCGCTCCTGGTTCTGCCAAGGCGGTCCGTCAGGTCGAGATGTTCGACGGCCAGAGTTGGACCCCGCTTGCGAGCGGCGCTCGTGACCGCGTCTACCACAACTCGGCGATCCTGCTGAAGGACGGCTCGATCCTGGTCGGTGGACACTCGCCGATCAACTGGGGTTACGGCTCGGCACAGCCCGACACCGATGACCTCAGTGGCGGCCTGATGAACAACAATCTCCGCGACCCGTCGTTCGAGCGCTTCTTCCCGCCGTACCTCTACGCCGGAGAGCGTCCAGTCATCAGCCAGGTTTCCTCGAACGCTCTAGCCAACGGTCAGCCCTTCTCGGTCGAGTTGGACAGCGGGTCACCCGACGCCGCCGAGCTCGTGCTCAGCCGTCTGCCCGCTCAGACACATGTGACCGACGCAGACGCCCGGACGATCAAGCTGGATGCGATCGGCACCAACCACTACTACAACGCGACGGTCCCAGGCTCGACGATCGTTCCGCCCGGGTACTACTACCTCTTCGCGATCAGTGCCGACGGTGTGCCGAGCGTGGCGTCGATCGTCAACATCTCATAGCGCAGATGCGCGACGCTAGAGCGTCAGCGCGTCACGAACGGAGGGTCGGCCAGGTGAGGGCCGACCCTCCACCATCTCCTAGCTCAAGACGCGCGAGAGTGGACGCACGATGCGACGCTTCGGCAGCCCGTCGGCCTGCCAGCGGGACGGAGTCCGAGCGTGCGCCATCCGTCGCGTCAGCGACCGAACGGGTGATACGCGAAGGATAGGGTCAGCAGGTCCAGGGGAATGCCCAGGGCGATCGCCGAACGGCCCCGGTTGTACATCGAGGCGAACACGATGTAGGCCCCGTCCCTATCGCGGACGATCCCCGCCAACCCGCGCACATACCGAAGGAGCCCGGTCTTCGCACGCAGATTGCCACGGGTCGGCCAACGGTTGAGCCGTCTCTCCAGCGTCCCGGGGCCGCCGGACACAGGCAGTGACTCCCAAACGGATCGCAACTTCGGGCGCGTTCGGATCGCTTCGAGCGTGTACGCGATGGTGGTAGCAGTCAGCCGCCCGCTCCTCGACAGCCCGCTGCCGTCCTTCAGATCGAGGCCCTCGGTCGGTATACCGAAGGCCCGTAGCGAGGACACCACGATCCGTTCTGCCTCGGCGTAAGAACCTCGGTTGCCGTATCTAGCCCCGAGCGCCTTGAAGACCATGTCGGCCTGGAAGTTGGCCGAATACCGGTTGATGAAGTCCACGATCTCGGCCATCGGTGGCGACTCGACGCGAGCGACCTCTCGGCTGCCATCAGGGGTTCGTCCGATCCGTACCGAACCGCCGATGGTGATCCCTTGTGACCTAAGCGCCGAGCGCAAGGTGTTGGCGGCCTGAAGTGCGGGTCTCGGATGGATGTTGCGCCGGGTCAGATCGGTTCGGCCTTCGTTCACGACCAGGGCCGAGTGATAGCCGCTCTGCGGGTCGCCGGAGAAGTAGCTGGCAGGCCATCCGTCGGGAACCCGGTCGGTATCGAACCAAGACTCATCGGCGATAAGGTCCCCCACGACCGAACGGACCCCGGCGGCTTTCACCAGCGCCGCCAACCCTTCAACGGTGGCGCTGCCGCTGGCGAAGGCAGGTCTCTGGATCCGGTCGTCTGGATCTGGCAGGTACCGCTTGCGACGATAGGCCTCGGTGGAGAAGGTCGGATCGCCCCGCCCAACCATTATCAAGGTCGCCGGTCGGGAGGGGCTTCCGCCCGAGGCTCGCACGATCGTGGGCATCCGATGCTCGGGACCGAAGCGATGGATCGCTGCCACGGTGGTTGCGAGTTTGGTCAACGAAGCGGGGATCATCGCCGCATCTTTGTTGACGCGCATGATCGGGACTCCCTCTCGTAGCACCAGCATCCCGAGCGTCGCGCCCCGGGCGGCGCTGTGGGAACGAGCGTCGGCGGTAGCGGCGTCGAGCCGTCGGCGCGGTGTGTCTTCGGGCCGGTACGCCATCGCAGGCTGGGCCGAAAGCAGGACGACCAGGATCAGAGGAAGGGCGCGGAGGCGCATCTCGCACGATGGTACATCCTCTGGTATCCATCCCGCATGACCTCCATGCAGCAGGATCATGGCATACCGGACCGAACCACCGATCTCGAGAGCGCGCTGGCGCGCCAGGCCGAGATCTTCCAGGGGACCTTGGTCGAGGCGCTTGGTATCGAGATCACCTCCGCGGGTCCGGGTAAGGCGACCGCCTCGATGCCGGTTGGCCTCCACACGATGCACCCCGGACGGTTCGTGCACGGAGGAGCGATCGCCACCCTCGGGGACTCATGTGCAGCCTGGGCGACACTTCCAGCACTAGAGCAGGGATGGAACTTCTCGACCATCCAGTTCCAGGTGAACTTCATGCGGGCCATCACCGAGGGTGTCTTGCACGCGTCAGCCCACGAGGTCCATAGGGGATCTAGGACGCAGGTCCTGGAGGTGCGGGTGACCGATGATCGCGACCGGCTGGTTGCGACGATGACGGTCACTCAGGCGCTGCTCGCCCCACGCGACTGAGCACGGTCAGGACCCAGGCGGATCTCCGCGGAAGCCCGCAGCCCGCCAGATCTGCTTCGCGACTTCCCGCGAGCGCACGGACCGTAGCGTTGCAGGCCGGACAGGCCCATCCTCGGTGATGATCGCGGCAACCAGTGACGCATCGAAGGGCTCGTAGGGCGGCACAGCCCTAAGTGCTATCGAAGGCGGCACGAGCTTGGTCCGGTCAGCGAACACATACGCGGGGACCTTCGAGTCAGCCGCTAGCAGAGCTAATGCGCGCGATCCGATCTTGTTCACCACCGTCGGTCCGATGGCATCGGCTCCCATCACCACCAGGTCTGCATCGAGCAGCGTGCGTCCAGCATGCGTGTCTGGGATCACCCTGGCGGTCAGGCCCGCTCGTCTGGCGCGCGCTGCGGCAGCCTTGCCTTCGCCCTCTGGAGATGACTGGAGGAAGCGAGCCTCCGTGGGTCGAAGCGCTTTCAGGACCTCATCGACCGTACGCGACGAAGAGATCGTCACGACGACGGGACCGCGCGGGATCTTCAACCACTTCGCCGCCTGTGCCACCGCCGTTG